>NZ_MOWM01000020.1 GCF_016082275.1 Variovorax sp. E3
CGGCGTCGTCCAGGTTGCCCACGAGCGGGCGCACGCCGGCGGCTCGCAAGGCGGCCACGCGGTCGGCTGAAGACGTGAGCGCCACCAGCTGCATGCGCCCCCGCAGGTCGCGCGCAACGCGCTGGCCGACGTCGCCGCAGCCGACGATCAGGAGGCGCTCGCGCCGGAAGCGGGCCGGCAAGGCGCCGGAGGGGCTATTGATTGAAGGCAAAATCCTGTTCCTGTCCCAATTCAGTTGCTCCCGGGCTGTTCGCAGTGCCGGGAGATTACCCCTCGAAGAATACCGATGACTGCTACAGCGCCGCACGAAGCGGGCTTTTCCATCACCGTCGAGCCCAGTGGCCGCCATTTCGTGGCGCAAGGCGACGAAACCATCCTCGCAGCCGGCATCCGGCAAGGCATCGGCCTCCCCTACGGCTGCAAGGACGGCGCCTGCGGCTCCTGCAAGTGCAAGAAGCTCTCGGGCGAGGTCACGCTCGGCCCGCACCAGAGCAAGGCCCTGAGCGCCGAAGAGCAGTTGGCCGGCTTCGTGCTGACCTGCTGCGCCCATGCCACCAGCGACGTGGTGCTCGAGTCGCGCCAGGTCACCGAGGCCGGCGCGCTGCCGATCCGCAAGATGCCGGTGCGCGTGATGGCGCTGGCGCGCCAGTCGCACGACGTGATGATGGTGCGCCTGCAACTGCCGGCCGGCGAGCCGCTGCAGTTCTACGCGGGCCAGTACGTGGAGTTCATCCTGCGCGACGGCGCGCGCCGCAGCTACTCGATGGCCAATGCGCCGCACACCGTGAGCGTGCCGGGCACGGGCATCGAGCTGCACCTGCGGCACATGCCCGGCGGCAAGTTCACCGACCACGTGTTCGGCACGATGAAGGAAAAGGAAATCCTGCGCATCGAAGGCCCGTTCGGCAGCTTCTTCCTGCGTGAGGACTCCGAGCGGCCGATGATTTTGCTGGCCTCGGGCACGGGCTTCGCGCCCATCAAGGCGCTGCTGGAGCATATGCAGTTCAAGGGCATCTCGCGGCCCGTGTCGCTCTACTGGGGCGGCCGCCGGCCCGAAGACCTGTACATGGACGCCTGGGTGCGCGAGCAGATGGCGCAAATGCCCAACCTGCGCTACGTGCCCGTGATCTCCAACGCCACGCCCGACGACAACTGGACCGGCCGCACCGGCTTCGTCCACCAGGCCGTGCTGGAAGACTTCGCCGACCTGTCGGGCCACCAGGTCTATGCCTGCGGTGCGCCCATCGTGGTCGACTCGGCCAAGCGCGACTACGTGGCGCTGGCGGGCCTGCCCGAAGAAGAGTTTTTCGCAGACGCGTTCACCACCGAGGCCGACAAGGCCATCCCCTGAGACAAGACCCCAGAAAAATGAAAACGAGACACTTCCTGCTCACCCTGCTCGCAAGCACCACGGCCCTGCTGAGCGCCGGTCAGGCGATGGCACAGCAGCAGCGCCCCATCCGCCTCGTCGTGCCCTACGCGGCGGGCGGCCCGATCGACAACACCGCGCGCATCCTGGCCGAGAGGGTCAAGGACACGCTGGGCCCGGTCATCATCGACAACAAGCCCGGCGCGGGCGGCAACATCGGCGCCGACATCGTGGCGAAGGCGCCGGCCGACGGCCTGACCATCGGCATCGCGGCCACGGCCACGAACGCGGTGAACCCGTGGCTCTACAGCAAGATCCCGTTCAACGCCGCGACCGACTTCGCGCCGATCACGCAGATGGTCCGCGTGCCCAACGTGCTGGTGATGAACGCCGACACCGCCAGGCGCCTGAACATCAACACCGTGGCCGACCTGATCCGCTACGCCAAGGCCAACCCCGCCAAGCTCAACTACGGCAGCGGCGGCAACGGCAGCGCGGGGCACCTGGCGGGCGAGCTGTTCAAGAAGGAAGCGGGCATCTTCGCGCTGCACATTCCGTACAACGGCGGCAGCCCGGCGCAGCTGGCGCTGATCTCGGGGCAGGTCGACTTCAACTTCGACAACCTGGCCACCGCCGCGCCGAACATCCGCTCGGGCAAGCTGAAGGCGATTGCGGTGACGACGCTGCAGCGCAGCGGCGCGCTGCCCGAGGTGCCGCCGATTGCCGACACGCTCAAGGGCTTCTCGATCGACACCTGGTGGGGCCTGGTCGCTCCGGCCGGCACGCCGCACGACGTGGTCGTGAAGCTGAATCAGGCCTTCGTGGCCGCGCTGAATGCGCCCGAAACGAAGACGCGCTTCGCCGGACTGCTGGCCGAGCCGGTGGCCAGCTCGCCGGAGCAGTTCGGCGCGTTCATGAAGAGCGAACTCTCCAAGTACGAAGCCGTCGTCAAGGCGACTGGCGCCAAGGTCGACTAACTATTCGCCCAAGTAGGCGGCCCGCACGCGCGGGTCGCGCAGCAGTTCCTTGGCATCACCGTTCATGGTGATGAGCCCCGACTCCATCACGTAGCCGCGATCGGCCAGCTGCAACGCACGGTTGGCGTTCTGCTCCACCAGCAGGATGGTCACGCCCTGCGAGGCCACGGTCTGCACCACCTCGAAGATCTTGTCGCACATGATCGGCGACAGGCCCATGGTCGGCTCGTCCAGCAGCAGCACCTTGGGGCGTGCCATCAGCGCGCGGCCCATGGCCAGCATCTGCTGCTCGCCGCCCGACATGGTGCCGGCCAGTTGGTCCTTGCGCTCGCGCAGGCGCGGGAAGGTGACGAACACGCGCTCCATGTCCTTGGCGATCTCGGCCTTGTCCTTGCGGATGTAGGCGCCGATCTGCAGGTTCTCGGTGATGGTCATGCGCGTGAACACGCCGCGCCCTTCGGGCACCATCACCAGGCCCTCTTCCACCAGGTCCCAGGCGCCGCGGCCCTTGATGCTGCGGCCCAGGAACTCGATGTGCCCGGCCCCGGCCGGCAGCGTGCCGGTGATGGCCTTCATGGTGGTGGTCTTGCCCGCGCCGTTGGAGCCGATCAGCGAGACCAGCTCGCCCTCGCGCACCTCGAAGTCCACGCCCTTGACGGCCTGGATGCCGCCGTAGCCCACCTTCAGGCCGTTGACCTTCAACAGCGTCTTGCCGGCCGCCTTGGCCTGTGCCGCGCCGTCCATGGTTGCTTGTTCGCTCATCGTTGCTGTCGTCATTTCAGTGGCCTCCGGTGCCGAGGTAGGCCTCGATCACCTTCTCGTTCTTCTGCACGTCCGCCGGCGTTCCCTCGGCAATCTGCTTGCCGTAGTCCAGCACGGTGACGCGGTCGCACAGGCCCATGATGAGCTTGACGTCGTGTTCGATGATCAGGATGGTGCGGTTGTCGCGGCGGATGCGGTCGATGAGCTCGCGCAGCGCGACCTTCTCCGTCAGGTTCATTCCGGCGGCGGGCTCGTCGAGCGCGATGAGCTGCGGGTCGGTCGCCAGCGCGCGCGCAATTTCGAGGCGGCGCTGGTCGCCGTAGCTCAGCGTGCGCGCCTTGTAGTCGGCGAACTTGCCGATGCCCACGTAGTCGAGCAGTTCGTGCGCGCGGTCGGCAATGGCTTTTTCTTCGGCCTTGAAGCTGCCGGTGCGCAGCATGGCGCCGAACACGCCCGAGTTGGTGCGGATGTGGCGCCCGACCATCACGTTCTCCAGCGCCGTCATTTCGGCGAACAGGCGAATGTTCTGGAAGGTGCGCGCAATGCCGGCCTTGGCCACTTCGTGCACGGCCGTCGGCTGGTAGGGCTTGCCGGCCAGTTCGAAGGTGCCGCTGTCGGGCGTGTACAGGCCGGTGATCACGTTGAAGAACGTGGTCTTACCCGCGCCGTTCGGGCCGATCAGTCCGTAGACCTGGCCGCGCTTGATGGTGATGCCCACGTCCGAGAGGGCCTGCAGCCCGCCGAAGCGCTTGGAGATGCCGCGAACGTCGAGGATGGTGTCCGTTGTCGTCATGTTGATTCTTCCTCTCTGTGTTCAGGGGTTGATCGACATGGGACGCGAAGCCGCACCCGGCATTTCGTCGGCGGGCGAATCGATGCCCGGCGCATGGGTCTGCAACGAGCCCGGGGCCACGGCCGCGTGGGTCGGGTCGACGGGCACGCCGCCCTTTTTGGTCAGCGTCTTGCCATGCTCCGGCGACGGCCACAAGCCGCGCGGGCGCATCAGCATGATGACGATCATGGCCAGCGCAATGAACAGCTGGCGCAGGATGGACGCGTCCAGGCGGCCGTCGGTCAGCGACTGCAGCGGGCCGGCCACGTAGCGCAGCACTTCGGGCAGCGCGGCCAGCAGCACGGCGCCCAGGATCACGCCGGGCAGGTGGCCGATGCCGCCGAGCACGACCATGGCCACGATCATCACCGACTCCATCAGGCTGAAGGACTCGGGCGACACGAAGCCCTGGAAGGCCGCGAACATGGCACCCGACACGCCGCCGAAGCTCGCGCCCATGCCGAAGGCAGCAGCTTCATGTTGCGGGTGTTGATGCCCATGGCCTTGGCGGCGATCTCGTCTTCGCGGATGGCCATCCAGGCGCGGCCGATGCGCGAGGTCTGCAGGCGGTGCGAGATGATCACGGTGGCGATCACCAGCGCCAGGAACAGGTAGTAGTACAGCGACACCGACGAGATGGTGAAGCCGTCGAACTTCCATGCCTTGCCCAGGTCCAGGCCCCAGAACTTGATGGAGTCGATGGCCGTGATGCCCTTCGGACCGTTGGTGATGTTCACCGGCTGGTCCAGGTTGTTCAGGAACACGCGGATGATTTCGCCGAAGCCCAGCGTCACGATGGCCAGGTAGTCGCCGCGCAGCTTGAGCGTGGGCGCGCCCAGCAGCACGCCCAGGCAACCGGCCACCACCAGCGCCAGCGGTATCACGATCAGCAGCGAGGTGTGCATGCCGTTCGGGAACATCTGCGCGAACCACGGGAAGGTCTCGGTCAGGTGCGACGAACCCATCAGCGCGAAGAGGTAGGCCCCCACCGCGAAGAAGGCGACGTAGCCCAGGTCGAGCAGGCCGGCGTAGCGACCACGATGTTCAGGCCCAGGGCCAGCAGCACATAGAGCAGTGCGATATCGGCGATGCGCACCCATGCGTTGCCCTGCATCTGCAGCAGCAGGGGCAGCGCGAGCACGGCGATGATGCCGACGATGTAGAGAGCCAGGTTCTTGCTGTTCTTCATGATTCGCTGCTCCTTACGCGCGGTCCGCCACGCGTTCGCCGAGCAGGCCCGACGGACGCAGCGTGAGCATGACGATCAGCACGATGAACGCGAAGATGTCGCTGTAGTTGCTGCCCAGCACACCACCGGTGATGGTGCCGATGTAGCCCGAGCCGATGGCCTCGATGAGACCCAGCAGGATGCCGCCGACCACCGCGCCCGCGAGGTTGCCGATGCCGCCGAACACGGCCGCGGTGAAGGCTTCAGGCCAGGCAGGAAGCCCATCGCGTGTTGCGCGATGCCGTAGTTCGAGGCGTACATGACGCCGGCGATGGCCGCCAGCACGGCGCCGATGATGAAGGTGGCCGAGATGACCATGTCGGGGCGGATGCCCATCAGCGCGGCGACCCGCGGGTTCTCCGCCGTGGCGCGCATCGCGCGGCCCAGCTTGGTGTAGTTGACCAGCCACATGAGCACCACGAGCGAGAACGCCGTAACGCTCAGGATCATGACCTGCGTGGGCGAGATCACCGCGCCGCCCACGTGGATGGGGTCGGTGGGCAGCAGGTTGGGATACGCCTTGTTGGTCGGCTTCCAGATGATCATCGCCAGCGTCTGCAGCAGGATCGACATGCCGATGGCGGTGATGAGCGGCGCGAGCTTGGGGCTGTTGCGCAGCGGCCGGTAGGCCACTTTCTCGATCACGAAGTTCAGGGTTGCCGCGACGACGCAGGCAATGATCAACGCGATGAGGAGGATCAACCAGCCCGGTGTGTTGGGCATGCCGTCCTTCATGAGACCGATGATGGTCCAGCTCGTCAGAGCCCCCACCATCAACACTTCTCCGTGTGCAAAGTTGATCAGATTGATGATGCCGTACACCATGGTGTAGCCCAAGGCTATCAAGGCATACATGCTGCCCAGTACCAGACCGTTGATGATCTGCTGCAGCAAAATGTCCATAACGCGTTCCCTATGTGTTGCACCGTTGCGGGGTGCCATTCACCCACCGAAGCACCGGTTTGGCGCCCTCGGCTTGACAAGCAAAAAACCAGCCAACATGTGTCGCCGGCGGATTTGTGGGCGGGATTGTAGTCACGCCCCAGCGCTGATTTGGTGCGTGTTGACCGGGGTTTACCCGCTCACCTCATGCTGTATGCGCGTGGGGTCATGCACGGCTTGCGCGCATGTTGCAAGACAGTATCAGTCGTTGCCTTCGACGTTGCGGCGGCGCAGTTCGCGCAGCTTTTCGCCGATGCGGATTTCGAGGCCGCGCTCGACGGGCTCGTAGAAGACCTGGCCTTCCAGGCCGTCGGGAAGGTAGCGCTCGCCGGCGGCGAAACCGCCCTCCTCGTCGTGCGCATAGCGATAACCCTTACCGTAGTCGAGCTCCTTCATGAGCTTGGTCGGCGCATTGCGCAGGTGCATGGGCACCGGGCGCATGCTGTCCTTCTTCACGAGGGCGCGCACGGCGTTGTAGGCCTTGTAGACCGCGTTCGACTTGGGCGCGATGGCCAGGTAGACCACGCACTCGGCCAGTGCCAGTTCGCCCTCGGGGGTACCCAGCCGCTCATAGACCTCGGCCGCGTCGAGCGCGAGCCGCAACGCACGCGGATCGGCCAGGCCGATGTCTTCGCTGGCCATGCGCACCAGCCGGCGCGCCATGTAGCGCGGGTCGGCACCGCCGTCGAGCATGCGCACGAACCAGTAGAGCGCGGCGTCGGGGTCGCTGCCGCGCACCGACTTGTGCAGCGCGCTGATGGTGTCGTAGAACTGTTCGCCGCCCTTGTCGTAGCGCCGCATGCGCTCGCCGAGCACACGCAGGAGCCATTCGTCGGTGATGTTCGAGAGCTTCTCGGCGCGCGCGGCAACGGCCAGCGTCTCAAGCGTGTTGAGCAACCGGCGCGCGTCGCCATCGGCGTAGGCGACGAGACGATCGACCGCGGTGGTGTCGATGGCGGGCACGGCCTGGATGTCTTGCGCGCGCGCCACGATCTGCTTGAGGTCGTCTTCGTTGAGCGACTGCAGCACGTACACGGCGGCCCGCGACAGCAACGCGGAGTTGACCTCGAACGACGGGTTCTCGGTGGTGGCACCGATGAAGGTGAACAAGCCCGACTCCACGTGCGGCAGGAAGGCGTCCTGCTGGCTCTTGTTGAAGCGGTGCACCTCGTCGACGAAGACGATGGTGCGCTGCTGCGTGAGCCCGTCGCGCGCGGCGGTGGCGAGGTCGACCGCTTCGCGGATGTCCTTCACGCCGCCGAGCACCGCGCTGATGCTGAGGAACTGGGCGTCGAAGGCATCGGCCATGAGCCGCGCGATGGTGGTCTTGCCGGTGCCGGGCGGGCCCCAGAGGATGCAGGAATGCGGCTGCCCCGACTCGAAGGCGATGCGCAGCGACATGCCCGGCCCCAGCAGGTGCTGCTGGCCGATCACTTCGCCGAGCGTGCGGGGCCGCAGGCGCTCGGCCAGGGGTTGATGGGCGCTGGTGGCCAAACCGGTTCTACGCTTCTTCGGAGCTTATTGCTTGACGACATCGGCGCCGGCGGGCGCCTTGAAGTCGAACACGCTGGCCGGCAGCGACGGGTTCACTTCGACCTTGCTGAACTTGAGCACCGAGCGCTGGCCGAAGCTGTCGAGAATCTCGAGCGCCGCGAGCGCATCGCCCTGGAAGCCGACCTGCACGCTCTGCAACTGGCCGTCCTTGTTCTTCGGCGTGGCCTTGACCCATTGCAGGCCGTCGCGCTCGGGGGAGGCCTCGAGCGTGAAGTCGGCCTGCAGCGCCTTCAGGTCGGGCGCGGCGGCAATCAGCGCGGCGGGCGTGGAGCCCAGCGCCTGCGCCTGCGCGCGCTGCGTGACCTGGTTCAGGTCGCGTCGTACAGCCACAGCGTCTTGCCGTCGGCCACGATGCTCTGCGCGAAGGGCTTCTGGTAGTCGAACTTGAATTTGCCGGGGCGCTGGAATTCGAAGGTGCCGGTCGAGGTCTTGGTGCGGCCCGGCTGGCCTTCGCGCGACGGCGCGGTCACGGTCTGCGTGAAATCGGCGCGGCCGGACTTGACGGTCTTCACGAAGGTTTCGAGGCTTTCAAGCCCGCCGGCCCACGCGTTGGCGGAGCACAGAAGGCCGATCAATAGCCAATGACGCAATTTCAATTTGGATTCCTTGCTTGGAAAGCTGTGGCTTCGGGCTTCCACCCTACCCGCCACGAATTGCGGCAGGTGTAGGTCTTGATGAAGATTTGCAATGCCGGATGCGTGCATTTGCAAATTGCCTTTCAGCACGTAACCGAATCGGAAATATCGGAGATCGCCTCGCGAATTATTCCGCCGCGCGCGCGGGCACCAGAATTTCGCGCTGGCCGCTGCCGCTCATGGCGCTCACGAGGCCGGCCTTTTCCATGTCTTCGACCAGGCGCGCGGCGCGGTTGTAGCCGATCTTCAGGTGGCGCTGCACCAGCGAGATGCTGGCCTTGCGGTTCTTGAGCACCACCTCGACCGCCTGGTCGTACATCGGGTCTTTTTCGGCATCGCCGCCGCCGAGCATGTCGCCGTCACCGTCGCCGTCGACCGTGCCGCCTTCGAGCACGCCCTCGATGTAGTCGGGCTCGCCCTGGCTCTTGAGGTAGGCCACCACGCGGTGCACTTCCTCGTCGCTCACGAAGGCGCCGTGCACGCGCACCGGCAGGCCGGTGCCGCTGGGCATGTAGAGCATGTCGCCCATGCCCAGCAGGGCTTCGGCGCCCATCTGGTCGAGGATGGTGCGGCTGTCGATCTTGCTCGACACCTGGAACGCGATGCGGGTCGGGATGTTGGCCTTGATGAGGCCGGTGATCACGTCGACGCTGGGGCGCTGCGTGGCCAGGATCAGGTGGATGCCGGCGGCGCGCGCCTTCTGCGCGAGGCGGGCAATGAGCTCTTCGATCTTCTTGCCGACCACCATCATCAGGTCGGCCAGCTCGTCGATGACCACCACGATGTGCGGTTCGCGCTTGAGCGGCTCCGGATCGTCGGGCGTGAGGCTGAAGGGGTTGTAGATGAACTCCTCGCGCGCCTTGGCTTCGTCGATCTTGGTGTTGTAGCCAGCCAGGTTGCGCACGCCGAGCTTGCTCATGAGCTTGTAGCGGCGCTCCATTTCGGCCACGCACCAGTTCAGGCCGTGGGCCGCCTGGCGCATGTCGGTGACCACGGGCGCCAGCAGGTGCGGAATGCCTTCGTAGACCGACATTTCGAGCATCTTCGGGTCGATCATGAGCAGGCGGACGTCGCGTGCCTCGGCCTTGTAGAGCAGCGAAAGAATCATCGCGTTGATACCCACCGACTTGCCCGAGCCGGTGGTACCGGCCACCAGCACGTGGGGCATCTTCGCGAGGTCGGCCACCACGGGGTTGCCGATGATGTCCTTGCCCAGGCCCATCGTGAGCATCGACTTGCCCTCGTTGTAGATCTGCGAGCCCAGGATTTCGCTGAGCTTGATCGACTGGCGCTTGGCGTTCGGCAACTCGAGCGCCATGTAGTTCTTGCCCGGGATGGTCTCGACCACGCGGATCGACACCAGCGAGAGCGAGCGCGCCAGGTCCTTGGCCAGGCCGAGGATCTGCGAGCCCTTGACGCCGGTGGCGGGCTCGATTTCGTAGCGCGTGATGACGGGGCCCGGCGAGGCGAGCACCACGCGCACCTCGACGCCGAAGTCCTTCAGCTTCTTCTCGATCATGCGCGAGGTCATCTCGAGCGTGTCGGCGGAAACGGTTTCCTGGCGCGCCTGCGCGGCGTCGAGCAGGTCGACCTGCGGCAGCTTGCTGTCGGGCAGCTCCTTGAAGAGCGGCTTCTGGCGCTCCTTGACGACGCGATCGCTCCTGGGCACTTCGGTCATCGCGGGTTCGATCTGCACCGGTGGCGACGGCGCGCGCCGCTTGGCGGGCGGCTCGATATGGATCTCGTCTTCGTCGTCGGCGAAGGCGTCGGGCGACGCGGGGGCCATGGACGGCTCGCTCTTGCCGCCGCCGCGCGTGAACACGGGCTCGTCGGCCTCGGCGCGCTCGCGGGCGGCCTGCTTGCCCATGGCGATGTCGGCGGCCATTTCGCGCTTTTCGCGGCGCGATTCGAAGAGCGAATAGGCGCGCGCGCCGATGCGCTCGGCGATCAGGCTCCATGAGAAGCGGAACACCAGCGCCGAACCGATCACGCCGCCGGCAATGGCCACCAGCGCCGAACCGGTGAAGCCCAGCCAGCGCACGCTGAAGGGCCCCACCAGCACGCCGATCGCGCCGCCGCCGGGGCCCGGCAGATGGCCTTCGAGCCGGTACAGGCGCGACCATTCGAGCATGGCGCTGGCGCACAGCAGCAGCACGAGGCCGAACCAGAAAGCCAGGCGGCTGCGGTTGAAGCGCCCGCGCGGGGGCTGCGGCTCGGCGGCCGACGCGGATTCACCGCCGCGCAGCCAGCTGGCCAGCGACGACAGCCACGCGCGCAAGCCCGCGGCAAGGCACCACCAGACGGAATAGCCCGCCGCGAAATAGCTGCCATCGGCCAGCCAGGCGCCGATGCGGCCGCCCCAGTTCTTGATTTCGCCGCCGGTGCCCGAGGTCGACCAGGCGGCGTCGGAAGGCGTGAAGCTCAGCATCGCGAGCAGCCAGAACAACAGTGCCGCGAAGCCGGCGATCAGCGTGATTTCGTGGGCGAAGCGCATGGCGCGCACGCGCACGGGTTGCCCATCGGCAGCGGAAGAAGATTGAAGCGTATTGAGCGAATAGGTCATGAAAAACACGGCGCCCGGTCCAGAAAATCGGGGGCCGGACGCACGAACACTACAACAAAAGGCCGGGGCCGCCAGCGGCGGGCCCGGCCCCGGAGGCTCAAGCCAGGGACAGGAGCCGTTCCTTGACGATCATCGACCCGTCGTCCTGGGTCTGCACGAAGCCGCGCTCCTCGAGGTCCTTCATGACGCGGCTCACCATTTCGCGCGAGGCGCCGACCATCTTGGCCAGGTCCTGGCGGGAGATCTTGTCGCGCACCTTGAGGTTGCCCGCGCCGTCCTCGATGGCGAACTCGAGCAGCGAGCGTGCGACGCGGCCATACACGTCCATCAGCGCCAGCGACTCGATCTTGCGGTCGGCGTGGCGCAGGCGCTGCACCAGGCCGCGCATGATGTTGTAGGCCATCGAGGAGTTCTCGGGCAGGCAGCGCGCAAAGGCGTCGCGGCCCAGCATGAGCACGTCGCACTGGATTTCGGTGCGCACGGTGGCCGAGTGCGGTTCGTCGTCGATCAGGCTCATCTCGCCCAGGTAGTCGCCGGGGTGCAGCGTGGCCAGGATGACCTCGCGGCCGCGGCTGTCCGCGCTGGTGACGCGGGCGCGCCCCGTCAGGATGATGTAGAGCGCATCGGACTTCTTGCCCTGCTCCACGACGACTTCCGCGCGCTTGAAGCGCTTCTTGATGATCGCGTCCGCAATGCTGGCGGACTGCGTGGCCGTCAGCGACGCGAACAATGGAACGCGCCGAAGCAATTCGAGGTTGGACAGCATCGACATTTATCAATCCCTGCTACGGCGCGCGGCGCAGCCCAAAAGGCAAGCCAATGGATTACTACAATCGCGCGCATTGAAAACACCGTTCACCCGGTGTTGAACCGGGCGGTGATACTCCATATATATCGCTACCACCCTGAAAATGTACACGCTGAATCAGCGTATATCCTAGGTTTTCTACTCATGTCCGCTCCCCAACACGCCAAGGTTTTGATTCTCGGCTCCGGCCCCGCCGGCTATACCGCCGCCGTCTACGCAGCCCGCGCAAATCTCAAGCCCCTGCTCATCACCGGCATCGCCCAGGGCGGCCAGCTGATGACCACCACCGAGGTCGACAACTGGCCGGCCGACGTGCACGGCGTGCAAGGCCCGGAGCTGATGCAGCGCTTTCTGGAGCATGCCGAGCGCTTCAACACGCAGATCGTGTTCGACCACATCAACAAGGTCGACCTGAGCAAGCGCCCCTTCACCCTCACCGGCGATAGCGGCACCTACACCTGCGACTCGCTGATCATCGCGACCGGCGCCTCGGCCAAGTACTTGGGCCTGGACTCGGAAGAAAAGTTCATGGGCCGCGGCGTCTCGGCCTGCGCGACCTGCGACGGCTTCTTCTACCGCGAGCAGGAGGTCTGCGTGATCGGCGGCGGCAACACCGCGGTCGAAGAAGCGCTCTACCTCTCGAACATCGCGAACAAGGTCACGCTGGTGCATCGCCGAGACAAGTTCCGCGCCGAGCCCATCCTGATCGACAAGGTCATGGAGAAGGTCGCCGAAGGCAAGATCGTGCTGAAGCTGCACAACGAGCTCGACCAGGTGCTGGGCGACGACACGGGCGTGACCGGCATCCGGATCAAGAACACGCAGACCGGCGCCACCGAGCAGATCGACCTCAAGGGCTGCTTCATCGCCATCGGGCACCACCCCAACACCGACATCTTCCAGGGCCAGGTCGAGATGAAGGACAACTACATCCTGACCCGCTCGGGCCTGCAGGGCTTCGCCACGATGACCAGCATTCCGGGCGTGTTCGCCGCCGGCGACGTGCAGGACAACATCTACCGCCAGGCCATCACCAGCGCCGGCACGGGCTGCATGGCCGCGCTCGACGCGCAACGCTTCCTGGAGCAGGACGGAACGCAGTAAAGCCCGGCTGCGGCCAAACGGGCTATAATCCTAGGCTTTGCCGAAATACGGCTCTTTCGAGAGTTCCGGCAAAGTCGGGGTACCGCCACCCGTTTCTGGCGAGGTCAAGCTGCAAAACACCCTGCAATCGCCACGATTGCGCCGGTGCCAGCTGTTCAAGAAAGAGTGTCCACATGGCACGCGTATGCGACGTAACGGGCAAAGGCCCGATGGTCGGAAACAACGTTTCCCACGCCAACAACAAAACCAAGCGCCGGTTCCTGCCGAACCTGCAATATCGCCGTTTCTGGGTCGAGACTGAAAACCGCTGGGTTCGCCTGCGCGTTTCGAGCGCTGCACTGCGCCTGATCGACAAGAACGGTATCGACGCCGTGCTCGCAGACCTGCGCGCACGCGGCCAAGCTTAAGGAGCTGAATCATGGCAACGAGCAAAGGCGGACGCGAAAAGATCAAGCTGGAATCCACCGCGGGTACCGGCCACTTCTACACGACCAGCAAGAACAAGAAGACGATGCCTGAAAAGATGTCGATCATGAAGTTCGACCCGAAGGCACGCAAGCACGTCGAATACAAGGAAATCAAGCTGAAGTAATTCAGCCCTGGTTTTCCCAAACAAGAAACCCGCTGCTCACCCAGCGGGTTTTTTGTTGCCCGTCGATTTGCAATGCCATGCATGCAATACACAAAAAGGCGGACACAAAAAAGCCGACCCTGGGGTCGGCTTTTTATTGAAGCGTGAAAGCGATCGCTCGGTCTCAGGCACGTGCCGCGCGCAGGCGCGTGGAGAAGTCACGCAGGCCGGCAATGCCGCTGGCCTCGGCGCGGTGGCACCAGGCCGCCAGGTCGGCCGCCAGTTGCTCGCGCGATTGCGAGGTGTTCAGCCAGAGCTGGCGCAGCTCTTCGCGCATGGTGACCATCTTGTCGAGCACCGGGTGGGCGGCGCGGGCCTGCGAGACGTGCGTGCGGGCCGAAGCAGGCACCTTGTCGTCGTCGCGGTGCAGCCAGCGCTTGGCGGCCTTGAGCACCGACAGGTCGGCACCCTTGGTCTTCAGCGCGTCCAGTTCCTGGCTGGTGGCGCGGCGCATTTCGCGCGCGTAGCCGGCCATGACTTCGTAGCGGTTGGCAATGACGGCCTCGAGCGTTTTCTCGTTGGCCACGGGCTGGATGTCGCCCATCAGCATCTTCGGCGGCACCTTCTTGACCTTGGCCCAGCCGATCTTCTGCATCATCTGGATGTAGATCCAGCCGATGTCGAACTCGTACTTCTTGACCGAGAACTTGGCCGAGGTCGGGTAGGTGTGGTGGTTGTTGTGCAGCTCTTCGCCGCCGATGATCAGGCCCCAGGGCATGATGTTGCGGCTGGCGTCGGGCGCCTCGAAGTTGCGGTAGCCCCAGTAGTGGCCGATGCCGTTGATGATGCCGGCGGCGGTGATGGGGATCCACAGCATCTGGACCGCCCACACGGCCATGCCGAGCGTGCCGAACAGCGCCAGGTTGATGATCAGCATCAGGCCCACGCCCTGCCAGCTGTAGCGGGTGTACAGGTTGCGCTCGATCCAGTCATCGGGGGTGCCGTGACCGTAGCGCTCCATCGTTTCCTTGTTCTTGGACTCGGCACGGTAGAGCTCGGCACCGCGCCAGAGCACTTCGTCGATGCCCTTGACCTGCGGGCTGTGCGGGTCGTCCACGGTTTCGCACTTGGCGTGGTGCTTGCGGTGAATGGCAACCCATTCCTTGGTCACCATGCCGGTGCCCAGCCACAGCCAGAAGCGGAAGAAGTGCGACGGAATCGGGCCCAGGTCCATGGCGCGATGGGTCTGCGTGCGGTGCAGGAAGATCGTGACCGCGGCAATCGTGATGTGCGTGGTGACGAGCGTATACAGCACGACTTGCCACCATGCGATGTCCCACAGGCCGTGTCCGAGCCATTGGATGGCCGCATTCAGAACGGCGGAGTCAGGAAGCAACATTGAGTCAGGTACTCCATGGCCACACGAAGGTGCAGCCTTCAGATAACCCGCGATTTTAAAGGGGTGGGCCTAAAACAAAGCCTTTAAACCTTCAAGAAAAGCGCAGATTAACCCTAGTTTGGAGTACCGCCTCTATTTGCGGTTCCACACGGCGGCAAAGAAACCGTCGGTCGCATGGCGGTGCGGCCACAGCCGCAGGTAGCGCCGAGCGCCCTCCCCGCCGGCGCATAGCGCCTCGAAACCCTCGACCTTCAGGCCTTGCAGCAGTTCCGCGGCATCCACGGGCTCGAAATCGGGGTTGGCGGCGCTGAAAGCCTCGGCAATGGCCTCGTTTTCTTCCGGCAACACGCTGCACGTGGCGTAAACCAGACGGCCACCCGATTTCACGAGCCGGGCCGCGCTTTGCAGAATGGCCGTCTGCTTGACCGTCAGCTCCTCGACCGATTTGAGCGACTGGCGCCATTTCAGGTCCGGATTGCGGCGCAGCGTGCCCAGCCCCGAGCACGGCGCATCGACCAGCACGCGGTCGATCTTGCCCGCCAGGCGCTTGACGCGGTCGTCGCGCTCATGGGCGATGGCGGCCGGGTGCACGTTCGACAGCTTGCTGCGCGCCAGCCGCGGCTTGAGCGCGTCGAGCCGGTGCGCCGAGGTGTCGAAAGCGTAGAGCCGACCGGTGTTGCGCATCGTCGCGCCGATGGCCAGTGTCTTGCCGCCGGCACCGGCGCAGAAATCGACCACCATTTCGCCGCGCTTGGCGTCCAGCAGCAGGGCCAGCAGTTGCGAGCCTTCGTCCTGCACCTCGACGGCGCCGCGGGCAAAGGCGTCCAGCTTGGTCAGCGCCGGCTTGCCGTCGATGCGCAGGCCCCAGGGCGAGAACGGCGTTGCTTCAGATTTGATAGCAGCCTTGGCAAGCTCCGCCTTCACGTCCGCGCGCTTGTCGGTCAGCGCATTGACGCGCAGATCGAGCGGCGCCGGCTGCTGCAGGCTCTCGACCAGCGGCCAGAAGCCGTCGCCCAGCTGGGCCTTGAGCGGCGCGACCAGCCACTCGGGCAGGTTGTGGCGATGGCGCTCGAGCAGGTCGTCGGGCTTCACGGCGTCGCAGTTGTCGAGCCAGCGCTTTTCGGTGTCGTTCAGCGCGCTCTTCAGGAAATCGCGCGGGCCGTGAAAGCCCAGGATCGCCATGCGGCGCTCCTTGGAGCCGGAGCCCGAGGGCGAGAGGTGGTCGAACAGCAGCTTCTTGCGAAGCACGGTGTAGACGGTCTCGGCGAGCGTCGCGCGTTCGCGCGGGCCGAACTCGCGGTGGTCGCGGAAAAACCGCGAAACGACCTGGTCGGCCGGGTGATCGAATTTCAGGACAAGGCCGACCAGATCGGCGGTGGCCTCCAACAGGGCTTTGGGATGCATCCCCCGATTGTCTCAGCCAGCCGGGTCGGCGGTCCGAAGGGCTATGCGCTGCGCGTCCAGACTGTCCCGAAAGCTTCGCGCTCGATGTCCTCCAGCGTCGGCGAATGGCCGACCCACAGCACCAGCGCGGCGCCCGGCAGCGTGAGCGTCTGCTCCAGCTGGCGGCACATGTGCCAGCGGTCTTCGTCGTCCAGGCCGGGCAGCTCGATGAACACGACGTAGGCGCGGCGCCACGGAAATTCACGCAGGTTCTTGCGCACCAGCCAGGCCCGCGAGGCGGGAAGGCAGCGCACGAGGTCGGCGCGCAGCTCGCCCAGCTCGTAGTCGTTCAGGTCGTGGCGCGAGATCTGGCTGAAGAACGGCGTGCCCGTGATCTCTTCCCAGGCGCGCGCCTCGGCCTCCTCCGCCTCCTTGAGCCGGCCGCGCCACAGCTTGAGCGCCTCTTCGTCGTGCGGCCCCGCGTCAGGGTCTTCGAGCGAGGCGACGGCGCTGCGCGACGCCCACCAGCGGCTGGCGGCACCGGAGCCATGCAGGCGCTCGAGCACGGCCAGCCGCGCCCCGCGATCGCTCGCGGGCAGCATCTGGACCAGTCCCCGCAGCGCGCCCGGGTGTTCCGGTGCAATGCGCAATGCGCTCTCGTAACGGGTTCGCACCGCCGCCGACGGGTCGAGCCGACGCTCGGAGTCGGCCCACTCGACCATTTCGTCCGGCGTGTTGCGCTCGCCGCGCGCGGCCAGCACCTCGATGCGCTCGCGAATGCGCGACCGGTGCGCGTGGTGCTGCTTCCAGTCGGCGGCGTGGGCGCGGCGCCAGCGGTTGTCGAAATGCTCGATCCACTTCTTGCGGTCGACCAGGAGGTCCAGGGCCGAGCGGGCCGACCACTCGGGCAGCGCCGCCTTCTGATTCAGCGCCTCCAGCCGGTCGCGCAGCACCGGGTGCGTGTCTTCCAAGTCGCTGACGCGGCGCATCGCGTCACGCAGCGCCTGGCGCGCGAACGCATCGGCCGGCGGCGTGCGCACGCGCTTGCGCAGCGCGGCGAACGGGCCCGGCGGCTGCGGTTCGTGCTCGGCGCGCGCCCAGTGCCAGGGCCAGAACTCGTTGGCGTACCAGTTGCCCTTGATGGCGATCTCGGTCAGCGCCGCGGCGGCGACCGAGGTGCCCAGCAAGCGGCCCGAAATGCGGTCGGCCTCGTACTCGTCCTGCCGGGCCAGCGCAAAGGTCTTGGCCGCGAAGCGCGGAAAGTACCAGCGAAAAAAGGCCTGCGAGAACAGCGCCATCACGCCTTCGTCGCTTTGCAGGCTGGCGTCCAGCTTGAGCCACGACAGCCGCGTGCGGTAGATCCAGGCGCTCAGCCTGCCGTGGTTGCCGCGCAGGTGGCCGTACTCGTGCGCCAGCACCGACAGCAGCCGCCGGCGGTCCAGCATCATCAGCAGCGGCAGGCCGATGTTCAGCGAATTGACGGCGCCGCCGAACAGCCCGAAGCGCGGCACCTGGCGGATGCTGGCGTTGAATTCGTCGTCGAGGTAGACATGGTGGACGGGCGGCCCCTTGATCTTGCCGCGAATGCGGTCGAGCGCCTCGAACAGCGCCGGCGCGTCCTCGCGCGACAACTCCAGCCCCTCGGGCTCGTCGAAGCGCACCCAGAGCGCGCGCAGCGTGGCCCACAGCAGCCCCGCCGCGAACAGCAGCAGCCAGCCGCGCGTGAGATTGAAGCGGGCGTGCCCGAGCGATGCCAGCACCCAGACAATGATGCCCACCGCCAGCGCCAGGCAACCGAGCACCCACAGGTAGCCGAGCGCGGCAAAGGCCGCGACGCTGCGTCGATAGCGCGCACTGTCGTCCGCACTGGCATGCTCGCTCAGTCGAACCAGGTGAACAAAATCAGCGCGATCCATCCAACTCCCGTCCAATCAAGCCTGACAGTTTTCTGAAGAAAGAAACCCCGTTGAACAACGACAACGACCTTCCGCCCCTGATCGAGACACCTCCGGGCCGCTACCGCCACTACAAGGGCGGTGAATACGAGGTGCTCGGCACCGTGCGCCACAGCGAGACCCTGGAACCGATGACGCTGTACCGCGCCTTGTACGGAGCCCACGGGCTCTGGGTCCGGCCCGCCGCCATGTTCGGCGAAACCATCGAGTTCGACGGCAAGCGGCAGCCGAGATTCACACCGATCCAGCCCGCCGGGCCGGCCTCCCCCGCGCTGCCCGGCTGAACGGCGTCAGCCGCAGTGCGCTTCGGTCACCCGGTTGCGCGCATCGACGGTGAGATTGAGCCGTCCGCCGTTGAATTCCATCGTCGCCGCCTGGCCTGGCTTCAGCACGCGCGACGTGCCGGCGCCGGCGCGCACGCGGGCGGCCGACTCGAGCTGCTGCGTCAGCGGCTGGCCGACGGCAAAACGGGCGCCGTCGGCGTTGCATTGATGGACCGGTTCCGGCGGCGGCACCGGCGCGGCGGCCACGGGCGCCGGAGCGGGTGCGGGCGCAGGTGCCGGAGCGGTGCAGCCCGCCAACACGACGACCATGCCGGCAACGGACAGCAACAGCGACTGGATCTTCACTTCGGACTCCAAAAACGCGCGAACATAAACAATTCTAAGGTTTGTGACTCAATGTATCCAACAACCATCCGGCGATGGCACGTGGATACAACAGATGCTCCTGCGCCAGCACCCGGCCGGCCAGGGTGGCCGCCGTGTCGTCGGGCAGCACCGGCACCACGGCCTGCGCCAGGATCGGGCCGTGATCGAGCTCGGTCGTCACCTGGTGCACGGTCACGCCGGCCACCTTGCAGCCCGCCTC
This sequence comes from Variovorax sp. E3, assembly GCF_016082275.1. Lineage (GTDB taxonomy): Bacteria > Pseudomonadota > Gammaproteobacteria > Burkholderiales > Burkholderiaceae_C > Variovorax. The sequence continues at coordinate 18,953 of NZ_MOWM01000020.1, forward strand.
GATGGCGCGCTGATGGGTGTGGAGCCCCGGAAACGCCGGCAGCAGCGAGGGATGGATGTTCACCAGCCGCCCGGCGTAGCGCCCCACGAAGCCCGGCGTCAGGATGCGCATGAAGCCGGCCAGCACCACCAGCCCCGGTGAATGGGTGTCGACCACTTTCGCCAGCGCCTCGTCGAAGGCCTCGCGGGTCGCGAAGTCCTTGTGCGGCACCACGGCGGTGTCGATGCCGTGTGCCTTGGCAATGGCCAGCCCGCCGGCGTCGGCCTTGTTGCTGATGACGGCGGCAATGCGGGCGCCGAAGCGCTCGGCCCAGCGGTCGCGCTCGGCGGCGCGCACGATGGCCGCCATGTTGGAGCCGCCGCCGGAGATCAGGATCACGATGTTCTTCATGGGAGGCGGGATTATCCGTGGCGCGCCCCGCTTGTCGCCGCGCGGACACCGTTTCACAGCACGACCGTGCTAAAACTCGAAGTTCCGGAGACAAACCGCGTCTGCGGTGAACCGATCAACACAGCGAGGCACGCATGGATTTGAGCTTCACACCCGAAGAACAGAAGTTCCGCGAAGAGGTTCGCGCCTGGGTCAAAGAAAACCTTCCCCAAGAGATTTCGCACAAGGTGCACAACGCGCTCGAACTGACGCGCGACGATTTGCAAGGCTGGGCCAAGATCCTCGGCAAGAAGGGCTGGCTGGGCTACGGCTGGCCGAAGGAATTCGGCGGCCCGGGCTGGACCGCCGTCCAGCGCCACCTGTTCGAGGAAGAAACCGCGCTGGCCGGCGCGCCGCGCATCGTCCCGTTCGGCCCCGTCATGGTGGCCCCGGTGATCATGGCCTTCGGCAATGCCGAGCAGCAAAAGCGCTTTCTCCCCGGCATCGCCAGCGGCGAAGTCTGGTGGAGCCAGGGCTACAGCGAGCCGGGTTCGGGTTCCGACCTGGCCTCGGTCAAGACCAAGGCCGAGCGCAAGGGCGACAAATACATCGTCAACGGCCAGAAGACCTGGACCACGCTCGGCCAATACGGCGACTGGATGTTCAACCTCGTGCGCACCAGCAACGAAGGCAAGCCCCAGACCGGCATCAGCTTCCTGCTGCTCGACATGAAATCGCCCGGCGTCACGGTGCGCCCGATCAAGCTGCTCGACGGCGGCCATGAAGTGAACGAAGTGTTCTTCGACAACGTCGAAGTCCCGGCCGAGAACCTCATCGGCGAAGAGAACAAGGGCTGGACCTACGCCAAGCACCTGCTCTCGCACGAGCGCACCAACATCGCCGACGTGAACCGCGCCAAGCGCGAACTTGAGCGCCTGAAGCGCATCGCCAAGAGCGAAGGCGTGTACGAAGACCAGCGCTTCCGCGACGAGATCGCCAAGCTCGAAGTCGACATCGTCGCGCTCGAGATGATGGTGCTGCGCGTGCTGTCGGCCGCCACCTCGGGCAAGAACTCGCTCGACGTGGCGGGCCTGCTCAGATCCGCGGCAGCGAGATCCAGCAGCGCTACAGCGAACTGATGATGCTGGCCGGCGGCGCCTACTCGCTGCCGCTGATCCGCGAGGCGATGGAAGCCGGCTGGCAAGGCAACTTCCCGGGCGGCAACCCGGCGCTCGCGCCGCTGACGTCGACCTTCTTCAACATGCGCAAGACCACCATCTACGGTGGCTCGAACGAAGTGCAACGCAACATCGTCGCGCAGACGGTTCTGGGCTGAGGAGACACGCAATGGATTTCAATTTTTCCGACGACCAGGAACAACTGCGCGACGCCGTTCGCAAGTGGGTCGACAAGGGCTATGACTTCGAGCGCCGCCGCGGCATCGAGGCCAAGGGCGGCTTCTCGCGCGAAGCCTGGGACGAACTGGCCGAGCTCGGCCTGGGCGGCCTGTACATCAGCGAAGACGACGGCGGCCTGGGCATGGGCCCCGTCGCCGGCATGGTCGTGATGGAAGAGCTGGGCCGCGGCATCGTGCTGGAGCCCTTCGCGCAGACGCTGATCGCCGGCGCGGTGCTCGGCGGCTACGCGGGCGCCGACCTCAAGGAAGGCTGGCTGCCGCGCATCGCCGGCGGCCAGGCCATCGTGGTGCTGGCGTACCAGGAGCGCAAGGCGCGCTACCGCCTGGACGTGTGCGACGCCCACGCCGCCAAGAGCGGCAACGGCTGGTCGCTGAACGGCGCCAAGAGCGTGGTGCCCGTGGGCGACGAAGCCGACGCGTACCTCGTGCCCGCCAAGGTCGACGGCAAGATCGCCCTCTTCCTGGTCGAGCGCAGCGCCAGCGGTGTCGAAGCCCGCGGCTACGGCACGCAGGACGGTGGCCGCGCGGCCGAGGTGGTGTTCGACAAGGCCGACGCCACGCTGGTCACGCTCGACGGCCTGGCCGCGCTCGAGCACGCGGTGGACGTCGGCATTGCCGCCACCTGCGCCGAAGCGGTCGGCGTGATGGACAAGACCGTGGCGCTCACGGTCGACTACATGAACCAGCGCAAGCAGTTCGGCGTGGCCATCTCGACCTTCCAGGCGCTGCGCCACCGCGTCGCCGACATGAAGATGCAGCTCGAGCTCGCACGCTCGATGAGCTACTACGCCACGCTCAAGCTCAACGCCCCGGCGGGCGAACGCCGCCAGGCGATGGCCCGCGCCAAGTACCAGCTGGGAACGTCGATGCGCTACGTGGCCGCCAACTCGGTGCAGCTGCACGGCGGCATCGGGGTGACGACGAATACATCGGCAGCCACTACTTCCGCAAGCTCACGCAGATGGAAATGACCTTCGGCGACACGCTGCACCACCTGGGCGAAGTGTCCGCGCGCATGCAGGACACGGCCGGCGTCTTCGCCTGACGGCCTTTTTCCCCTAGCATCCAACGCCCGCCCGCCTTTGCGCCGGCGGGCGTTTTCACTTGGAAACCCGCTCCCAGGAACGAAACATGCAATCCCGCCGCACCCTTCTTGCCATGGCCGTCATCGGGACAGCCGCCACCGCCATGCTGACCGCCTGCGCCACCTCCCCCAGCCCGTCGCCTTCGTATGCCGAACGCCCGCCCATCGTGTTCGTGCACGGCAACGGCGATTCGGCCGCGCTGTGGCAAACGACGATCTGGCGCTTCGAGTCCAACGGCTGGCCGGCCGACCGGCTGTTCGCCTTCGACCAGCCCAACCCGCTGGCGCGCGACGACGATGCCGTGGCCCAGCCCGGACGCAGCTCGACCACCGAGTCGGCGGTGTTCCTCAAGGCCCAGGTCGACAAGGTGCTCAAGGCCACGGGCGCCAGCAAGGTGGTGCTGATCGGCAATTCGCGCGGCGGCAACACCATCCGCAACTACGTGCAGAACGGCGGCGGCGCGGCCGTGGTGAGCCACGTGGTGCTGGGCGGCAACCCGGCGCACGGCATCTGGGCGGTGAAGGCCTTCCGCGAGAACAACGAGTTCTCGGGGCTGTCGGGCTTCATGCAGCAGCTCAATGCGCCCAAGGGGCCGAACGGCGAAGAGGTCACGCCCGGCGTGAAGTGGCTCACGCTGCGCTCCGACAACAACGACAAGTACGCGCAGCCCGACGGCGTGTGGATCGGCGCGCCCGGCAAGCCGACCCACATCGGCTTCGACGGGCCGGCCCTGAGGGGCGCGACCAACGTCGTGCTGCCGCGCGTGGACCACCGCGAAACCTCGTTCTCGCCGGCCGCGTTTGCCGCGACCTGGCAGTTCCTGACGGGCCAGGCGCCGCGCGGCACGGCCATCACGCCCGATGCAAAGGTCGTGCTCGACGGCCGCGCGATCGGCGCCGAAAACCTCTCGCTGAACGGCGGGCAGGTGACGGTCTTTGCGGTAGACCCGGCCACGGGCGCACGGCGCGGCGACGCGGTGCACACCAAGTCCATCGGCGCCGACGGCCGCTGGGGCCCGTTCACCGCGCGCGGCGACACGGCGTATGAATTCGTGCTGAGCGCGCCCGGCTACGGCATCACGCACATCTACCGCAGCCCGTTTCCGCGCGGCAGCAACGTCGTGCAGCTGCGGCCCGAACGCATCACGCCGGCCGACAACGGCGCGAGTTCGGTGGTCGTCTTCACGCGTCCGCGCGGGTATTTCGACGCCCAGCGCGACACCATGCGCTTCGACGGCAAGAGCCCGCCGGCGGGCGTGCCGCCCAAGGGTGCCGGCGTGTCGACCTCCAGGCTGCGCCTCGAAGGCGGCGGCGCCCCGCGCGCGGTGACCGGCGAATTCAACGGCGAGCGCATCACCGGCCTGACGTGGCCTGCCGCGAGCGAACACACGACCGTGCTCGAGCTGACCTACTGAGGCGCCCCATGAACGACACGAGCGCTCCCTTCGTGCTGCAAACACGCGACGAGCGCGGCGTGGTCACGCTGACGCTGAACCGGTCGTCTTCGTTCAATGCGCTGTCGGAAGGCATGCTCGGCGCACTGGAGCAGGCGCTCGGCGAGATCGCGGCCGACGAGGGCGTGCGCGCCGTCGTCATCGCGGCGGCGGGCAAGGCCTTCTGCGCGGGCCACGACCTGAAGGAAATGCGCGCCGAGCCCTCGCTCGGCTACTACGAGCAGCTGTTCGAGCGGTGCGGCGCGATGATGCTGTCGATCCAGCGGCTGCCGGTGCCGGTGATTGCCCGGGTGCACGGCATCGCCACCGCGGCGGGTTGCCAGCTGGTGGCGGTGTGCGACCTGGCGGTGGCCTCGAGCGAGGCGCGCTTCGCGGTCAGCGGCGTGAACGTGGGGCTGTTCTGCGCCACGCCCAGCGTCACGCTGTCGCGCAACCTCGGGCGCAAGGAAGCCTTCGAGATGCTCGTGACCGGGGAATTCATCGGCGCGGAGGAAGCGCGTGAGAAGGGTCTGGTCAACCGGGTGGCGCCGCCTGCCGAACTCGATGCCGCCGTCGAGTCGCTGGTGGCCAGCATCGTCGCCAAGCCCCGCAAGGCACTGGCGCTGGGCAAGGCCCTGTTCTACCGCCAGCTCGAAACCGGCATCGAGGCCGCGCTGGCCGACGCCAGCCAGACCATGGCTTGCAACATGATGGACGAGAGCGCGCTCGAAGGCGTGCAGGCCTTCATCGAGAAGCGCCCGCCTTCGTGGAAGTGCTGAAGCGCTGAGAAAGCGCTGAGGCTAGATGTCGTGCAGCCGCGAGCTTTGCGGCAGGTGCGCCATCAGGAACTCCATCTGGTCGGCCAAGATGCGCCTGTTGCGCAGGATGAAGTCCTCCCACAGGCTGGGCACGTAGGGCGCATACAGCAGCGGCATGTTCGCCTGCTCGGGCGTGCGGCTGCTCTTGCGATGGTTGCACGGCTTGCAGGCCGTGACCACGTTCATCCAGGTGTCGATGCCCTTCTGCGCAAAGGGAATGATGTGCTCGCGCGTGAGCTCGTCTTCGTGGAAATGGCCGCCGCAGTAGGCGCACACGTTGCGGTCGCGCGAGAACAGCTTGCTGTTGGTCAGCCCCGGCCGCTGCGTGAAGGGGTTGATGCGCGGCACGCCCTTGGTGCCGATGATGCTGTTGATCGCAATCTGCGACTGCTCGCCCGTGATGGCGTTGTGGCCGCCACGGAACACAGCCACCTGCGCGCCCACCTCCCAGCGAACTTCGTCCGCCGCATAGTGGATCACCGCCTGTTCCAGCGAAATCCATGACTGGGGCAGCCCTTGGGCCGACAGCTTCAAGACCTTCACACACGCCTCCTCGAAAAGGGAGAGAACACGGAAAGACCAGGGACACGGAGCGCGTTGTAAACCCACGCCAATCAACGCACTGCGTCACAATATACCGGCTTTGTGACAAATCGGCCTGATTCGCCCATTTGACGGGCGAAAGGCGCTATCAAAAAGATACTCACCGATGCAGGTTTTTCGCGGCTTCCGGCACCCGGGCGTGGCCCCTGCCTGCGCCCTCACCATAGGCAATTTCGACGGCGTGCACCGTGGCCACCAGGCCATGCTCGCGCTTTTGCAGACCGAGGCCCGCCAGCGCGGGCTGCCCAGCTGCGTGCTCACTTTCGAGCCCCACCCGCGCGACTATTTCGCGGCGCTCACCAAGAAACCCGACCTGGCGCCGGCGCGCATCGGCACCCTGCGCGACAAGCTCAGCGAGCTGGCGGCCTGCGGCGTGGCGCAGACCATCGTGCTGCCGTTCGACGGCCGGCTGGCCTCGCAGTCGCCCGAGGAGTTCATCCAGAACGTGCTGATCGACGGCCTGGGCGCGCGCTACGTGCTGGTGGGCGACGACTTCCGCTTCGGCGCCAAGCGGGCCGGCGACTACGCCATGCTCGACGCCGCCGGCGACGCCCGCGGCTTCGACGTGGCGCGCATGAACAGCTACGAGGTGCACGGCCTGCGGGTTTCCAGTTCGGCCGTGCGCGAGGCGCTGGCCGAAGGCCGCATGGCCGATGCCCAGACCCTGCTGGGCCGGCCCTACACAATTTCGGGCCACGTGGTCCACGGCCGCAAGCTGGGCCGCGCGCTGGGCGCCTCGGCGCCGGGCAAGGACGACGGCTTTCGCACCCTCAACCTGCGCTTCAAGCACTGGAAACCGGCCGCCAACGGCATCTTCGCGGTGCTGGTCCACGGCCTGGCCGACCAGCCGCTGCCGGGGGTGGCGAACCTGGGCGTGCGCCCCTCGCTGGACGCCAACGACGTCAACGGCGGACGGGTTCTGCTCGAAACCCATTGCCTGGAGTGGCCCTCCCATCTCGGGACCGAAGGGGCCTACGGTAAAATCGTGCGCGTGGAACTCCTGCACAAACTGCACGACGAATTGCGCTACACCAGCCTCGAGGCCCTCACAGCGGGCATCGCGAAGGATGGCCGCGACGCGCGTGCGTTCTTTGCCTCCACCCACGCCGAAACCCACCGCCAGACCACGCGCGATCGAATTTAGCCCTGCACGCACCGTGCTGCCGCCCTTCGACAAGCTCAGGGCGAACGGCTATATCTTCCGCACCGACGCGCTCCTTTTTTTCCGGGCAGTTCGGGCCGAGCCTGTCGAAGCCCCCTGTTTCGCACCCCAACATGTCTGACGCCGCCACCCCCACCGACTACCGTTCCACGCTGAACCTGCCCGACACCCCCTTCCCGATGCGCGGCGACCTGCCCAAGCGCGAGCCGGGCTGGGTGAAGGAATGGAACGACGAAGGCCGCTACCACCGCCTGCGCGACGCCCGCCACGGCGCGCCCAAGTTCATCCTGCACGACGGCCCCCCGTACGCCAACGGCCAGATCCACATGGGCCACGCGGTGAACAAGATCCTCAAGGACATGATCACCAAGGCGCGCCAGCTCGAAGGCTTCGACGCGCTGTACGTGCCCGGCTGGGACTGCCACGGCTGCCGATCGAGAACGCCATCGAAAAGCAGTTCGGGCGCAACCTGAGCCGCGACGAGATGCAGGCCAAGAGCCGCGCCTACGCCACCGAGCAGATCGCCCAGCAGATGGTCGACTTCCAGCGCCTGGGCGTGCTGGGCGAGTGGGACCATCCGTACAAGACCATGGACTTCGCCAACGAGGCCGGCGAGCTGCGCGCGTTCAAGCGCGTGATCGAGCGCGGCTTCGTGTACCGGGGCCTGAAGCCCGTGTACTGGTGCTTCGACTGCGGCTCCTCGCTGGCCGAGTTCGAGATCGAATACGCCGACAAGAAGAGCCAGACCATCGACGTGGCCTTCAAGGCGCACGAGCGTGAGAAGGTGCTCAAGGCCTTCGGCACCGACCACACGATCCTGGGCGACATCTTCGCCGTGATCTGGACCACCACCGCGTGGACCATCCCGGCCAACCAGGCGATCAACCTGAACCCCGAGCTGGAGTACTCGCTGGTCGACACCGAGCGCGGCCTGCTGATCCTGGCCAACTCGCTGGTCGAGATGTGCATGACGCGCTATGCGCTCGACGGCAAGGTGCTGGCCACCGTGAAGGGCGAGGCCCTGGGCGGGCTCGAATTCGAGCATCCGCTGTACGACGTCAAGGATGAGAACGGAATACACGGCTACCAGCGCCTGTCGCCCATCTACCTGGCCGACTACGCCACCGCCACCGACGGCACCGGCCTGGTCCATTCCTCGCCCGCCTACGGCGTGGACGACTTCAACTCCTGCATCGCCCACGGCGTGGCGTACGACGACATCCTGAACCCGGTGCAGGGCAACGGCAGCTACGCGCCCGACTTCCCGCTGTTCGGCGGCCAGAACATCTGGAAGGCCGTGCCGGTGATCATCGCCACGCTGCGCGACGCCAACCGCCTGCTGACCACCGAGACCATCACGCACAGCTACCCGCACTGCTGGCGCCACAAGACGCCGGTGATCTACCGCGCCGCGGCGCAGTGGTTCGTTCGCATGGACGAAGGCGAAGGCGTGTTCACCAAGGACAAGGCGCCCAAGACGCTGCGCCAGACCGCGCTCGACGCCATCGAGCAGACCAGCTTCTACCCCGAGAACGGCAAGGCGCGCCTGCACGACATGATCGCCGGGCGCCCCGACTGGTGCATCAGCCGCCAGCGCAGCTGGGGCGTGCCGATCCCGTTCTTCCTGCACAAGGATTCGGGCGAGCTGCATCCGCGCACCATGGAAATCCTCGACCAGGCCGCCGACATCGTCGAGAAGGGCGGCATCGAGGCCTGGAGCCGCGTGACGGTCGAGGACATCCTCGGCGCCCAGGACGCGCCGCACTACACCAAGAGCACCGACATCCTGGAGGTGTGGTTCGACTCGGGCTCGACCTTCTATCACGTGCTGCGCGGCACGCACCCCACGGTGCACCACGACGTCGGCCCCGAGGCCGACCTGTACCTGGAAGGCCACGACCAGCATCGCGGCTGGTTCCACTCGTCGCTGCTCATCGCCTGCATGCTGGAAGACCGCGCGCCCTACAAGGGCCTGCTGACGCACGGCTTCACGGTGGATGCCAAGGGCATCAAGATGAGCAAGTCGCTCAAGAACGGCATCGACCCGCAAGAGATCAGCAACAAGCTGGGCTCGGAAATCATCCGCCTGTGGGTGGCCGCGAGCGACTACTCGGGCGACATCGCGGGCGACGACAAGATCCTGGCCCGCGTGGTCGATGCGTACCGCCGCATCCGCAACACGCTGCGCTTCCTGCTGGCCAACACCAGCGACTTCGACATCGCGAAGGACGCGGTGCCGCTCGACCAGCTGTTCGAGATCGACCGCTACGCGCTGGCCCGCGCCGCGCAGTTCCAGGCCGAGATCCTGGCGCACTACCAGGTGTACGAGTTCCACCCGGTGGTGGCCAAGCTGCAGATCTACTGCTCCGAAGACCTGGGCGGCTTCTACCTGGACATCCTGAAGGACCGCCTCTACACGACGGCCCCGGGCTCGCTGGCGCGCCGCAGCGCGCAGACGGCGCTGTGGCACATCTCGCAAGCCATGCTGCGCTGGATGGCGCCGTTCCTGAGCTTCACGGCCGAAGAGGCCTGGAAGATCGTGGGCACCGGCAAGCCGGGCGAGTCGATCTTCACGCAGACCTACAGCCAGTTCGCCGCGCCCGACGAGGCCCTGCTCGCCAAGTGGAGCCGCATCCGCGAGATCCGCGACGCGGTGAACAAGGACATCGAGGCCGTGCGCGCCGAAGGCAAGGTCGGCTCGTCGCTGCAGGCCAACCTGCAGGTGACGGCCCCGGCCGACGACTTCGCGCTGCTGGGCACGCTGGGCGAGGACCTGAAGTTCGTCTTCATCACCTCGGCCATCGCGCTGGCGGCCGGCGAGGCGCTGGCGACCGTGGTCACGCCGAGCACCGCGCAGAAGTGCGAGCGCTGCTGGCACTACCGCGACGACGTGGGCCACGACGCGGCCCACCCGACGATCTGCGGGCGCTGCACGAGCAACCTGTTCGGCGCCGGCGAATCGCGGAGCTTTGCCTGATGGCCGCCGCCCGTTCCATGTCGGCGTCGCGTTCGCGCGGCGGCAGCATCTGGCCCTGGCTGGCGCTGGCGTTGATCATCGTGATCATCGACCAGTTCACCAAGACGCTGATCCTGGGCTACTACAAGCTCGGCGACGCGACCTACGTGACCGGCTTCTTCAACGTCGTGCGCGCGCACAACACGGGCGCGGCCTTCTCGTTCCTGGCCGACCACTCGGGCTGGCAGCGCTGGCTGTTCACGGCCATCGGCGTGGGCGCGGCGGTGTTCATCGTGTGGATGCTGCGTTCGCACGCGGGGCAGAAGCTGTTCTCGTTTTCGATGGCCTGCATCCTGGGCGGGGCCGTGGGCAACGTGGTCGACCGCATGATGCACGGCTACGTGGTCGACTTTTTGAGCTTCCACGCGGGGAACTGGTACTTCCCGGCCTTCAACGCGGCCGACAGCGCCATCACGCTGGGCGCGATCTGCCTGATCGTGGATGAGATCCGGCGGGTACGCCGAGGCAAGTAGCTTTTTTCAGGGGCCCGCGGGGCTCCTTCTCATTGGGGCCGGCCACCTTCGCCAAAGCCCGAGGGTTTTTCCCCGCTTTCTTGCCATGTCATAACAAAGACATACTGCGGCGGTTCAATGTAATCGATTACATGAACACCGCACGATGAGCATTCAAGCCGTTGCAGCCAAAGCCGGGGTCTCCGTGGCCACGGTGTCGCGCGCCTTCAACTTTCCGGACAAGGTGACGCCCGCCACCCGCGAACTGGTGGAGCGCGTGGCGCGCGAACTCAACTACCTGCCCAACGCCAGCGCGCGCACGCTGCGCACCCAGCGCAGCCGCGTGCTGGGCGTGGTGCTGCCCACGCTGCTGAACCCGACCTTTGCCGAGTGCCTGCAGGGCATTGCGCGCGCCGCCATCGCGGGCGGCTACGCGATCATTCCCGTCACCACGGGCTACCGGCTCGACGAGGAAGAGCGCGCCGTGCACCTGCTGCTGGCGGGCAATGTCGACGGACTGATCCTCGTGGTGTCGAACCCGTCGACCTCGGCCGCGCTGCCCCGCTTGCAAGCCGCCGGCGTGCCCTACGTGCTGGCCTACAACCGCCATGCCGACCACCCCTGCGTGTCGGTCGACAGCGAAGGCGCGGTGGCCGATGCGGTCACGCGGCTGGTGCTGCTGGGCCACCGCCGCATTGCCATGGTCAGCGGCACGCTGGCCGCGTCCGACCGCGCGCAGCAGCGCTTTCGCGGCTACCTCAAGGGCATGGCCGACGCCGGGCTCGACGCGCCGCCGCTCATCGAAGTGCCCTTCGTCGAGACCGCCGTCGATGCGCTGTCCGCGCAACTGCAGGCGCGCCGCCGCCCCACCGCGCTGATCTGCTCGAACGACCTGCTGGCCATCCGCAGCATCCGCGCCGCGCACCTGAGCGGCCTGGCGGTGCCCGACGACCTCAGCGTGATCGGCTTCGACGGCATCGCGCTCGGCGAAGACCTCACGCCCGCGCTCACCACCATTGCGCAGCCCAACAGCGACATCGGCCGCCACGGCGTCGAGTTGCTGATCCAGGCCATTGCCGGCGGCGCCACGCTGCAAGCCGACGCGAGCCTGCTGCTCCCCCATGCCTTCCGAGACGGCGAGTCGTGCGCTTGTGCGCGCGAGGACAACAACGCCGCCAGTTCCTGACTTCACCTCTTCTTCCACAAGGAGTTCCCACATGTCTTCCCGCTTCCACCGCATGGCCCGCCTGGGCCTGCTCGCCGCCACGCTCGTCGCCGGCAGCGCCATGGCGCAGACCGCCATTTGCTACAACTGCCCGACCGAATGGGCCGACTGGGGCACGCAGCTCAAGGCCATCAAGGCCAGGACCGGCGTGACCGTGCCGCCCGACAACAAGAACTCGGGCCAGTCGCTCGCACAGCTGGCCGCCGAGAAGGCGAGCCCCGTGGCCGACGTCACCTACCTGGGCGTGACCTTCGCCGTGCAGGCCGCGAAGGACGGCCTCGTGGAGCCCTACAAGCCGGCCGCGTGGAAAGACATTCCCGACGGCCTGAAGGACCCGGCCGGCAACTGGTTCACCATCCATTCGGGCACGCTCGGCTTCATGGTGAATGTCGATGCGCTCAAGGGCAAGCCAGTGCCCAAGTCGTGGGCCGACCTGCTCAAGCCCGAATACAAGGGCCTGATCGGCTACCTCGACCCGGCCTCGGCCTTCGTCGGTTACGTGGGCGCGGTGGCGGTGAACGAAGCACGCGGCGGCACGCTCGACAACTTCAAGCCGGCCATCGACTACTTCAAGGCGCTGCAGAAGAACGAGCCCATCGTGCCGAAGCAGACGTCTTATGCGCGCGTGCTGTCGGGCGAGATCGCGATCCTGCTCGACTACGACTTCAACGCCTACCGCGCCAAGTACAAGGACAAGGCCAACGTGGCGTTCGTGATCCCGAGCGAAGGCACGCTGGCCGTGCCCTACGTGATGAGCCTGGTCGCCAAGGCCCCGCACGCGGCCGACGCGAAGAAGGTGCTCGACTTCACGCTGTCCGACGAGGGGCAGGCGATCTGGGCGAAGGCTTACCTGCGGCCGGTGCGCGCCAATGCGATGCCCAAGGACATCGAGGCGCAGTTTCTGCCGGCCAGCGAATACGCCCGTGCGAAGAGCGTGGACTATGGGCGGATGGCTGCGGCTCAGAAGGCTTTCTCTGATGAGTATCTGAAGGAAGTGCGCTAACTCGCGGTTGCTTGTTCAGGGCGCGCCCACGCCGACGGGGCGCCTTGCTCCGCGAATGTCCCCCGGGGCTGCGCCCCTCCTCCTTTATTTCGCTGCGCAAGGCACCCCATCAGCGTGAGCGTTTTCAGAGCACGGGTTGATCAGCGATTCCCCAGCCGCGTGCCCAGGTGCACAGGGCATCGGGTGCTCCCCGCAGCGAAATAAAGGAGGAGCCCGAAGGGCGGGGGACATTCGCGGAGGGGAGTACCCGGTGTCCTGTGCACGCGCCCCGAAAACGGCAAACCCGAATCCACAAACGAAGGTCACGACACGAGATGAAGCAACACAACGCCTGGAACCCACGCTGGCGCCTGCTGGCCTGCGTCGCCCCCGCGGCCGCCTTCTTCGCTGCCTTCTGGCTGCTGCCGGTGGTGCGATTGCTCACGCTGCCCGCCGACAAAGGCTGGGCCACCTACTTCGCCGTGCTGACCGACGCACGCTACCTCCAGAGCATGGCCAACACCGTCGTGCTCTCGGTCGCGGTGACGCTCGCCACGCTGGTGCTGGGCGCGGCGGTGGGCATCTACCTTGCGCGCCACGCCTTCGTCGGCAAGCGCATGCTGCTGTCGCTGCTCACGCTGCCGCTGTCGTTTCCGGGCGTGATCATCGGCTTCTTCGTGATTCTCCTGGGCGGGCGGCAAGGCGTGGTCGCCGACCTGAGCGACAGCCTGTTCGGCCAACGCATCACCTTCGCCTACGGCCTCGTCGGGCTGTTCCTGGCGTACCTGTATTTCTCGCTGCCGCGCGCCATCGCCACCTACACGGCGGCCGCCGATCGATGAACACGCAGCTCGAGGAAGCCGCGCGTTCGCTCGGCGCCTCGCGCCTTCGCGTGGCGCGCGATGTGTGGATGCCCGAGCTCGCGCCCACCACGCTGGCTTGCGGCGCCATCCTGTTCGCCACCTCCATGGGCGCGTTCGGCACGGCCTTCACGCTGGCCAGCAAGTTCGAGGTGATCCCCATCACCATCTACAACGAGTTCACCAACTACGCCAACTTCGCGCTCGCGGCGTCGCTGTCGATCTCGCTGGGCATCGTGACCTGGCTGGTGTTGTTCGTTGCGCGCCGCTTCGGCGCGAGCCCCGTCGCACGCTGAAAGGGTCGATTCACATGCGAACCAACACCCAGGCCAAGGCGCCTTTCCTGCTCGCCGTCACGGTCATCGTGAGCCTCTTCATGATCGCGCCGATGCTGCTGTCGGTCATGGCGGGGCTCGTCAACAACTACAGCGCAGGCCTGAAGAGCGGCCTCACGCTGCGCTGGCTCGGCGAGGTGTGGGAGAACTACGGCGGCACCGTCGGCTGGTCGATCGCGCTGGCCGTGGCCTGCGTCGTCGGCACCGTGCTGCTGGGCGTGCCCTGCGCCTACGCGCTGGCCCGCAGCCGCTCGCGCGCCGCGCGCATCTTCGAAGAGCTGCTGACCCTGCCGGTCGCGGTGCCGGGGCTGGCCACGGCGCTCGCGCTGATCCTCGCCTACGGGCAGCTCACGGCCTTTCGCCAGAGCTTTGCCTTCATCCTCGTGGGCCATATCGTGTTCACGCTGCCGTTCATGGTGCGCACCGTGAGTTCGGCCTTCGCGCGCGACGACCTGCTCGCGCTCGAGGAGGCGGCGCGCTCGCTGGGCGCGAACTTTCGCCAGCGCTTCATGGGCATCCTGGTGCCGGCCGTGTTTCCGGCCATCGTGGCCGGCAGCCTGATGGTGTTCACCCTCTCGGTCGGCGAATTCAACCTGACGTGGATGCTGCACACGCCGCTCACGCGCACGCTGCCCGTGGGGCTGGCCGACAGCTACGCCTCGATGCGCATCGAGGTGGGTTCGGCCTACACGCTGGTGTTCTTCGCCGTCATTCTTCCGGTGCTGTGGGGCCTGCAGTACCTTGCCAACCTCATGCAGAAACGCCATGGAACTTGAACGCATTCCCGTCGACATCACGAACTGCGCGAAGACGTACGCCGACGGCACGCGCGGCCTGCAACCCACCGACCTGCGCGTGGAGGCCGGCGAAGTGCTGGCGCTGCTCGGCCCCTCGGGCTGCGGCAAGACCACGCTGCTGCGGCTGATCGCCGGGCTGGAGTCGCCCGACGCCGGCACGCGCATCGTGTTCGGCGAACAGGACGTCACGCAGCGCCCGGTCGAGCAGCGCGGCGTGGGCATGGTGTTCCAGAGCTACGCGCTCTTTCCGCAGATGACGGTGGCGGCCAACATCGGCTATGGCCTGCGCATCCGCGGTGTGTCGCCCGACGAAGAAAAGCGCAGCGTGGGCGAACTGGTCGACCTCGTGCGCCTGGGCGGGCTGGAGAACAAGCGCCCCGCCGAGCTGTCGGGCGGCCAGCGCCAGCGCGTAGCCCTGGCGCGCGCCGTGGCCGTGCGCCCGCGCGTGCTGCTGCTCGACGAGCCGCTGGCCGCGCTCGATGCCAAGCTCAAGGAGTCGCTGCGCGACGAACTGGCCGAGTTGCTGCGCCGCCTGCACATCACGGCCATCCACGTCACGCACGACCAGCAGGAGGCGCTGGCCATTGCCGACCGGCTGGCGGTGATGCGCGCCGGGCGCATCGTGCAGGTCGGGCGCGGCGAAGACCTCTACCGCGCGCCCGCGCACCCCTTCGTGGCCGAGTTCCTGGGCCGGGTCAACCGGCTGGCGCGCGACGCCGACGCCGTGGCCCAGGGCGTTGTCCGACTCGGAGGGTCAACCCTGCCCTGCCCCGTTGCATGGCAGGCCCATGCGAGCCTGCTGGTGCGGCCTGAAGACATCGAGGTCGGCGCGCCCCGGCCCGATTGGGGCGCCGCCACGGTCGAGCGCCGCACCTTCCTCGGCGACCGCGTGCAGTTGCACCTGCGCGTGCAGGGCCAGCCCGTGCTGGTGGCCGATGTGGGTCGCGACAATCCCTTCGGGCCGGGCGACGCGGTGGGCCTTCGCGTCGACCCCGAGCGCCTGATGACGTCGCAGGAGACCAGCGCATGACAACGAACAACAACAGCAACAACACCTTCCTGGTCCAGCTGACCGACCTGCACATCCGCGAGCCGGGCCGGCTGGCCTATGGCCGCATCGACACCGCGCCGTACCTGGAGCGCGCCGTGCAGTCGGTGCTCGCGCTGCGCCAGGCGCCGGACGCGGTGGTCGTCACCGGCGACCTGACCGACTTCGGCCGCGCCGCCGAGTACGAGCACCTGGCGCGCCTGCTGGCCCCGCTCACGATGCCGGTCTACCTGATGCCCGGCAACCACGACGACCGCGACCAACTGCGCCGCAGCTTTCCCGGCCACGCGTACCTGGGCACGGGCGCCGACACGCACGGCTTCATCCAGTATTCGGTGCGCGTCGGTCCGCTGCGCCTGCTCACGCTCGACACCTGCGTGCCCGGCGCCAGCCACGGCTCGCTGTGCGAGAAACGCCTGGCCTGGCTCGAAGCCCAACTCGACGCCTGCCGCGACGAGCCCGTGGTGGTCGCCATGCACCACCCGCCCTTCGAAACGCTGATCGGCCACATGGACGACATCGGCCTGCTGCAGGGCGCCGACGCGCTCGAGGCCCTGCTCTTGCGCTACACGAACGTCGAGCGCGTGATCTGCGGCCACCTGCATCGCGCCATCGACGTGCGTTTCGGCGGCACCATTGCCTCGACCTCGCCGGCGCAGGCCCACCAGGTCTGCCTCGACCTCGCGCCCGACGCGCCCTCGGCCTGGACGCTGGAACCGCCGGCTTTCCGGGTCCACGCGTGGTCGCCGCGCGGGGGGCGGCTGGTGACGCATCTGGCCGCCGCCGGGCGCTTCGAAGGGCCTTATCCTTTCCACGACAACGGAGCGCTTATCGACTAACTCGTTTTCTTGTGGAAAATGGGGTCAAAACGAACCAAAACGAAAAGGATAGAACCCGACACCCATGAAGCACCTTCTGAATCTGCTGGCGGCAGTCGCATTGCTGGTGTGGGGTACGCACCTTGTCCGTACCGGCGTGCTGCGGGTCTTTGGCGCCAACCTGCGCAAGATCCTCGTGCAGAGCATGCGCAACCGCTTCACGGCCGCCCTCTCGGGCATCGGCGTGACGGCGCTGGTGCAGTCGAGCACGGCCACCTCCCTCATGACCTCGTCCTTTGTCGGGCAAGGGCTGGTCACGCTGCCGGCGGCGCTGGCGGTGATGCGGGGGGCCGACGTGGGAACGGCGCTGATCTCGGTGCTTTTCTCGGCCGACCTGTCGTGGCTGTCGCCGATGTTCATCTTCGTGGGCGTGGTGCTGTTCATCACGCGCTCGGCCTCGGTGGCGGGGCGCGTGGGGCGGGTGCTGATCGGCCTGGGGCTCATGCTGCTGGCGCTGCAGCTGGTGGTGGAAGCCACCGAGCCGCTGTTCTCGTCGCCGGCCGTGCGCGCGCTGCTGGCCTCGCTCAACAGCGACGTGCTGCTCGAAATCACCATCGGCTCGGTGCTGGCCATCGTGGCTTATTCGAGCCTGGCGGTGGTGCTGCTGGTGGCGGCCATGGCCACCTCGAACGTGGTGCCGCTCGACGTGGCGCTGGGGCTGGTGCTCGGCGCCAACCTGGGCAGCGGCCTGCTGGCGGTGCTGACCACGGCCAAGTCGGCGGTGTCGGTGCGCCAGGTGACGGTGGGCAACCTGCTGTTCAAGGCGCTGGGCGTGGCCATCGTGGCGCCCTTCATCGGGCTGTGGATCCGCTACGTGCAGCCGGAGCTGCCGAACCAGACGCACGGCGTGGTGCTGTTCCACCTGGCCTTCAACGTCGTCATCAGCGTGGGCTTCATCGGGCTCACGCAGTGGGTGGCCAAGCTGGTGACGCGAATGCTGCCGGTGCCGCAGCAGCCGACCGGCACCTCGCGGCCGCACCACCTCGACCCCTCGGCGCTGTCGACGCCTTCGCTGGCCATTTCGAACGCGGCGCGCGAGGCGCTGCACCAGGCCGACATCGTGGAGACCATGCTGATCGGCACGCTCGACGTGATCCGCCACAACGACCTGCGGCTGGCGCAGGAGCTGCGCCAACTCGACGACACGGTGGACGAGCTGTACTCGGCCATCAAGTACTACATGACGCGCATCTCGCGCGAGGCGCTGGGCGAGGAAGAAAGCCGGCGCTGGACCGACATCATCAGCTTCACCATCAACATGGAGCAGATCGGCGACATCATCGAGCGCGTGATCATCGACATCGAGGACAAGAAGATCAAGCCGCAGCGCAACTTCTCGGAAGCGGGCATGGCGGAAATCGTCGAGCTGCACGGGCGGCTGATCGCCAACCTGCGCCTGAGCATGAGCGTGTTCCTGAACGGCAACGTGCGCGACGCGCAGAAGCTGCTCGAAGAGAAGGTGCGCTTTCGCGACCTCGAACGGGCCTATGCCACCACCCACCTCGACCGGCTGTCGGACCGCACCACGCTGAGCATCGAGACCAGCTCGCTGCACATCGACCTGATCAGCGACCTGAAGCGCATCAACTCGCACATCTGCTCGATCGCGTACCCGATCCTGGAATCGGCCGGGGCCCTGGCGCCGAGCCGGTTGAAGGAATCGCGGCTGGGGCAGGCCGAGGGCTGAGCCCCGGCTCGGCGCGTTACTTCTGCGCGGCCGGCTTCAAGGCCGGCGCGGCTTCCTGCCCGCGCCGCGCATAGCGCTGCGCCAGCACCGCGCACACCATCAGCTGCATCTGGTGGAACAGCATCAGCGGCAGCACGATGGCGCCGACCGCGTGCGAGGCGAACAGCACCTTCGCCATCGGGATGCCGCTGGCCAGGCTCTTCTTGGAGCCGCAGAAGACGATGGTGATTTCATCGGCCGTGTCGAAGCCCAGCTTGCGCGCGGTGAAGGTCGTGAGCGTCAAGGCCAGCGCCAGCAGCACGGCGCACACCAGCAGCAGGCCGAGCAGCGCGCTCATCGGAATCTGCTTCCACAGCCCCTCGATCACCGCCGCGCTGAACGCGGTGTAGACCACCAGCAGGATCGAGCCCTGGTCGACGAACTTGAGCACGGCCGCGCGCTTTTGCACCCACTTGCCGATGATCGGGCGCAGCAGGTGGCCGGCCAGGAACGGCACCATCAGCTGCAGCAGGATGCGGCCGATCGAATCGAAGGACGAGGTGGCGTTGCCGTTGTGCGGCAGCACCACCAGGTTCACCAGCACGGGCGTGATGAACACGCCCAGCAAGGTGGACGCCGAGGCGCTGCAGATGGCCGCCGGCATGTTGCCCCGGGCCATGGCGGTGAAGGCGATGGCTGACTGCACGGTGGCCGGCAGCACGCAGAGGAACAGCACGCCCGTGTACAGCTCGGGCGTGACCAGCGGCGACAGCACCGGCTTGAGCGCCAGCCCCAGCGCCGGGAACAGGATGAAGGTGCTCGCGAACACCAGCAAATGCAGCCGCCAGTGCGTGATGCCCGCCATGATCGCCTCGCGCGACAGCTTGGCGCCGTGCAGGAAGAACAGCAGTCCGATGGCGACCGTGGTCAGGCCTTCGAAGAAGTGGGCGGTGCGCCCGCTGGCGGGCAGCAGGCTGGCGATGGTCACGACCGTGACGAGCGCGAGCGTGAAGTTGTCGGGGAGAAAGCGTGAACGGGCCATGGACGGGATTGGACCCGCATGCCATTCAAAAGAGAAATGGATTTATCGGATGGATATATGATTCCAATGCATGAATGTCACGCTGCGCCAGCTCCGCGTCTTCCGCTCGGTGGCCGAGGGCCGCAATTTCAGCCGTGCCGGTGACCAGGTCGGCCTGAGCCAGCCGGCCGTGAGCCGCTCGATCCTGGAACTTGAATCGCAACTGGGCTTGAAGCTGCTCGACCGCACCACGCGCGAGGTGGTGCTGACCGAGGCGGGCCAGTCGCTTGCAGCCCGGCTCGACCGCGTGCTCGACGACCTCGACCAGACCCTGCAGGACGTGGCCGGCCTGGCCAGCGCGCGCGGCGGCAAGGTGCGGGTGGCCAGCAGCCCCACGCTGTCGGCCAACCTCATGCCCGGCTGCATCGCGGCCTGCGCGGTGCAGGCGCCGGGCATCCAGTTCCTGCTGCTCGACCGCATCCAGCAGGACGTGCTGGACAGCGTGCGCAGCGGCGAGGTCGATTTCGGCGTGGTGATCGAGCCGTCGGAGGCCGACGACCTGCATTGCGAAGCGATCCTCGACGACCCGTTCGTGCTGGTGATGCCGCCCGCGCACCGGCTCGCGCAAAAGGCGTCGGTGCGCTGGACCGCGCTCGACGGCGAATCGCTGGTGCTGCTCGACCACGCCTCGGGCAGCCGCCGGCTGATCGACCAGGCGCTGGAGCGCCACGGCGCGCACTGCGAAGTGAAGCAGCAGCTCGGCCACCCGACCACGGTGTTCCGCATGGTCGAAGCGGGCATCGGCATCAGCGTGATGCCGGAGCTTTCGTTGCCGCCGGAGGGGCTGCCGCAACTGGTGGTGCGGCCGTTGGTGCCGCGCGTTCAGCGCGCGATCATGCTGATCCGCCGGCGCAACCGCGCGCTGTCGCCGCTCGCCGAACGCGTGTGGGGCATCGTGCGCGAGACCGCCGCGCTCAGTGCGGCAGTTGCAGCCCCCGGTTCGACGAAGACGGCTGGCTGAACTTCGCCTGCCGCTGGCGCACGCAGAAGTCGATCAGGTCGTCCACCTCGGTGGCCTTGTCGAACACCGCGTCGGCGCCCAGCAATGCGCACTTGCGGCGCATCTCGGGCGTGGCGTAGTTGCTGAGCACCACCACCTTCTGCATCGGGTCGCGCTCGCGGCAGGCCTCGAGCACGCGAAAGCCGGTGCCGTCCTTCAGGAACAGGTCGACGATGGCCAGGTCCCACTGCGACAGGTTGCGCGTGAGCCAGCGCGTGCCTTCGGCCTCCGACTCGGCCTGCCCGATCGGGTCGACCCGCGCCACTTCGCGCAGGGTGCCCACCAGGTTCTCGCGGATGGTGGGGTTGTCTTCGACGATGTAGGTGCGAACGGTGTGCATGACGGCTTTGCCTCTGAGCTTTGAGCCAAGCTACAAAGTGCGCCTGTCACAAGTCGAAGGCATGACACCCCAGCGCGGGTAGGACAAGGACTGCCCGCCCGCGCGGCCCGTCAGAGCGTGAGGATCGTGCAGCCCGTGGTCTTGCGCGCCTCGAGATCGCGGTGCGCCTGCTGCACGTCGTCCAGGGCGTAGCGCTGGTCGATCGGGATCTTCACCGCGCCGCTTTGCACCACCGCGAACAGGTCGTCGGCCATGGCCTGCGTGCTCTCGCGCGTGGCCATGTGCGTGAAGAGCGTGGGCCGCGTCACGTACAGCGAGCCCTTGGACGCGAGCGTGCCCAGGCTGATCGGCGGCACCGGGCCCGAGCCGTTGCCGAACACCGCCAGCAGGCCGAAGGGGCGCAGGCAATCGATCGAGCCTTCGTAGGTGTCCTTGCCCACCGAGTCGTACGCCACCTTCACGCCCTTGCCGCCGGTGATTTCCTTCACCCGCGCCGCGAAGTTCTCGGTGCTGTAGTTGATGGCGTGCGCCGCGCCGTGTTCGAGCGCGAGCTTGCACTTGGCGTCGCTGCCGGCCGTGCCGATGAGCTGCAGGCCGAGCGCCTTGGCCCACTGGCACGCGATGAGGCCCACGCCGCCCGCGGCCGCGTGGAACAGGATGAAGTCGCCGGCCTGCAGGCCTTCGGCCGGCAGCGTCTTCTTCAGCAGGTACTGCGTGGTCAGGCCCTTGAGCATCATGGCCGCGCCGGTCTCGAACGAGATGTCGTCGGGCAGCTTGCACACGCACTTGGCGGGCATCACGCGCAACTCGCAGTACGCGCCGGGCGGCGGGCTCGCATAGGCAGCGCGGTCGCCGGCCTTCAGGTGCGTGACGCCTTCGCCCACCGCCTCGACGATGCCCGAGGCTTCCATGCCCAGCTGCAGCGGCATCTGGAACGGATACAGCCCGCTGCGCTGGTAGGTGTCGATGAAGTTCAGGCCCACCGCCTTGTGGCGGATGCGGATCTCGCCGGGGCCGGGTTCGCCGACTTCGACTTCGACGATCTTCAGTTCTTCGGGACCGCCGGGGCGGTCGATACGAACGGCTTTGCTCTTCATGATGTGCTGTCTCCACGCGCAGGAAAAAGAAGATGCGCATCCTGCCATGTTTGGGTTTCCCGCGACGGCACGGGACATTGCCGCCCGGTAGAGTCGGCGCCCATGCAGACACAGCCGCGCCTCACGCCTCTTACCGTTTTCCTGCTCATCGTGCCGCCGCTGCTCTGGGCCGGCAATGCCGTGGTCGGGCGCCTCGTGCGCGAGCTGGTGTCGCCGCTCACGCTGAACTTCGTGCGCTGGCTCATCGCGTTCGCACTGCTGCTGCCGCTGGCCGCGCCGGTGCTGCGCCGGCGCAGCCCGCTGTGGGCGCACTGGAAGCGCTATGCGCTGCTGGGCCTGTTCGGCATCGGGCTGTACAACGCGTTCCAGTACCTGGCGCTGCAGACCTCCACGCCGATCAACGTCACGCTGGTGGGTTCGAGCGTGCCGCTGTGGATCCTGGCGACGGGCGCCCTCTTCTTCGGCGCGCGCATCACCCCGCGCGAGATCGGCGGCGCACTGCTGTCGATGGTGGGCGTGCTGCTGGTCCTGAGCCGCGGCGACTGGCAGTTGCTGCTCGCGCTGCGGCTGGTGCCGGGCGACCTGTACATGCTGCTGGGCTCCATCGCCTGGGCCTTCTACAGCTGGATGCTCGCGCGCACCGACGAGCCGCGAAGCGTGCGGCAGGACTGGGCCGCGTTCCTGATGGCGCAGCTGGTGTTCGGCATTGCGTGGTCGGGCGCGCTGGCCGCCGGCGAATGGACGCTGACCGACGCGCACTTCGACATCGGCTGGCCGCTGGTCGCGGCCCTGCTGTTCATCGGCATCGGCCCCGCGGTGGTGGCCTACCGCTGCTGGGGCACCGGCGTGCAGCGCGCGGGCCCGCAGGCGGCGAGCCTCTTCATGAACCTCACGCCGCTGTTCGCGGCCGTGCTGTCGGCCGCGTTCCTGCGCGAGGCGCCGCACTGGTACCACGGCGCGGCGTTCCTGCTGATCGTCGGCGGGATCGTGGTGTCGTCACGGCGCTGAGCGCGCCGCACGCTGCCGGTCAGTACGTGCCGGGGTAGGCGCCGCCGTCGGCCAAGACGTTTTGCCCGGTCATGTAGCCGGCCTGCATGCTGCACAGGAAAGCGCAGATCGCGCCGAACTCCGCCGGCGTGCCGAAGCGCCTGGCCGGAATGTTCTTCTTGCGCGCTTCCCATACGGTGTCGAAGTCTTGCCCCGTCTTCTGCGCCGCGCCGGCCATCGTGCCCTTCAGGCGGTCGGTGTCGAACGAGCCCGGCAGCAGGTTGTTGATGGTCACGCCCTGCGCCGCGATGGGCGTGCGCGCCACGCCGGCCACGAAGCCGGTCAGGCCGCTGCGCGCGCCGTTCGACAGGCCCAGGATGTCGATCGGCGACTTCACCGAGCTCGACGTGATGTTCACGATGCGGCCGAAGCCGCGCTTGGCCATGCCGTCGACCGTGGCCTTGATCAGCTCGATGGGCGTGAGCATGTTCGCGTCGACCGCCTTGATCCACGCCTCGCGGTCCCAGTTGCGGAAGTCGCCGGGCGGCGGGCCGCCGGCGTTGGTGACGACGATGTCGAAGTCGTGGCCCAGCGCGAACACGGCCGCGCGACCGGCTTCGGTGGTGATGTCGGCGGCCACGTGCTTGACGAACGGGCCGGCATTGCCGGCCGCGGCGGTCAGCGTCTTGGCGGCCGCTTCGAGCGCCTCGGCGCCGCGCGCCACGATCACCACGTTCACGCCCTCGCGCACCAGCGCCTCGGCGCAGCCGTAGCCCAGCCCCTTGCTCGCGCCGCACACCAGCGCGGTCTTGCCTGCAATACCCAGATCCATGTTGTTTCTCCAGTCAGTCTTGTAGCTGTCGCAAGCGGCTTCTTCAGCGCCCCTTGCGTGTGAAAACGAAAATGCCCGCGATGACGAGCACGGTGCCGGCCGCGATCCATGGCGTGAACGGTTCGCCGAGGATCACCACCCCCATGAGGATGGTCGACAGGGGCCCGATCATGCCGGTTTGCGCGGCAATGGCGGGGCCGATGCGCTCGATGGCCATCATCACCATGAGGACGGGCACGGCCGTACACAGCGTGGCGTTGAGCACCGACAGCCAGATCACTTCCGGCGCCACCTGCATGGCCACACTCATCGGCCGCGTCAGCACGAACTGCAGGATGCACAGCACGCAGGCCACCGTGGTCGCCAGCCCCACAAGCCGCAGCGAGCCCAGGCGCTTGACGAACTCACCGCTGTAGACGAGGTAGCCCGCATAGCTCACCGCGCTCAGGAACACCAGGAACGCGCCCCACGCCGCCGCGCCGCCGCCCTTGCCGCCGCCGCCGGTCCACAGCTCGTGGCCGAACACCAGCAGCACGCCGGCGTAGCTCACGACCATGCCCAGCACCTGCGGGCGCGTCGGGTGGCGCCGGTACATCAGCCAGCCGAAGAACAGCACCAGCGTCGGGTTGAGATAAAGAATGAGCCGCTCGAAGCTGGCCGAGATGTACGCCAGCCCCGCGAAGTCCAGAAAGCTCGCGAGGTAGTAGCCCGAGAAACCGAGCCCGACGATGCCGAGCCAGTCGCGCGCCGTGAGCCGCGGCTTGCCGCGCCCGGCCCACCACGCCATGACCGCGAACAGCGGCAGCGCGAACAGCATGCGCAGCATGATGAGCGTCACCGCGTCCACGCCGTGGCGGTACGCGAGCTTGACGATGATGGCCTTGCCGCTGAACGCGATGGCGCCCAGCGTGGCAAGGACGAGGCCGGTGGCGATGCCCTTCTTCGCGGCGTCGTGCGAAGCAGCTTGCGGGGGGATGCCGGCCGTCGCGGCTGTCTTGTTCATCCCCCGATCATCGCGGCAAGCGCAAAACCTTTGCTTGCTCAGTACCCCGCGGCCACGCCGTCGCGGCGCGGATCGCTCGCGGCCACGTAGCCTTCGACCGAGGGCTCGCCCGCGCGCCAGATGAACTGGCCGGCGCCGAAGTCCTGGTAGGAGTCGTTGATCACTTCCAGGTGGTGGCCCCGGTCGCGCAGGCCCTGCACGGTGCTGGCGTTCATCGCGGCCTCGACGTTGATCTCCAGGCCCGCGTTGAAGCGCCAGCGCGGCGCGTCGCAGGCGGCCTGCGGGTTCTGCTTGTAGTCGAGCATGCGCACCAGCGTCTGCATGTGGCCCTGCGGCTGCATGTTGCCGCCCATCACGCCGAAGCTCATGACCGGCTGGCCGTCCTTCGTGAGGAAGGCCGGAATGATCGTGTGGAACGGGCGCTTGCCCGGCGCCACCACGTTCGGGCTCTCGGCCTTCAGGCTGAAGCCGTGGCCGCGGTTCTGCAGGCTGATGCCGTATTCGGGCTCCACGCAGCCCGAGCCGAATCCCATGTAGTTGCTCTGGATGAAGCTCACCATCATGCCGCTCTCGTCGGCCGCCGTGAGGTAGATGGTGCCGCCCTTCACGGGATTGCCGGCCTTGAAGTCCTGCGCCTTCTTCACGTCGATGAGGCGCGCGCGCGAAGCGAGGTAGGCGTCGTCGAGCATCTGCTCGGTCGTCACTTCCATCGTCTTGCGCTCGGACACGTAGCGGTACACGTCGGCGAAGGCCAGCTTCATGGCCTCGATCTGCAAGTGCTGCGACTGCACCGAGTCGACCGGCAGCGAGGCGATGTCGAACTTCTCGAGAATGCCCAGCGCGATGAGCGCGGCAATCCCCTGGCCGTTCGGCGGGATCTCGTGCAGCGTGTGGCCGCGGTAGTCGCGCGAGATGGGCTTGACCCACTCGGGCTGGTAGGCCGCGAGGTCGGCCACCGTGAGCGCGCCGCCGTGCTCGGCCGAGAACCTGGCCAGCGCCTCGGCGATCTCGCCGTTGTAGTAGGCCTCGCCCTTGGTGCGTGCAATGGCCTTGAGCGCGCGCGCGGCCGCCGTGAAGCGGAACAGGTCGCCCACCTCGGGCGCGCGGCCCCACGGCAGGAAGTTCTGCGCGAAGCCCGGCTGCGAGCCCAGCAGCGGCGTGGCCGCGGCCCACTTGCCCTGCACCACCGGCGGCACGAGATAGCCGCGCTCGGCGATGTCGATGGCCGGCGCCAGCAGGTCGGCGAACGGCAGCTTGCCGAAGCGGTCGCTCATGGCCACCCAGCCGCGCACCGCGCCCGGCACCGTGACCGAGTCGATGCCGCGCATCGGCGGCGTGGCCGCGTCGGCGCCGTACTTGGCCTTGAAGTATTCGGGCGTCCAGGCCTTGGGCGCCGGGCCCGAGGCGTTCAGGCCGTGCAGTTCCTTGCCGTCCCACAGGATGCAGAAGGCGTCGCTGCCCAGGCCGTTGCTCACGGGCTCGACCAGCGTCATGACGGCCGCGGTGGCAATGGCCGCGTCGACCGCGTTGCCGCCCTGCTGCAGGATGCGCAGCCCGGCCTGCGAAGCCAGCGGGTGCGAGGTCGACACCACGTTGCGCGCGAAGATGGGGATGCGGGTCGAGAGATAGGGGTTGTTGAAGTCGAAGTTCATTTCGATGGGCTCTTCTTTATTCGTTGGTGATCTTGCGGTCGACAACAATCTTTTTCCATTTGGCGGCGTCGACCGCCACCATCTTGGCGAATTGATCTGGCGTGCCCGGCGTCGCGGGCTCGATGCCCAGGCGCGCGAGCTTTTCCTTCACCTCGGGGTCGGCCAGCGAATCGTTCGCGGCCTTGTTGACCTTGGCGACGATGTCCGCCGGCAGGCCCTTCGGACCGTAGAAGCCGAACCACGTGTTCGATTCATAGCCGGGCAGCGTGTCGGCAATGGCCGGCAGCTCGGGCGCCAGCGGGCTGCGCTTGAGCGAGGTCACGCCCAGCGCGCGCAGGCGGCCGTCGCGCACGTGCGGCATGCCGGTGGGCAGCGAGTCGAACAGCACGTCGACCTTGCCGCTGATCAGGTCGGGAATGGCCAGCGCCGTGCCCTTGTAGGGAATGTGCGTGACGAACACGCCGGCCTGCGCCTTGAACAGCTCGGCCGTGAGCTGCACGATGGTGCCGGGGCCGCTCGATGCGTAGTTGAGCTTGCCGGGGTTCTTCTTGGCATAGTCGATCCACTCGCGCACGGTCTTGGCGGGCGAGTTCACGGGCACCAGCATGATGCTGGCCGCGTCGCCCACGTGGGCGATGGGCGTGAAGTCGCGCACCGTGTCGTAGGGCAGCTTGCTGATGGCCGGGCCGATCGAGTGCGTGCTGGTGGTGGCCAGCAGGATGGTGTAGCCGTCGGGCGCGGCCTTGGCGGCCTGGTCGGAGCCGATGGCGCCGCCGGCGCCGGGCTTGTTGTCGACCACCAGCGTGGTGCCGAGCTTCTCGCTCATCTTCTGGCCCAGCGTGCGCGCGAACAGGTCGGTGGCGCCGGCCGCCGGGAACGGCACGATCAGGCGGATCGGCTTGTTCGGGTAGCCCTGCGCCAGGCTGGCGGTCGAGGCGGCCATGCCGAGCGCGGCAACGGCGAGCACCTGGAGGAACTGGTGGCGTTTCATGTGCGGATTTCTGTGCCTGTGGACGAAAAAAGGATGCTATGCACCGGCGGCGCATCAAGCCAGATAATTTCGCTTATTCAACTATGAGTAACGCTTATGACAAGAGGCGCGGCGGAAGAAATTTCCCTGCAGCAGTTGCGGGCGCTGACGGCGGTGGCCGAAACCGGCAGCTTCACCCTCGCGGCCGAGGCGCTGCAGCTCACGCAGCCGGCCATCAGCCACCTGATCAAGCGGCTGGAAGAAGAGCTGGCGCAGCCGCTGGTGGTGCGCGGGCGCCGCATCCGCATGACCGGCGCGGGCCAGATGATGGTCGACACCGCCGTGCGCGCGCTGCGGCTGATCGATGAGTCGGTCGACGCCTGTCGCTCGCAGTCGCAACTGCGCGAAGGCCGCATCGTGCTGGCGGTGGGCCACCTCACGGCCGGCGCCCTGCTGCCGCCGCTGCTGGGCCGCTTCTCGCAGAAGCACCCGACGCTGGCGACCACGCTGCTCGACAGCACGGCCGAGCAGATGATCTCGCGCATCCTGTCGCAGGAGGCCGACCTGGGCTTCGGCTCCGACATCGGCCAGAAGCATTCCGAACTCGCGACCGAGCCCCTGTTCACGGAGCGCATGGCGCTGTTCGTGCGCGACGACCATCCGCTGGCGCAGCACACGATGGTCGAGGCCAGGCACCTGGGCGACCTGCCCTTCATCCACGTGAACCCCGACGCCAACGTGTGGCGCGCGGTGAGCCGCCAGCTCTCGAGCGTGGCCAACGTGTACCCGCGCGTGGTGCACCACGTGTCGATGCTGTCGACCGCCTTCGGCCTGATCCAGGCGGGCGCGGGCGTCGCGCTGGCGCCGCGCTACGTGGAAGTGCTGATGCCGGGCAACCTGCGCGCCGTGAACGTGACGCGGCCCACGCTCGAATACCCGGTGGTTGCCGTCCGGCTGGCCAAGCATCCCCTGAGCCCGGCCGCGATGGCGTTCCTGGCCATGGCCCGGCAGCACATGAAGCCGCCCCGGGCCGGCAAACCGGGCGCGCCATGAAAAACGGCGCCCGAAGGCGCCGCTCTCAAGAGATCCGGAAGGACCGGGTCACACAGGTCACTCTTCCACGAAGGCTTCTTCGCGCTTGGACTTGACCGCCGGCAGCAGCACGATCACCAGCAGCAGCGCCGCGGCGGCCAGCAGGCTGGCGGAGATGGGACGCGTCACGAACACGCTCCAGTCGCCACGCGACAGCAGCAGCGAACGGCGCAGGTTCTCTTCCATCATCGGCCCCAGGATGAAGCCCAGCAGCAACGGCGCAGGCTCGCAACCCAGCTTGAAGAAGGTGTAGCCCACCAGACCGAAGATGCCCACCATCCAGATGTCGAAGGTGTTGTTGTTGGTCGAGTACACGCCGATGGCGCAGAACAGCACGATCGCCGGGAACAGGTACTTGTAGGGCACCGACAGCAGCTTGATCCACATGCCGATCAGCGGCAGGTTCAGGATGATCAGCATCGCGTTGCCGATCCACATCGAGGCGATCAGGCCCCAGAACAGCTCGGGGTTGCTGGTCATCACCTGCGGGCCCGGCTGGATGTTGTGGATGGTCATGGCACCCACCATCAGCGCCATCACCGCGTTGGGCGGAATGCCCAGCGTCAGCAGCGGGATGAAGGAGGTCTGCGCACCGGCGTTGTTGGCCGACTCGGGAGCCGCCACGCCGCGGATGTTGCCCTTGCCGAAGGGCACTTCGCCCGGCTTCAGCTTGGTCTTCTTCTCGATCGTGTAGGCCGCGAAAGCCGCCAGCAGCGCACCGCCGCCGGGCAGGATGCCCAGGGCCGAACCCAGCGCCGTGCCGCGAAGCACCGCGGGGATCATGCGCTTGAAGTCTTCCTTGGTCGGGAACAGGCCCGAGACCTTGGCGGTGAACACTTCGCGTTCGTCGTCGGGGCGCGAGAGGTTGGCAATGATTTCGCCGTAGCCGAACACGCCCATGGCGATGGCCACGAAGCCGATGCCGTCGGTCAGCTCGGGAATGTCGAAGCTGTAGCGCGCCACGCCCGAGTTCACGTCGGTGCCGACCAGGCCGAGCAGGAGACCCAGCACGATCATCGCGATGGCCTTGAGCAGCGAGCCCGAAGCCAGAACCACGGCGCCGATCAGGCCCAGGATCATCAGCGAGAAGTATTCGGCTGGGCCGAACTTGAAGGCCAGCTCGGTCAGCGGCGGCGCGAACGCGGCCAGGATCAGCGTGCCCACGCAGCCCGCGAAGAACGAGCCCAGGCCGGCGGCGGCGAGCGCCGGGCCTGCACGGCCCTTGCGCGCCATCTGGTAGCCGTCGATCACGGTGACCACCGAGGACGACTCGCCCGGCAGGTTCACCAGAATCGCGGTGGTGGAGCCGCCGTACTGCGCGCCGTAGTAAATGCCGGCCAGCATGATCAGCGCCGACACGGGCGGCAGTGCATACGTGGCGGGCAGCAGCATCGCGATGGTCGCGACCGGGCCGATGCCCGGGAGCACGCCGATCAGCGTGCCCAGAATGCAGCCGACCAGGCAGTACAGCAGGTTGGTGAAGGTAAAGGCAACGCCAAAACCCATTGAAAGGTGTTCAAACAATTCCATGATGTGAGCAGCTTTCTTCTCAACCGGTGATGAAGGTCGGCCAGACCTGGATCTGGAGCTTCAGCGCCCAGATGAATGCAACGTAGCTGCCCACGGCCAGGACGGTCGAGAGAATCAGCACCTTCTTGAGATCGAACTCGCTGCCTGCGAGGCTCGAGATGATGACCAGCGCGTAGATCGCGATGATCATGCCCATGGCCGGCACGCCCATGCTCGGCAGGCCGCCGAGCAGAACGCCGAACGCGAGGTTGGCGCCCAGGATGAACACCACCTGCTTCCAGGCCCATCGGCCGATCTTTTCGCCGTCGTTGGTTTCAACGGTCAGGCGCTGAACATGATCCCCAGGCCGATCAAGGCCATCAGGATGCCGAGCATCAACGGGAAGTAACCCGGGCCCATGCGAGCGCCGTTGCCCACGCTGTAGGTGGTGGCGCCCCATGCGAACGCCACGCCCACGACAGTGAACATCAACCCCGAGAAAAAGTCTTTCTGACTTTTGATTTTCACGAACAGTCTCCTCGAACATTTTCGATGGAGGCGATTGTGAAGTCAGCTTCCGGTCAGCCCGATGTGGGTTCCACTAACCAAAGGCCTAGGGATAACCCGAAAGGCCACATGGCCCTTTTCGTGGCTATTCGAGCGGCGGCGTGGCGCTCAGCACTTCCTCGATGGTGGTCACGCCCTCGGCCACGCGCAGCGCGCCGGCCAGGCGCAGCGGCCGCATGCCGTCGATCACGGCCTGGCGGCGCAGGCCCGAGAGGTTGGGCTCCTTCGTGACCTGCGTCTTGAACGGCTCGCTGATGCTGAGCAGCTCGTACAGACCCATGCGCCCCATGTAGCCGGTCATGCGGCAATCGACGCAACCGACCGGCTTGTAGGCGCGCACCGAGCCCGTGATCTGCCACGGCTTGACGATGGTCTCCAGGCTCTCGCGCGTGACGGTGTCGTCGGGCTGCTTGCAGTGCGGGCACAGCGTGCGCACCAGCCGCTGCGCGAGCACGCCCAGCATCACCGCATTGATGAGGTACGAAGGCACGCCCAGCTCCATCAGCCGCGTGATGGCGCTGGGTGCGTCGTTGGTGTGCAGCGTGCTGAACACCAGGTGGCCGGTGAGCGCGGCCTGCACCGCCATCTCGGCGGTGGCGAGGTCGCGGATTTCGCCCACCATGATGATGTCCGGGTCCTGCCGCATCAGCGCGCGCAGGCCCTCGGTGAAACCGAAGTCCAGCTGCGGCTGCACCTGCGTCTGGTTGAACGAGGACTCGATCATTTCGATCGGGTCCTCGACCGTGCTCACGTTGACCTCTTCGGTCGCCACGCGCTTGAGCGTGGAGTACAGCGTGGTGGTCTTGCCCGAGCCCGTGGGCCCGGTCACCAGGATGATGCCGTTGGGCCGCGTGACCAGCTGCTCCCAGCGCTGCGCGTCGTGCTGAGCGAAGCCGAGCGCGTCGAGGTCTTTCACCGCCGTGTCGGGGTCGAAGATCCGCATGACCATCTTCTCGCCGAAGGCGGTCGGCAAGGTCGACAGGCGCATTTCGACTTCGTCGCCGCGCATGTTGCGGGTCTTGATGCGGCCGTCGAGCGGACGGCGCTTTTCGACCACGTCCATGCGGCCGAGCAGCTTGATGCGCGCGACCATCGCGTTCATCACGCCCATCGGCATCTGGTAGGCCGGATGCAGGATGCCGTCGATGCGAAAGCGGATCACGCCCTGCTCGCGGCGCGGCTCCAGGTGGATGTCGCTCGCGCGCTGGTCGAAAGCGTACTGCCACAGCCAGTCGACCACCTGCACCACGCTCTGGTCGTTGGCGTCGAGCTGCTTGTTGCTCTTGCC
The DNA here is from genome assembly GCF_016082275.1 of Variovorax sp. E3. Classification (GTDB taxonomy): domain Bacteria; phylum Pseudomonadota; class Gammaproteobacteria; order Burkholderiales; family Burkholderiaceae_C; genus Variovorax. Next base: position 50,516 of record NZ_MOWM01000020.1, read on the forward strand.
CAGCTCGACCAGCTGCTCGAAGCTCGCGCCGCCGGTGTTGCCGCCGGCCTTCTGCGCGGCGCGCACCGACTTCGCGAGCGCGAAGAACTCGGCCGTGTAGCGCTGGATGTCGGCCGGGTTGGCCACCACGCGGCGCACCGTGCGGCGCGACTGGCGCTCGACCTCGGAGATCCAGTCGGTAAGAAAAGGCTCGGCCGTGGCCACCACCACCTCGGTGGGCAGCACCTGCACCGGCAGCACCTTGTGGCGCTCGGCGTAGGCCGCGCTCATGGTGTCGGCGACCTTGCCCACGTCGACCTTGAGCGGATCGATGCGCAGGTACGTGAGCCCGGCGCGGCCCGCGAGCCATTGCGTGAGCATCTCCAGGTCGAGCGGCTTGTTGTCGCTCTCGCGCGTCATGGCGACGTTGGCCAGGCGCACCAGCGGTGCCTGGCGGCTCTCGGCCTGCGCGCAGCGCGCGATGGTGCGCTTGGCCTCGACCGGGGAGATCACGCCGTCGGCAGCCAGCCATTCGATCAGGCGCCGCAGGTCGAGCGGGCCTTCGTGGCGGGTGGCCGAAAGTGCGGGAGCGGAAGCAGCAGGAACAGCGCTCATGAACCGGTTCAGGTGAGAGAAGTAGTCAAAGGTTTGAACACCCGCAGCCACTTGGGCGCGGGCAGGCCCCAGCGAGTCTGGATCGTTTGCGCGCGCTCGGCAAGCGCCTCGCGCTTGGGACGGCTCGGCGTGCGCTGCGCGAGCACCACCGTGTTGCCTTCGCGCGTCGGCTTGAAGGCCCACACCGCGTTCGCGCCGAATGCGCCGGCGATTTTTTCGAGGCTGCGCTCGTAGCTCGACGAGCGGCCGAAAAGGTTGACGGTCATGCAACCGTCATCAGTGAGCAGCGCGCGGCAGTCGGCATAGAAGTCTTCGCTGTCGAGCACGGGCGCGGCGGCCTCGTGGTCGTACAGGTCGACCTGCAGCGCATCGACGGTGCCGTGCCATTCGGGCTTGCGGATTTCGGCCGCGGCATCGGCGATGACCACGCGCAGCTTCGGGTCGTCGGGCGGCAGCTTGAACCAGCCGCGGCAGGCCGACACCACCTGCGGATTGAGCTCGATCGCGGTGGTGCGCATGCGCAGGATCTTGCGGCTGAACTTGGTGAGCGTGGCCGCGCCCAGGCCCAGTTGCATCGCGTGCCGGCTGGCCACGGTCTTGCCGTCGGCGAACAGCAGCCAGGCCATCATGCGCTGCACATATTCGAGCTCGATCTCGAAGGGCGCGTCGATCTTCATCGAGCCCTGGACCCACTCGGTGCCCAGGTGCAGATAGCGGATATCGCCCCAGTCGGAAAAATTGACTTCGGGAAGAAGAACGGGAGTTTTGCTCGATGCCATCAGGAGACTAAATGGTGGGCGACAAGAACCTCGCGCCAGGCCGCGAGCTTGCGCTCGAAGCTCCACGACGCATTGGCGGGGCTGGTGGAAGGCAGCGAATAGACCGGCACGCCCAGGGTGCGCGTGTGGCGCGCGTGCTTGAAGCTCTCGCCGCCGTTGTGGGCAATGGCCGCGAGCCTGGGCAGATGCAGGCCGGCGATGTCGTTCGCCACGGGCGCGCGAATGGCCGAGTCGAGGCTGCCCTCGCGCTCGCAGGCGCCGTACACGTCCCACACGCCCAGGCCGCGCGCGAGCAGCCACTGGCAACGCGGGCCATAGCTGTCGGGGCCCGAGGGAAGGGGAATGTCGGGCCACACGGCTTGCAGGATCTTCCAGAACTGGTTTTGGGGGTGTGCATAGTACTGCTGCCGCTCAAGCGACTTGACCCCGGGAAAGCTGCCGAGGACGAGCACGGCGGTGGCCGGCGAGACCAGGGGCGCCAGGCCCGTGAGCACGGCGCCGGGGGCGGCATCGGATGCGGCGTGAGTCTTCATGGGCGGTATCGTGCCACCGCCCCGAATGACCCCGCGCGCGCCCGTGCCGATCAGCGCGAGAAGTAGAGCCCGCTGAACGCCGGCACGCTGCGCTCGGGAAAGCCCGGCAGGTAGAGCGAGCGCTCCAGCACCTGCCACTGGTCGCGCAGGACGTAGCCGCGCGCCTCGATCTCCTCGATGAAGCGCCGGCGGTTGTAGACGTGCATCGGCGCGAAGCAGCCGGCACCGATGTTCTGCGCGGTGATGTAGTCCTCGCCGTCATGGAGCGGGAGCTTGTTCAGCAGCACATGCCGCGGACGAACCGCGCAGTGGCGAAGCAGGTCACCGGGTCGCGCATCCTCGAAGTAATGCAGGGAGCCGGCGGCGATCCAGATGTCTTCGCCGCCACCCAGTGCCTGCGCCAGGTCTTCCGAAAAGCTCAGTCCGACGGCCTCGGCGTGCGCGGCCACCTCCCGCCCGATCGAGGCAATGGCCGGCACCTCGACAACGTGCCAGGACAAGCCCGCGGGCATCTGGAAATAGCGGCGATAGGCATGGAAGTGCACGCCCACCGAGCCGCCGATGTCGAGCACCCGGGTGGAGCCGTCCCCGAACGCGCGCTCGAGCCACCACATCACGGGGTAGTCGTAGGCAAAGACCTTCTTCGTGCGGACGTCCACGTATTCGGCCGCCAGGGCCGCGTGGTCGAACTCCGGGCTGGCTGGCAGTTGTTCCCGCGCCTGCGCGAAGCTTTCGAACAACCCGAAGTAGCTGCCGAAACCAGCCTCGGAAAAGAACTGCTGGCGACGCCATCGCAGCAACGCCGGCCGGGTGATCGGCCCCTCGAGAATTTGCCGTACGACTTGCGAGGCGCTGGCGTAGGTCATTTCCTTTTCCATCCTTTCGACTGGAAGCGGACCCACTCAACATAGCGCGATCACCTGACTGCAAGCCCACCATCGCCCGGCCGGCGAACAGGCATGAAAAAACCCGCCGAAGCGGGTTCTTTCGTGAAGGCCGGAACAGGTCCGGGCCGGCTTGCTGCCTTACTTCTTGGCGGCTTCGTTCTCGCGGTGCCGGGAATCTTCTCGCCGATGCCTTGCCGGTGGAGCGCATGCCGTCGGCCGTCTTGTGGCCGGCGTTTTCAACGGCTTCGCCGGTCTTGGCGGCGGCGTTCTTGGTGGCGGTGGTGGCCTTCTTGGTGGTGCGCTTGGTGGCGTTCCATGCCTTCTTGGTGCCCTTTTCGGTGGCGTTCACGGCCTTCTTGGTCGTGCGCTTGGTGGCATCGTAGGCGTCCTTGCCGGCTTCCTTCACCTTCTCGGTGGTGCTGGGCTCGGCGGCTGCCGGCGCTGCGGCGGGTGCGGGTGCCGGGGTCTGCGCCACGGCCGACACGCCGATGGAGGCGAGCGCCAGCGCGAGGACGACGGGCATGGTGCGGATGAAAGACGTGGTCATGTAAAGACTCCTTGTTGGATGAAGTTTTGGAAGTGACTGACTTGCCACTGGTCTAGCAACGAACTTGTGAACCTCAAGGATGACAGCAAATTTGCAACCTCCGCACACACGAACGCAGGTCGGGGCTTTGGCCTACGCGGGGTGCGGCGCGCGTTCCGACAAGGCCATCAGACTTTGGAGCCGCGGCAGCGTCTGGAGCGCGTTGCGCGTGGTGGCCGCGGCCAGCTCGTCGATGCCGATGCCCCGCAGCCCGGCCACCACTTCGGCGATGCGCGGCAGCTCGCCGGGCTCGTTGCGGCCCTGCGCCTGGCCGGCGTCGCGCTGGGCCTGCGTGCGGTAGAGCCAGTGCGGCTGGATGTCGGGCGCGTCGGTCTCCATCACGATCGCGTCGATCGGCAGCGTCGTTGCCAGCCGCCGCAGTTGCAGGGCGCGCTCGAAGGTCACCGCGCCGCCGAAGCCCAGCCGCAGCCCGATGTCGATGCAGGCATGCGCCTGCTGCTCGCTGCCGTTGAAGGCATGCGCGATGCCTTGCCACGGCTTGCCGCCCGCCGTCTGCCGCAGATGCTTGAGCACCTTGTCGACCGAGCGCCGCACATGGATGAGGATGGGTAACCCGTGCTTGCGTGCCAGTTGCAACTGAGTGTGAAAAAACCGCTCCTGCTTCTCGCCGTCCAGCCCTTCGACGAAGTAGTCGAGCCCGATCTCGCCGACCGCCACCAGCCGCGGGTCGTCGCGCCGCGCGCTCAGTTCGGCGTCGAGCGTGGCCAGGTCGCGTCGGTGGCCTGGCCGGTGCACAGCGGATGAATGCCCAGCGCGTACGCGTCGCCTTGCGCATGGGCCAGTTCGCGCACGGCCTGGAAATTGAAGGCCGCCACCGCCGGGATCACGCACATCGCCACGCCGCGTTCGGCCGCGCGGGCGCGGATGGCGGGCATTTCGGCGCCGAATTCGGACGCGTCCAGGTGGCAGTGGGTATCGACGAAGGTAGCCATCGCACGATGATGCCCGAAGGGATGCACAGGCGCGGAAAGCGTGCTACTGTGAACTCCTTCACGCGATATTCTTTGCCGGAGGTGCTCCGATGCGCAGGCCAGGTGTCTACAGCCATTCGCCCCGCACGCTGCCACCGGCCGCAGACGATGCGGCCGATCAGGCGGACGCGCCCGCATCGCCCGAAGCAGCCGGCGAAGGCCGCGTCGCAACGCCCCCTCCCGCCAAGGCCCGCTGGCAACCCGGTCGCGGCAGCTTCGCAAGCCTTGTCGTGCTGTGCGCCGCGCTGGTCACCGGCACCGCCCTGTGGGCCCCCCGCCCGGGCGGCAAGGCCCTCACCCAGAAAGACATCGACGCGGCCGTGCTGCGCACGCTGCAGACCAACACCCTGCCCTCGCCCGCGGCCAAGGCGGCCGACATCATCCGGCCCTCGGTGGTGCGCGTGGTGAGCTACGGCGAAGAGAAGAACACCCCCGAGGCCAAGACCCAGAAGCGCGGCCGCAACATGGCCAAGGGCAAGCCGCCCGAAGCACCGAACGACGGCGGCCCCGCCGGCGAGGTCGAACGCGGCGTGGGCACCGGCGTGGTGATCGTCGACAAGGGCGTGATCCTCACCAACCTGCACGTGGTCGCGGGCGCGACAAGATCAAGGTCACCTTCTTCGACGGCCTGGAGGCCGTGGCCACCGTCACCGGCGTGCAGCCCGAGAACGACCTTGCCGTGCTGCAGGCCCAGAAGGTGCCCGATGACCTGATTCCCGCCACCATGCGCTCCACCGCCGACCTGCGCTCGGGCGACCAGGTGGCGGCCGTGGGCTTTCCGTTCGGCATCGGGCCGTCGGTGTCGGCGGGCGTGGTGTCGGGCCTGAAGCGCTCGTTCCGCTCGCCCGAGGGCAAACAGGAGCTGGGCAACCTGATCCAGTTCGACGCCGCCGCCAACCCCGGCAACTCGGGCGGCCCGCTCATCAACATGGACGGCGAGGTGCTGGGCATCGTCACCGCCATCCTCAACCCGACGCAGCAGCGCACCTTCATCGGCATCGGCTTCGCGGTGCCCATCGAGAACGCCGCGTCGGCCGCCGGTTCGCCCCCGTTCTGATCCTTCTTCGAAAGCCCTTCGCATGAGCACAGAGACCGCAGTCCCCACGCCCGCCGGCACCGCCGAACTGATGGAGCAGATCCTCTACGAGGTCAAGCGCGTGGTCGTCGGGCAAGACCGCTTCCTGGAGCGCGTGATGGTCGCCATGCTCGCGGGCGGGCACCTGCTGGTCGAAGGCGTGCCGGGGCTGGCGAAGACGCTCACCATCAAGACGCTGGCCGACACCGTGCGCGGCCAGTTCAAGCGCATCCAGTTCACGCCCGACCTGGTGCCGGCCGACCTGGTGGGCACGCGCATCTACAACCAGAAGACCGGCGAGTTCAGCACCTCGCTGGGCCCGGTGTTCGCCAACCTGCTGCTGGCCGACGAAATCAACCGCGCGCCGGCCAAGGTGCAGAGCGCGCTGCTCGAAGTGATGCAGGAGCGCCAGGTCACCATCGCTGGCGAGACGCACAAGGTGCCGCGCCCGTTCCTCGTGATGGCCACGCAGAACCCCATCGAGACCGAAGGCACCTACCCGCTGCCCGAGGCGCAGGTCGACCGCTTCATGATGAAGGTCATGGTCGACTACCCGAGCGACGAGGAAGAGTTCGTCATCGTGCAGCGCGTGATCGGCCCGGCCGTGGCCGCCTCGCCCGTGGCCACCACCGAGCAGCTCGCCGAGCTGCAGGCCGAAGCCCGGCGCGTGTATGTCGACCCCTCGCTGATCCAGTACGCGGTGAAGCTGGTGTCGGCCACGCGCACGCCCGAGAAGCACGGCCTGAAGGACCTGCGCCGCTTCATCACCTTCGGCGCCAGCCGCGCGCCAGCATCAGCCTGACCGAAGGCGCGCGCGCCCTGGCGCTGCTGCGCGGGCGCAGCTACGCGCTGCCCGAGGACATGACCGCGCTGGTGCCCGACGTGCTGCGCCACCGCGTGACGCTGTCCTACGAAGGCCTGTCCGAAGGCCTCACGCCCGACAGCCTGGTCGACAAGATCATGCGCGCGGTCCCCGCCCCACCCAAGCCGCTCGAGCATGAAAAGCTGGTGGCGTAAGGCCCCCGAGGCCGCGAACGACGAACGGCTTGCCACGGCGGCCGGCGGGGCCGAACGCGCGCTGCGCCGGCTCGAGTGGACCGTGATCCGCCGCCTCGACGGCCTGCTGCAGGGCGACTACCGCACGCTGATGCGCGGCACCGGCCTGGACCTGGCCGACCTGCGCGAGTACCAGCACCACGACGACGTGCGCCACATCGACTGGAACGTCACCGCGCGGCTGCAGACGCCGCATGTGCGCGTGTTCACCGAAGACCGCGAAATGGCCGCGTGGTTCGTGCTCGACCTGAGCCGCTCGGTCGACTTCGGCTCGGGCCTGAAGGCCAAGCGCGAAATCTCGGCCGGCTTCGTCGGCGTGCTCGCGCGGCTGCTCACGCGGCACGGCAACCGGGTGGGCGCGCTGGTCTACGGCAACGACCTCGAGGCCGTGATCCCGCCGCGCAGCGGTCGCCGGCACGTGCTGCAGCTGCTGCACGCCATGGACAAGCGCGCCGGCAAGGCCGACAGCGCGCCGCTGCAAAAGGGCATGACGCGCCTGGACGACATGCTCAAGTCGGCGGCCACGCTGATGCCGCGCCGCTCCACGGTGTTCGTGGTGTCCGACTTTTTGAGCGAGCCCGGCTGGGAGCGGCCGCTGGGTCAGCTGGTGCAGCGCCACGAAGTGATCGCCGTGCGCCTGTTCGACCCGCTCGAACTCGAGTTGCCCGACCTGGGCCTGGTGCCGCTGCGCGACGCCGAAACCGGCGAGCAGCTGTGGGTCGACACGCACGACGCGGGTTTTCGCAAGCGCTTTGCCCGCCTGGCGGCCGAGCGCGAAAACGCTCTGCGCAGCGCGCTGGCCAAGGCCGGTGTCGACGCGCTGGAGCTCTCGACCAACGACGACCTGGTGGAAGCCATCGTTCGTTTCGCCGATCTGCGCAAGCGCCGCACGCGCATCGGCCTGGCAGGCATGAAGGCGGTGGCAGCATGACTTTTCTCTGGCCTCAATTTCTCTGGCTGCTGGCGGCGCTGCCGCTGCTGGTGCTGCTGTACCTCTGGCTGATCCGCCGCAAGAAGAAGCTGGCGGTGCGCTACGCGAGCCTGTCGATCGTGCGCGAGGCCATGGGCACCGGGCAGACGCTGCGGCGCCACATTCCGCCCGCGCTGTTCCTGCTGGCCATGGCCGCGATGCTGGTCGCCGCCGCCCGGCCGATGGCGGTGGTGGTGCTGCCGTCGAACCAGCAGACCATCATCCTGGCGATGGACGTGTCGGGCAGCATGCGCGCGGCCGACGTGCTGCCCAACCGGCTGGTGGCGGCGCAGGAGGCCGCCAAGAGCTTCATCAAGGACCTGCCGCGCAGCGTGAAGGTGGGCGTGGTGGCCTTCGCGGGCAGCGCGCAGGTGGCGCAATTGCCCACCACCAACCACGAAGACCTGGTAACCGCGATCGACAGCTTCCAGCTGCAGCGCGCCACCGCCACGGGCAACGCCATCGTGGTGTCGCTGGCCACGCTGTTCCCCGACGCGGGGCTCGATGTGGAGCAGTTCAGCGCGCCGAGCCGCCAGCGCGGCACGGCCATCGACCAGTCGGAGAAAAAGCTCAAGGACTTCACACCCGTGGCGCCCGGCTCGTTCACCTCGGCCGCCATCATCATGCTGACCGACGGCCAGCGCACCACCGGCGTCGACCCGCTCGATGCCGCCAAGGCCGCGGCCGACCGGGGCGTGCGCATCTACACGGTGGGCGTGGGCACGGTGGACGGCGAGACCATCGGCTTCGAGGGCTGGTCGATGCGCGTGCGGCTGGACGAAGACACGCTCAAGGCCATCGCGCAGAAGACCAACGCCGAGTACTTCTACGCCGGCACCGCGAACGACCTGAAGAAGGTCTACGAGACGCTGAGCACCAAGCTCACGGTGGAGAAGAAGGAAACCGAAATCTCCGCGCTGTTCGCGCTCGGCGCGGCGGTGCTCACGCTGCTGTCGGCGGGGCTGTCGCTGCTGTGGTTCAACCGCATCCTCTGAGGAAGGCGGGCGCCTAGGCGCGGGACGCCAGGCCTTCGAGGCCGGTGCGCACGCTCTCCAGGATTTCTTCCGACAGCGCCTTGTCGTCCATTGCGCGCGACAGCACCACGCCGCCCAGCATGGCGGCCAGCATCAGCATCGTGTCGGCGCGCGCCGCCTTCTTCGAGCGCCACGGAAAGTGCCGCGTGAAGCGTTCCACCGTGGCCTTGAAGTGCGCCGTGAGCGACGCCGACAGGCCCGGCTCGCGCCCCGTCTGCTCGGCGAATGCCGCCATCAGGCAGCCCTGGGCGCGGTCGTCGCGGTGGTCGGCGCTGAGGTAGGCGCGCATGTAGTCGCGCATGCCCTCGGGCGTTTCGGCCACGCTGTCGAGCTGGGCCAGCGCGGCGGACGAGGCATGGTCGATGCACTCGGCCATCAGCGCTTCTTTCGACGCGAAGTGGTTGTAGAAGGGCCCGTGCGTGAGGCCCGTGGCTTTCATGATCTCGGCCACGCTCACGCCGCCGAAGCCGCGCGCCTTGAACAGGCGCGAGGCCTCATCGAGGATTCGTGTGTGCTTTTCAGCCGTTTCCGCCGCGGGATACCGCATCTGACCTCTCCTTGGTTCCGGGTACTTCAAGCCCCTGCTTGACACCATTCATGATAACCATCATGCTTCGCGACATCAAACATGATGATCATCATGCTTGAAGCCAACCCCCGCTTTTTCTTGAATGGAATCGACATGAGCACACAAGCACACCCCGGCACCGCCGTCGTCACGGGCGCATCGGCCGGCCTCGGCAAGATCTACGCGGACCGCCTGGCCCGGCGCGGCCACGACCTGCTGCTGGTCGCGCGACGCGGCGACCGGCTCGAAGAAGTGGCCACCGCCCTGCGCGCCGCATACGGCGTGAAAGTGCAGACGCTGGTGGCCGACCTCGGCGCGCCCGCCGACCTGGAGCGCGTGGCCCATGCCGTGGCCGCCGACCCGGCGATCACGCTGCTGGTCAACAACGCCGGCACCTCGACGCTGGCCCCGGTCGCGCAGACCTCGGCCGCGCAGCTGCAGTCGATGCTCGACGTGAACATCCAGGCCCTCGCCCGCCTGAGCCATGCGGTGCTGCCCGCCTTCAAGGCGCGCAACCGCGGCACGCTGGTCAACGTCGGCTCGGTGCTGGGCTTTCACACGCTACCGATCAGCAGCATCTACAGCGGCACCAAGGCCTTCGTGCTGGCGTTCACGCGCGGCCTGCAGGACGAGGTGGCGGGCACCGACGTGAAGGTGCAGCTGGTGCTGCCGGCGGCCACGGCCACCGACATCTGGGAGCTGTCGGGCGTGCCGGTGTCGAACCTGGCCGAAGGCACGGTCATGGCGGCCGAGCAGTGCGTGGACGCGGCGCTGGCCGGGCTCGACCTGGGCGAGGCGATCACGATGCGTCGGTCGACGAGGCGGCGCTGCTCGCCAGCTTCACCGACGCCAGCGCCAAGCTGTTCACCGGCTCGCAGCGCGGCAAACCGGCCGCGCGCTACGCGACCGCAGCCTGAGCCCCCGCTCCCGGCCCGCGCCGTTTCCCCAGCCCTCAAGGCCGCCACCAGGCGGCCTTTTTGCATTGGCAATGCAGATTCGTCACGGGTAATTCCGCATCGCAGCCGCCGTGGCCTGCGATTTAATTCGACAGTCGCACAAAAGAAATCGCCCTCTATGGAAGCCCGACTGATCGCGGCCCGGGCGGCCGTCCGGCATGCGCCACATCAACATTCAGGGAGGCCTGCTCCATATGGGAAGTGAGTTTCTGCGCGCCGCCAGCGGCTGGCTCCTCGCGCGCACGCCTGCCGCCGATCCACGCAGCACCGATCCGGCCCCGTGAACCACGTGCTCGTCCACCCCGGCCACCCCGGCCATGCCAGCCCGCTGGCCACGATCCTCGACGTGGCGGCCGCCGCCGGCGTTTCGGGCAGCACCGTCTCGCGCGCCTGAAGAACCAGCGCGGCCCTTCGGAACAGACGCGGCGCCTGATCCGCCAGATCGCGCGCGAGATCGGCTACAACGCCACCCGCCTGCGCAACACCAAGGGCTGGCGCCTGGTCTTCATGGTGCACAGCCAGCACAGCGACACGCACACCCGGCCTTCGCTCGATCCGTTCTTCGCGGACGTGCTCCAAGGCACCCGCAGGCCTGCCGCGAACACGGCATCAAGGTCACGCTGATGACCTGCGGACCGACCGACCGCACCTGCGAGACGCTGCGCCTGCACGAGCCCGACATGATCCTGGCGGCCGGCCATTTCGAGACCGAGGTGCTCGACATGGTCGCGCAGCTGGAGCTGCCGATGGCGCTGATCGATTTCTCGCTGCGCGACCTGCCCTCGGTCACGCCCGACAACGCCGACGGCGGCTACCAGGCCACGCGCCACCTGCTGGACATCGGGCGCCGGCGTATCGCCTTCATCTCGGGCGCGCCCGCGCACGCGAGCATCCTGGAGCGCGCGCGCGGCTACCGCCGGGCGCTGTTCGAGGCCGGCATGCTGGCCGACCCCGAGCTGGAGGTCGCGCCGCCGCTGGGCCAGGCGCGCGACGAAGGCCCCGCCATGGCGATGCAGCAGCTGCTGCGCCTGCGCGAGCCGCCCGACGCCGTGTTCGCCTACAACGACCGGGCCGCGCTCGCGGCCATCGACACCTGCGTGGCCGCGGGCCTGCGGGTGCCGCAAGACATCGCGATCGTGGGTTTCGACGACCTGCAGGCCGCCGCGCAGTCGCACACGCCGCTCACCACCCTGCGGGTGGATCGCCAGCGGCTGGGCCGCATGGGCCTCGAGCTGGCCATGCAGGGCAGCTCCATGCCGCGCCTGAACACGCTGCCGGTGGAACTGGTGGTGCGCCAGAGCACGGTCGCCGCCAGCCCCGTGGTGTCGGCCCTGACCCCGCCACTCAGGCTGCCGGAGCGTCCTCGCGAGGCGCAGGCGACCTGACCGCGCCGATGCCGCCCAGGAACAGGTCGGCCACGATCGGCGCCATGGCCGCGTGGTCGAGCGGACCGTCGGGCTTCATCCAGGTGAACATCCAGTTGATCATGCCGAACAGCAGCATGGTCAGCGGCTTGGCGAGGTCGTCGCTCGGCGCGCCGGGCCGCAGCGCCGACACCGCGCGCGCAAAGCCCGCGACCACCTCGCGCTCCTTGTCGAGCACGCGCTCGCGGTCGGCCTCTTCGAGAAAGCGCACGTCGTCGGTCAGCACCCGGTGCGCGTCCTGTGCGCCCGCGTATTCCTCGACGATGCGGTAGATGAAGCGGCGCAGGCGCTGTTCGTCGGTGTGCGTCGACGCTTCTTCCTCGGCCACCAGCGCCGCCAGCTTGGACACGTGCGTCTCGGCGATGCTGATCAGCAGGCTGCTCTTGTCCTTGTAGTAGTGGTAGAGCGTGGCCTTGGACAGGCCGCAGGCCTCGGCCACCTGGTTCATCGAGGTGGCCGGATAGCCGCTGCGCGCGAACAGCTGGGCGGCCTGCGCGAGGATCAGTTCGCGCTGGTCGTCGTAGGTGGCGGATCTTCCACGCGGCATCGGTTCTTGTTCCTGGGTTGGTCGGTTGAAGGCAACGGGCGATCTTGCACGAAGCGCAAGGGGCGCCGTCAGCCGCGCTTGGTGGCGATGAGCGAGCGCACGTCGGTGGCCGGCAGGCGCGGGCGCTGCGCTTCCACCTGCGCGAGCGGCGTCACTTCGTGCAGGCTCGCGAGGCTGCGCACCGTGAGCGCCTGGTAGGTCTGCGTACCTTCGAGCTTCCAGGCGATCTCGTCGTCGCTCAGTTCGCGCTTCACCTTGGCCGGAATGCCCGCCACCAGCGAGCGCGCCGGCACCTTCATGCCGGCCGGCACGAAGGCGCAGGCCGCGACGATGGCCTTCTCGCCGATCTCGGCCTCGTCCATCACCACCGCGTTCATGCCCACCAGCGCGTCGCGCCGCACGATGCAGCTGTGCAGGATCGCGCCGTGGCCGATGTGGCCGTTGACCTCGATCACCGTGTCGTTCTCGGGAAAGCCGTGCACGCAGCAGTGGTCCTGCACGTTCGAGCCCTCCTGCAGCACGATGCGGCCGAAGTCGCCGCGCAGGCTGGCGCACGGGCCCACATAGCAGTGGGGGCCGACGATCACGTCGCCGATCAGCACGGCCGTGGGGTGCACGTACGCGCTCGGGTCGACGACCGGGATCACGCCGTCGATGGAATAGCTGGGCATTCGGTCTCCTTCTTTTTCGGGTCTCAGGGTTTGCCCTGAACCCACCCCGCTTGTGCAGGAATGGAGGTCGATCCTAAAATCAACCGAACGGTCGGTCAATAGTGTTTGCACGCCGAACCGCTCCCACGAAGGATGAAAGAGACACGCCATGACTGAGCCTTTGGTACTCACCAGCAACGCCGGCGCCGTGCGCACGTTGAGCCTGAACCGCCCCGCGGCGCTCAACAGCTTCACGACGGAACTGCACGCGGCATTGATGGCCGAGCTCGAATCGGCGGCGCAAGACGAGCGCGTGCGCTGCGTGGTGCTCACCGGCGCGGCCGCGCCTTCTGCGCCGGCCAGGACCTGGCCGACCCGTCGGTCGCGCCCGACCCGACACCCGGCGCCGCGCCCAAGGACTTGGGCCACGTCATCTCCGCTTACTACGCCCCGCTCGTCGCGCGCCTGCGCTCGATGCCGGTGCCCGTCATCGCCGCCGTCAACGGCGTGGCCGCCGGCGCGGGCGCCAACCTGGCGCTGTGCTGCGACCTCGTGGTGGCCGGCCGCTCGGCCAGCTTCATCCAGGCCTTCACCAAGATCGGCCTGGTGCCGGACACCGGCGGCACCTGGCTGCTGCCCCGCCTCGTGGGCCCGGCGCGCGCGCTGGGCATCGCGATGCTCGGCGACAAGCTGCCGGCCGAAGAAGCGGCTCGCATCGGCCTGATCTGGCAGTGCGTGGACGACGCGGCGCTGACGGACACCACCGCGGCCCTCGCACTCAAGCTGGCCGGCATGCCCACCCGCGCCCTCGTCGCCACGCGCCAGGCCATGGCCGCCGCGCAGGACATGGACCTGGGCACGGCCCTGGCCGAAGAAGCCCGCATCCAACGCGAGATGGGCAATGCCGACGACTACCGCGAAGGCGTCGAAGCCTTCCGCGCCAAGCGCGCCCCCGTCTTCAAGGACCGCTGACCCATGACCGAGACCACCCCACAACGCACGCCGCAGCAGACGGCCGAGTACGTCCGCGACGGCATGCTCGCCAACGACAACGCCACGCAGGGCCTGGGCATGCGCATCGTCGAGGTCGGCCCCGGCCAGGCCACCATCGAGATGCCCGTGCGCGCCGACATGCTCAACGGCCACGCCACCTGCCACGGCGGCTTCATGGCCACGCTGGCCGATTCGACCTTCGCCTTTGCCTGCAACTCGTACAACGAGCTGACCGTGGCCTCGGGCTTCTCGATCGACTTCATCGCCCCCGCGCGCGAGGGCGACCTGCTCACCGCGCGCTGCCACGAAGTGTCGAAGGCCGGGCGCACCGGCGTGTACGACACCGAAATCACCAACCAGCGCGGCGAGCGCATCGCGATGTTCCGCGGCCGCTCGTACACGGCCAAGGGCCGCCCCGCCGTCGCCGCCTGAGGAGCCCCGAGAACCATGACAGTCCAACGCCCCGCCCCCGGCGAACTCGAGCCCATCGAGACCGCCAGCCGCGACGAAATCGCGGCGCTGCAACTCACCCGCCTGCGCGCCACGCTGCAGCGCGCCTACGACAACGTGGCGCACTACCGCAAGGCCTTCGACGCCAAGGGCGTGCACCCGAACGATTTGAAGTCGCTGGCCGACCTGTCGAAGTTCCCGTTCACGGTGAAGAGCGACCTGCGCGACAACTACCCCTTCGGCATGTTCGCCGTGCCGCGCGAGAAGGTGGCCCGCATCCACGCCTCGTCGGGCACCACCGGCAAGCCGACCGTGGTCGGCTACACGCTGAAGGACATCGACACCTGGGCCGACCTGGTCGCGCGCTCCATCCGCGCCGCGGGCGGACGCGCCGGCGACATGATCCACGTGTCGTACGGCTACGGCTTGTTCACGGGCGGGCTGGGCGCGCACTACGGCGCCGAGCGCGCGGGCTGCACCGTCATCCCGATGTCGGGCGGCCAGACCGAGAAGCAGGTGCAGCTGATCCAGGACTTCAAGCCGAACATCATCATGGTCACGCCCAGCTACATGCAGGTGATCATCGAGCAGTTCGAGCGCCAGGGCCTCGACGCCAAGGACAGCTCGCTCAAGCTCGGCATCTTCGGCGCCGAGCCGTGGACCGAAGCCATGCGCCGCGACATCGAGGCCAAGGCCGGCATCGACGCGGTCGACATCTACGGCCTGAGCGAGGTGATGGGCCCCGGCGTGGCCAGCGAATGCGTCGAGAGCAAGGACGGCCCCGTCATCTGGGAAGACCACTTCTACCCCGAGATCATCGACCCCGAAACCGGCGAGCTGAAGGCCGACGGCGAAGAAGGCGAGCTGGTGTTCACCTCGCTGAGCAAGGAAGCCATGCCCATCGTGCGCTACCGCACGCGCGACCTCACGCGCCTGCTGCCGCCCACCTCGCGCTCGTTCCGCCGCATGGGCAAGATCGTCGGGCGCAGCGACGACATGATGATCATCCGCGGCGTCAACGTCTTCCCCACGCAGGTGGAAGAGATCGTGCTCGCGCACAAGGCGCTGTCGGGTCTTTATCAGGTGCACGTGAGCCGCACCGACAAGCTCGACCAGGTCGAGGTGCACTGCGAACTCAACCCCGCCGACGCCGCCTCGGCCGACCGCGCCGCCATCGGCGACTGGGTACAGCACCGCGTGAAGACGCTCATCGGCATTTCCACGCAGGTGGTGGTTCACGCACCCAACGAGATGGAACGCACCCAGACCGGCAAGGCCCGCCGCGTGATCGACACGCGCCCGCGCTGACCGGCCCCTCACACCCCACCGAAAGGACACGCACATGTACACCCAGGCAATGGACACCATGGGCAAGGACGCTGGCGACGGCAAGAAGAAAGCCGTTCGCTCCGCCGAGGAGATGAAGCTCGAAGAGCGCTTCGACGCCCACATCGACGCGGGCGATTTCATCGAGGCCAAGGACTGGATGCCCGAGCACTACCGCAAGACGCTGGTGCGCCAGATCAGCCAGCACGCGCACTCGGAAATCGTGGGCATGCTGCCCGAGGGCAACTGGATCAGCCGCGCGCCCACGCTCAAGCGCAAGGCGATCCTGCTGGCCAAGGTGCAGGACGAAGGCGGCCACGGCCTCTACCTGTACGCCGCCGCCGAGACGCTGGGCACCTCGCGCGACCAGATGTTCGACGCGCTGCACACCGGCAAGGCCAAGTACAGCTCGATCTTCAACTACCCCACGCTGACCTGGGCCGACATGGGGACCATCGGCTGGCTGGTCGACGGCGCGGCCATCATGAACCAGGTGCCGATCTGCCGCTGCTCTTACGCCCCGTACGCACGCGCCATGATCCGCATCTGCCGCGAGGAGAGCTTCCACCAGCGCCAGGGCTATGAAGCCCTGCTGACGATGATGACCCACGGCACCGACGCGCAGAAGGCGATGGTGCAGGACGCGGTGAACCGCTGGTGGTGGCCCTCGATCATGATGTTCGGCCCGCCCGACGACCAGTCGCCCAACAGTGCGCAGTCGATGCGCTGGGGCATCAAGCGTTTCAGCAACGACGAGCTGCGCCAGAAGTTCATCGACGCCGCCGTCGAACAAGCCGCCATCCTCGGCGTGACCTTGCCCGACCCCGACCTGAAGTGGAACGAGGAGCGCCAGGCGCACGACTTCGGCGCCATCGACTGGAGCGAGTTCTGGCGCGTGATCGGCGGCGACGGCCCGTGCAACCGCGAGCGGCTGCAGGCCCGCGTGGACGCCTGGGAAGACGGCGCATGGGTGCGCGAAGCCGCCATGGCCCATGCCAACAAACAACCGATGAAGGAGGCCGCATGAGCGCCGACAACAGCAAACAAGAGTGGCCCCTGTGGGAAGTGTTCGTGCGCAGCAAGGCGGGCCTGGACCACAAGCATTGCGGCAGCCTGCACGCCGCCGATTCGAAGATGGCGATCCAGATGGCGCGCGACGTGTACACGCGCCGCCAGGAAGGCAGCAGCATCTGGGTGGTGCGCTCGGAGCAGATCGTGGCGAGCGATCCGGCGGACAAGGACATGTTCTTCGATCCGGCGGAAGACAAGGTCTACCGCCATCCGACGTTCTACGCGCTGCCGAAGTCTGTCGACCATATGTAGCCATGGGAACGCTGCTGCTGGTCCTTGGTCGGCATGGAAGGCATTCGGGGGGCGCCCACGCCGACGGCGTGCTCTGCTCCGCGAATGTCCCCCGCCCTTCGGGCCCCTCCTTTATTTCGCTGCGCAGAGCACACCATCGACGTGAGCGTTATTCGGAGCCGTCGTTGATCGGCGCGCACCAGCAGCGTGCCCAGGTGCACAGGGCACTGGGTACTCCCCGCAGCGAAATAAAGGAGGAGGGGCGCAGCCCCGGGGGACATTCGCGGAGGGGAGTACCCGGTGTCCTGTGCACAAGCCCTGAACAGCAGCGCCCCAAAAAGAGCCCCTCGAACATCACAAGCAACCCGCGACACAACGCGCGTTGGAGCCACTGAAATGCAAGCATCGATCGAACTGAACCGAACACCCGCCGTGCAGTACCTGCTGCGCATCGGCGACACCTGCCTGGTGCTTTCGCAGCGCCTCGGGGAATGGTGCGGCCACGCGCCCGTGCTGGAAGAAGACATCGCGATGGCCAACATCGCGCTCGACCTCGTCGGCCAGGCACGCGCGCTGCTCACGCACGCCGGTAAGCTCGAAGGCGAAGGCCGCGAGCACGACGAAGACCAGCTGGCCTACCTGCGCGAAGAGCGCGACTACTTCAACCTCACCATTGCCGAACTACCGCGCGGCGACTTCGCGTTTGCCGTGGTGCGCAACACCATGGTGGCCACGCTGCTCAAGCTGCTGTGGCAACGGCTGGCCGCGTCGAGCGATGCCGAAGTGGCCGCCATCGCCGGCAAGGCCGTGAAGGAAGCGCGCTACCACCAGCAGCACTCGGGCGATTGGGTGGTGCGGCTGGGCGACGGCACCGACGAATCGCGCCGCCGCATCGAGAAAGCGCTCAAGCAGCTGTGGCTCTACATGCCCGAGCTGTTCGAGAGCGACGCGGTCGACGCCGAAGCCAGCGCCAGCGGCCTCGGCCCGGCATGGAGCGAGCTGCGCGAACCGTGGCTGGCCGACATGCAGCAGGTGTTCGACGCCGCCGGCCTCCAGATGCCGAAGGAAGCCGCGTTCCGCAGCACCGGCAAGCAGGGCGTGCACAGCGAACACATGGGCTACATCCTGGCCGAGATGCAGCACCTGCAGCGCAGCTTTCCCGGAGGCGTGTGGTGACCACCGCCACCGCCGGGCTCATGACCACGGCTTCGCGCATCGACGCCGCCTGGGCCGTGCTGCACACCGTGCTCGACCCCGAGGTGCCGGCCGTGTCGGTGTGCGACCTGGGCATCGTGCGCGACGTGATCGAACACGACGACGGGCTGGAGATCGTGCTCACGCCGACCTACTCCGGCTGCCCCGCCACCGAGGCGATCGAGCACGACGTGCTGGCCGCGATCGAGAAGGCCGGCCTCGGCCATGCCCGCGCCAGCCTGCGCCGCGCGCCCGCGTGGTCGAGCGACTGGATCAGCGACGAAGGCCGCGCCAAGCTCAAGGCCTACGGCATCGCGCCGCCGGCGCACCTCACGCCCGAAGTCGCGGCCAACACCGCGATGCCGATCAAGCTCTTCGGCCGCATCGCCGGCGAGCGCATCGCCTGCCCGCGCTGCGCGAGCGAACGCACCGAGCGGCTGTCGGCCTTCGGCTCCACCGCCTGCAAGGCGCTGTACCGCTGCATGGCCTGCCGCGAACCTTTCGAACATTTCAAGCCTATCTGAGGCACCCCACGATGAGCACCCTCTTCCATCCCTTGCGCGTGAAGGCCATCGAGCCCGACACGGCCGAGGCCGTCATCGTCTCGTTCGAGGTGCCGGCCGACCTGCAGGAAGTCTTCGGCTTCACGCAGGGCCAGTACCTCACCTTGCGACATGACATCGACGGCCAGGACCTGCGCCGCTCCTATTCGATCTGCGCCGGCCTGGACGACAACGAGCTGCGCGTCGGCGTGCGCAAGGTGCGCGGCGGCGTGTTCTCCAACTGGATCAACGCCAGCCTGCAGCCCGGCGACACCCTGCAGGTGATGGCGCCGCAGGGCCGCTTCTTCGTGCCGATCGAGCCTTCCTCGGCGCGGCACCACGTCGGCATTGCCGGCGGCAGCGGCATCACGCCGATCCTGTCGATCATGAAGACGGTGCTGGCGCGCGAGCCCGCGAGCCGCTTCACGCTGATCTACGGCAACCGCCAGCTCCAGTCCACGATGTTCAAGGAAGAAATCGAGGACCTGAAGAACCGCTACATGACGCGGCTCGTGCTGCAGCACGTGTTCTCCGACGAGCACACCGACTCGCCGCTGGGCTTCGGCGTGATGAACCGCGAGAAGATCGGCGAGTTCCTGCAAGGCATGGTGCCGGCCGCGCGCATCGACCACGTGTACGTGTGCGGCCCGTTCCAGATGAACGACGAGGCCGAGGCCGCGCTGCTCGCGGCCGGCGTGCCCGAGGAGCGCATCCACATCGAGCGCTTCGGCGTGGCGCTGCCCTCGGCCACGCAGGTGGGCGCGGTGGTGCACGAGGCGCAGCCGGGCGATGCCAAGCAGTCGCGCATCACCATCGTGCGCGACGGCCTGCAGCGCGAGATCACGTTCACCGAAGGCCAGCCGAGCATCCTCGACGCGGCGTCGGCGGCGGGGCTCGAAGTGCCGTTTTCTTGCACCTCCGGGGTCTGCGGCACCTGCCGCGCCAAGTGCGTGGACGGGGAAGTCCGCATGGAAAGAAACTTCGCGCTCGACAAGAATGAGGTGGCCGCGGGTTTCGTATTGACCTGCCAGGCCCACCCCCTTACTGAACGCGTCACGCTGTCTTTCGACGAGCGCTGATAGATACTTCAGGCCTCAATCTTTTTTCAACCCGGAGACAAGTCCAAATGAAATTCTTCAAGCCCTTGCTGATTGCCGCGCTGTGCGCCAGCGCCACCGCAACCTGGGCCGACGTCAATGTCGGCGTGACGGTCTCGGCCACCGGCCCGGCCGCCTCGCTCGGCATTCCCGAGAAGAACACCATCTCGCTGATGCCCAAGACCATCGCGGGCCAGAAGATCAACTACATCGTGCTGGACGACGCCTCGGACACCACCGCCGCCGTGGCCAACACGCGCAAGCTCATCGCCGAGAACAAGGTCGACATCGTGCTGGGCTCGACCACCACGCCCAACTCGCTGGCCATGATCGACGTGGTCAGCGAAGCCAAGACGCCGATGATCTCCATCGCCGCGTCGGCCCGCATCATCGAGCCGATGGACGCCAAGAAGAAGTGGGTGTTCAAGACGCCGCAGAACGACATCATGATGTCGCTGGCCATTGCCGAGCACATGGCCGCCAACGGCGTGAAGACCGTCGCCTTCATCGGCTTCTCCGACGCCTACGGCGAAGGCTGGTCGGAAGAATTCGCCAAGGCCGCGGCGCTGAAGAAGATCACCGTGGTCGCCAACGAGCGCTACTCGCGCACCGACACCTCGGTGACCGGCCAGGCGCTGAAGATCATGGCCTCCAAGGCCGACGCCGTGCTGGTCGCGGGCTCGGGCACCCCGGCCGCGCTGCCACAGAAGACGCTCAAGGAACGCGGCTACACCGGCAAGATGTACCAGACCCACGGCGTGGCGAACGCCGACTTCCTGCGCGTGGGCGGCAAGGACGTGGAAGGCACCTTCCTGCCCGCCGGCCCCGTGCTCGTGGCCGAACAGCTGCCGGCCAGCAACCCGGTGAAGAAGTCGGCGCTGGCTTACGTCGCCGCCTACGAAGCCGCCTACGGCAAGGGCACCGTGTCGACCTTCGGCGCGCACGCCTGGGACGCCGGCCTGCTGATGACCTCGGCCGTGCCCGTCGCGCTGAAGAAGGCGCAACCCGGCACGCCGGAATTCCGCGCCGCGCTGCGCGATGCGCTCGAGCAGGTCAAGGAAGTGTCGGGCGCGCACGGCGTGTTCAGCATGACCGAGAAAGACCACCTGGGCCTGGACCAGCGCGCCCGCGTGATGGTGAAGATCGAAAACAACGCCTGGAAATATCAACCCTGACGGCGTTTCTCCCTCCCCTCCCGGGGGAGGGCCGGGGTGGGGGCAAGCGGCGTTCGATGAAGCACTGCGCCGAACGAGCCGCGCCCC
>NZ_MOWM01000021.1 GCF_016082275.1 Variovorax sp. E3
CGAGGCCACGCGCAGCCCGCTCACGCGACCCTTGGCCTGGTAGCGGTCGGGCGCGCCCAGCGTGCCTTGCCAGTTGATGTCGATGTGCTCCACCAGCCCGCGCGGCGCATAGGCCCCGAGCACGCGGTGGGTGGCGTCGCCCAGCGGCAGCCGGTCGGCGATGAGGGCCAGCGCGGCCAGGTCGAGCCGGTCGGCGCGCATGGCGCCGTGCTCGGGCGTGCGGCCCTTGCCGGGCGTGTGCTGCAGCCACAGGTTGCCGCCGGGCCAGCGCAGGCCGTCGCTGGTGTCGAACTGCAGCGCGGTGGTTGCGAACTCCAGCGTTTCGGCGGTGAGCTGGCCCGAGAGCCGGCCGGTCACGGTGCGCAGCACCAGCGGCTGCAGGCCCTTGTCGAGCGAGACGTCGACCTTGTCCAGGCCCAGGTCGGCCGCGCCGCCGACGACCTGGCCGTCGTCCACGTCGGCCCACACGCGCAGCGCGCCGTTGCCTTCGCGGATGCGCGCGTCGAGCGCCACGTACTGCCCGAGCCGGGTCACGTCGATGTAGGGCAGGTCGACGTAGAGCTGGCCGTCCCAGGTCTGCCAGTGGCCGCTGCGTATCGACAGCAGGGGCTGGCGGAACTGGCCGCGCAGGGTGAAGCGCTCGCCCCAGCCGGCCGGCGGCGTGGCGTCCAGCCGCAGGCCGTGGCGCCGGCCGCTGTTGCGCGCGACGAAGCGCACGTCGGTCAGCAGCAGGGGCTCGGCCTGGCGCTGCTCGTCGGTCCAGCGCACGGTGCCGCCTTCGACGACCAGCTCGCGCTGCGCGAAAAACCAGTCTGCGCCGCGGGTCTCTCCGGTGGTGTCGGTCGCCATGTGCAATCCAGCCACATGGAGTTTTCCCTGAGTGTCACGGCGCACGTCGACCTGCGGGCCCTCGATGTAGAGCTGCTCGAAATTCAGGCGCCAGAGCGAGCGCGGCGACACGCTGGCCACCACGCGCACGAGGCGAAGGGCCTCGCGCTTGTCGGCGTCCTGCAGCACCACGTCGCGCAATTCGAAGGCTGGGAAAAGCCCTTCGGAGCGGGCGGTGATCGATCCGATGCGGACCGGCACGCCGATGGCCTTGCTAGCCTGTGCCTCCAGAGCGCCGCGAAAATCACCGATTCGCGGCACAATCCACGCGTGTAGGACAACGACTGACAGCGCCAGCAGAAGCCATGCAGCGATCAACAGACCCAGCAGCCAGCGCGCCGTCACAGCGGTGATTTTGAGCAGACGTGAAGGGGTAGACGCCGTGTCGTTCATTGAGGATCGCGCTGTGTCGGGAATTATGACCGCCAGCATTCAGAGGGGTTCCACGGAAACCAGCATCAGTGTGAACCAGTTGCCAGCCACTTCTTCGACGCAAACAGCGTTCTCTTCTTACTCACGCTTCGTGCAGCGCCTGCGTCGCAGGTATGCGGCCGAGCTTTCATTGCTTCCCCCTGGCGCGCCGCGGCGCGAGTCGATGACGGTGGCTTACGAGGCATTGCGCCGCCGTGGGGACAGCGTCGGCGATGCACTGAGGATTGTGCGGCAGCTCGTGATGGAGCGACTTGTAACCCTTGATTGCGAAGAACAGGCGCCGCTGGCCGTGGTGACCACCGCCGTCACCGAGCTGGCCGAGCTGGCGCTCGACCTCGCCTGCGAGGACGCCTGCCGCGAACTCGACGCCGTGCACGGCGCCCCGCTCGGCCCCGAAGGCCAGCGCGCGCAGCTGTGGGTGGTGGGCATGGGCAAGCTCGGCGCGCGCGAGCTGAACGTGTCGAGCGACATCGACCTGATCTATCTCTACGACGTCGACGGCGAGACGAAGGGCGACGCCGACGGGCGCGGCCGGCTGTCGAACCAGGAGTACTTCTCGCGCGCCGTGAAGCGCATCTACGCGCTGGTGGGCGACACCACCGAGCACGGCTTCGTGTTCCGCGTCGACCTGGCGCTGCGGCCCAACGGCAACTCGGGGCCGAGCGTGGTCTCGCTCGATGCGCTCGAAGAATATTTCCAGGTGCAGGGCCGCGAGTGGGAGCGCTTTGCCTGGATGAAGAGCCGGGTGGTGGCGCCGCGCGACATCGTGCTCGCGGGCCAGGCCCAGGCGCTGCGCGGGGCGGTGCTGCCCTTCGTGTTCCGCCGCTACCTCGACTACAGCGTGTTCGACTCGCTGCGCGTCCTGCACCGCCAGATCCGCGAGCAGTCGGCGCGCCGCAGCGCCGGGCGGCCCGAGCGCGCCAACGACGTGAAGCTGTCGCGCGGCGGCATCCGCGAAATCGAATTCACCGTGCAGCTGCTGCAGGTGGTGCGCGGCGGCCAGTTCCCCGAACTGCGCACGCGGCCCACGCTCGACGCGCTGCAGCGGCTGGCGCGCGCCAACCTGATGCCGCAGGAAACCGCCGACGCGCTGGCCGCGGCCTACGAGTTCCTGCGCCGCGTGGAGCACCGCATCCAGTACCTGGACGACCAGCAGACGCATGCGCTGCCGGTGGCCGACGACGACCTGCGCTGGATTGCCCAGACGCTCGGCTACCCCGACTGCTGCGCCTTCCTGGAGCAGCTCGACACGCACCGCGAGTTCGTCGCGCAGGAGTTCGACAAGCTGCTGGGCGGCGAGAAGCCCTGCAACGGCAAGTGCAACGGCAAGAAGGCCGCCGCGCCCGCCGAGTTGGCCGACCTGCTCGACGACCTGCCGCCGGCCTTTGCCGAGCGCATCCGCGACTGGTGCGAGCAGCCCCGCGTGCTGGCCTTGCGCGAGGAAACCCGCGTGCGGCTGCGCCAGCTGGTGCAGCGCACCGGCGTCTGGCTCAAGGAAGCCGACGGCGACGGGCCGGGGCAAACGCCGCGCCACGTCGATGCCGCCATGCGCTGGGCCGACTGGATCGAACCGCTGATGCGGCGCGAGAGCTATCTGGCATTGCTGGTCGAGCGCCCCGCCGTGCAGGAACGCCTGCTGCGCCTGCTGGGCGCGGCCAAGTGGCCGGCGCGCTACCTGATGCAGCACCCGGGCGTGATCGACGAGCTGGCGAGCGACGAAATGCTCTCGGGCCGCTTCGTGGCCGCCGAGTTCGAGCGCGAGCTCGAGGCGCGCCATGAATCGCTCACGCGCACCGGCGAGGCCGACGAAGAGCGCCTGCTGAACCTGCTGCGCCACGCCCACCATGCCGAGGTGTTCCGCACGCTGGCGCGCGACGTCGACGGCCGCATCACCGTCGAGCAGGTGGCCGACGACCTGAGCGCGCTGGCCGACACCACCTTGCGCGTGACCGCCCGCTGGTGCTGGCCGCATGTGCGCAACCGGCACCGCGAGGTGGCGCAGTTCGCGATCATCGGCTACGGCAAGCTGGGCGGCAAAGAGCTGGGCTACGGCAGCGACCTGGACATCGTGTTCGTCTACGACGACGACGACGAACGCGCCGGCGAGGTCTATGCGGCCTATGTGCGCAAGCTCATCAACTGGCTCACGGTGAAGACGCGCGAGGGCGACCTGTTCGAGATCGACACGGCGCTGCGGCCCAACGGCAACTCGGGCCTGCTGACCACCAGTTTCCAAGCCTACGAAAAGTACCAGCTCGGCCGCGGCAGCAACACCGCGTGGACCTGGGAACACCAGGCCATGACGCGCGCCCGCTTCGTGCTGGGCAGCGCCGACCACGGCGCCGAACTGGGCGCGCGTTTCGACCAGGTGCGCGAGGCCGTGCTGGTGGCGCCGCGCGACCGCGAGGCGCTGAAGGCCGAGATCATTGCCATGCGCGAAAAGCTGCGCGGCGCGCGGCCCGTGAAGGCCGACCGCTTCGACGTGAAGCACAGCCCTGGCGGCATGGTCGACGCCGAGTTCGCGGTGCAGTTCCTGGTGCTGTCGTCTTCGGGCGAGCACCCCGAGCTGATTCCCAACGTGGGCAACATCGCGCTGCTGCTGCGCGCCGAACTGGCCGGGCTGCTGCCCGAGGGCGTGGGCCGCAGCGCCGCGCGCGCCTACCGCGAGCTGCGCCGCGTGCAGCACCGCGCGCGCCTGAACGAAGAACCGACGCAAGTCACCCCGCCCGCACTGGCCGCCGAACGCGACGCCATGCTGGCACTATGGAAGGCTGTATTTGGCTGACAGTGCCCGCACTACTCCCGTGACCCGCACGAACACCGCGCTGGCAGCCTGCGCGGTGGCTGTCGCCGTCTTCCTCGCGGGCTGTGCGAGCGGTCCGCGCTCCAGCGGTGGCGGCGGTGCCAGCGGCCGCGACGGCCCGGGCACGAACATTCCTTCGGACCTGGCGCGCGTGCCCGACGCCGAGCCCCGCATCGAGCCCATCCGCACCAGCGGCGGCACGGCCAAGCCCTACACGGTGCTGGGCCGCGGCTATGCGCCGCTCACCGACGACCAGCCGTTCCGCGAATCGGGGCTGGCGTCGTGGTACGGCACCAAGTTCCACGCGCAGTCGACCTCCAGCGGCGAGCCCTACGACATGTACGCCATGACGGCCGCGCACAAGACGCTGCCGCTGCCCAGCTATGTGCGCGTGCGCAACCCGGCCAACGGGCGCGAGGTGATCGTGCGCGTGAACGACCGCGGCCCGTTCGTGGACGGCCGCGTGATCGACCTGAGCTACACGGCCGCTCTGAAGCTCGACCTGCTGCGCGGCGTGGCGCCCGTGGAAATCGAGCGGATCACGAACGAAGACATCCGCACGGGCGCATGGCGGCGCGACACGGGCACGGCGTACGCCTCCGCGGCGCCCGCGCCCGTGCCCGCGCCGTTTGTTCCGGTGCGCGTGCCGTCGTCGCGCACGGCGAATTCGCAGGCGCCGGTGGTCGTGCCCGCCCAGTGGACAACGTCGGTCGCCGCGAACGGCTACAACGACATCCCGCCGCCCGCCTCCGCGATGCCGGTCGCGCCGCAGACGCCGATCGCCACCATGCCGCCCGTGGGCGCCGAGCCGGAATCGGCGCAGTCGCCGCCTTCCACTGCGCCGTCGCGCTCCGCGATCACGGTGACCGACCTGGCACCACTGCAGGCCGCGCCGGCGTCACCACCGCCGCTGCCGGCGGGCGCACCGGCGCCTTCGACGGCGCTGCAGGGCTTCTGGGTGCAGCTGGGCGCGTTCCGCGAACGCGACGGCGCCGAGAGCATGCTGAACCAGGCCGCGCGCGGCCTGCCTTCCCTGGCGCCGCAGCTGCGCGTGTTCAGCGAGGCCGGCACGCACCGGCTGCAGGCCGGGCCCTTCCCTTCGCGCAATGCGGCGGGCGAAGCGGTCACGCAGCTGCGCGACAGCCTGCGCATCGCGCCGATGGTGGTGGAGCGCAGGTAGCCAACCCTCGGCGGCTCAGGCCAGCGGCTTGACCGCGACCGGCACGCGCATGCCGACGTTGAGCCGGTTCCAGGTGTTGATCTGCGCGATCGCCACCGAGAGCTCGGCAATTTCCTGGTCGTTGAAGTCGGCCTTCAGCGCGGCGAACTCGGCCTCGCGTTCATCGTGCCTGTCGGCCAGCCGCGTGAGCGATTCGGCCCAGGCCAGCGCGGCGCGTTCGCGCGCGCTGAAGAAGCTGACCTCGCGCCATGTCGGCAGGCTGTTGATGCGCTGCCACTCTTCGCCCTGCTTGCGCAGGTCGCGCACGTGCATGTCCAGGCAGTAGGCGCAGCCGTTGATCTGCGAGACGCGGGCGTAGACGAGGTCGACCAGCACCTTGCCGAGCGTGCTCGACTCGATGGTGGTGTTGACCGCGAGGATGGCCTCGAAGGACTTCGGAACGAGCTTGAACCAGTTGAGGCGAGGGGTGGTGTTCATGAGGTATCTCCAGGTGGGTTGCAATGAATCTGCTGACCTACTGAAGACGGGCGGGCGCCACGCCCTGTGACACGCCGCGCGAACTATTTCGAGGAAAAAAGCTGCGCGATGCGCGCCAGCTTGTCGGGGTTGCGTTGCGCGCGGATGCGCACGATGCGGCCGTTCTCGATCTCGAAGGTCTGGGCCGATTCGAGTTCGCCGTCGAGGAAACGCAGCATGCCCGGCTCGCCGTTGATGTCGACCAGCACCATGCGCACGGCGGGCCCCATGCGGCGCCAGAGCGCGAAATACAGCTGCGCCAGGCGCTGGCTGCCGCGCAGCACCTTGCTGAAGGTCTGCACCTTGCCGCCGCCGTCGCCGATCAGTTCCACGTCCTCGGCCATCAGCGCCTTCAGGTCTTGCAGGCTGCCGCGCGCGGCCGCATCGGCAAAGGCGCGCAGCAAGCGCTCATGGGTCTCGCGCGGCACGCTGAAGCGCGGGCGCCCTTCCTGCACCTGGGCCTTGGCGCGGTGCACCAGCTGGCGGCAGGCGGCCTCGCTCTTGCCGAGGGTGCGGGCGACCTCGTCGTAGTCAGCATCGAACACCTCGCGCAGCAGGAAGGCGGCACGGGCCTCGGGCGCCAGGCGCTCCAGCACGGCGAGGAAGGCAACGGAGATGTTGTCGGCGCGCTCGAGCAGTTGCTCGGGGGTGGTGGGCGCGTCGGTCAGCGTGGGCTCGGGCATCCAGGCGCCGATGTAGTGCTCGCGCTGGACCTTGGCGGCGCGCAGCCGGTCGATCGACAGGCGCGTGACCACTGTCACGAGCCAGGCTTCGGCGCTGTCGAAGGTGTCCCGGGCGGCTTCGTGCCAGCGCAGCCAGGCGTCCTGCACGACCTCCTCGGCCTCGGCCATGGAGCCAAGCATGCGGTAGGCGATGCCCTGCAGGCGCGGGCGGTGGCGGTCGAAAGTGAGGGTGGCGTCGTCCATGGCTGCTAGACGGCTGGCACGCGTGGTTTGTGACACGCGCTCCAAAAAAATCGCCCCGGGGTGCGGGGCGATGTTCTTTCTTGCTCAGGCGCCCTGGTACTCGGGCTTGGGGCCCAGGGAGGCCGCGATTTCCTTGCGGTAGCGGTTCAGTTCCTGGACCGTCTTGAAGCTGCGGTTCATGAGCAGGCTCAGGTTGTGCAGGATGCGCTCGCCGACCTTGGTTTCCCAGACGGCGTCGAACTTGATCTGCTTGTCGAGCCAGTGCTCGAGCCAGTCCGGGTCGGGCATGCGGCTCTGGATGGTGTCGTTGGGGAACAGCGCCTTGTTGACGTGCAGGTTCGTCGGGTGCAGCGCCTGCGCCGTGCGGCGGGCGCTGGCCATCAGGACGCCGACCTTGGTGAAGGCGGCGCGGGCCTCGTCGCCGAACTTTTCCATGGCGCGCTTCATGTAGCGCAGGTAGGCGCCGCCGTGGCGGGCTTCGTCCTGGCTCAGCGTGGTGTAGATGTGCTTGATGACCGGCTCGGTGTGCCACTGGGCGGCACGGCGGTACCAGTGGTTCAGGCGGATCTCGCCGCAGAAGTGCAGCATGAGGGTTTCCAGCGGCGGCGCCGGGTCGAAGTCGAAGCGCACTTCGTGCAGTTCGGCCTCGGTGGGGGCGTGCTGGGGGCTGAAACGCTTCAGGTATTCCATGAGCACCAGCGAGTGCTTCTGCTCTTCGAAGAACCAGATCGACATGAAAGCCGAAAAGTCGCTATCGTGGCGGTTGTCGCGCAGGAACATCTCGGTGGCCGGCAACGCCGCCCACTCGGTGATGGCATTCATCTTGATGGTCTGCGCCTGCTCTTCCGTCAGCAAAGAAGCGTCGAACGACTGCCAGGGAATGTCCTTGTCCATGTCCCAGCGGACGGATTCGAGTTGTCTGAAGAGTTCCGGATAGAGCATCAATGTCTTTCTATGGCCGTCGATTTTAGTCGGCCCGTTTGGCGCGACCATGACAGACGCGCGATGATGCGTATACGTGCGTCTTTGCGGCACGGATGCACACCCTCCCTTTTGAACCAGGAGTCCGCCATGCGTACCCCCTCCTTATTGTCGATGCTCCTTGGCTTCGGACCGGCCATTTCCCTCTGGGCGAGTCTGTTTACGGCCCTTCCGGCCAGCGCGCAAGCAGCACCTGCCGCACCCGCCGCCACCGAAGCCGCGGGGTGCCCCACCATCCTCCAGCACACCTTCCCGCGACTGCAGGATGAAAAACCCCAGGCCCTGTGCCAGTACTCCGGCAAGGTGGTGCTGGTGGTCAATACGGCCAGCTTCTGCGGTTTCACGCCGCAATACAAGGGGCTGGAGGCGCTGGACCTGAAATACCGCGCGCGCGGTCTCGTGGTGCTGGGCTTCCCGTCGAACGATTTCTCGCAGGAATCGGGCTCGAACAAGGAAATTGCCGACTTCTGCGAGAGCACCTTCGGCGTGAAATTCCCGATGTTCGCCAAGTCGTCGGTGCGCGGCACCGACGCGAACCCGCTGTTCAAGCAGCTCGCGCAGGCCTCGGGCACCACGCCCAAGTGGAACTTCTACAAGTACCTGATCGGGCGCGACGGCAAGGTCGTGCAGGCGTGGTCGAGCATGACGGCGCC
Source organism: Variovorax sp. E3 (assembly GCF_016082275.1). Lineage (GTDB taxonomy): Bacteria > Pseudomonadota > Gammaproteobacteria > Burkholderiales > Burkholderiaceae_C > Variovorax. The sequence goes on from NZ_MOWM01000021.1 coordinate 8,380, forward strand.
CGACGAAAACGGCTTCGTGAACGTCATCGAGAAGCAGCTCGGGCCGAATTAAGACTGAACAGTTCACAAAAAGACGGATCGGTAATATTATTTACCGATGCGTCCAATCCTCCGTGAACTCAGCGAAACAAATGTTTACCTCTGCGGTGGGAACCGTGCCACGGGCGCAGCGCTCCTAACTTGCGTGGGCAGTGATTGCCCACCGGTTTTCATGTTGCGAGGTCTTCCGGACGCCTGCCGTCCGGTCGAAATCCCGAGGCGATTCTTCTCCTCCTCCCTCCCTCCCTCCTTCGCGTCGGGGCGCCTCGCAGCATTTTTGTCTTCCAGCCGGGCGGGGTTCGCGTCATGACGCAGCCCCCGCGCATCGCCGTCATCGGCGCCGGCATCTCGGGCTTGGCCGCGGCGCATTCGCTGCGTGACGCGGCAGCCGTCACCCTCTTCGAAGCCGGTCACTACTTTGGCGGCCACGCGCATACGGCCACGGTCGAACTGCCGCGCTCGGCCACCGACGCCGGCCGCGTCGCGCACGGCGTGGACACCGGCTTCCTGGTCTACAACGACCGCACGTACCCGAACCTGATCCGCCTTTTCGCCGAGCTCGGCGTCGAGACCGCGCTGTCGGAGATGTCGTTCTCGGTGCAAGCCACGCGCGACGACGGCCGGGCGCTCGAGTGGAGCGGCAACAACCTGGGCACCGTGTTCGCGCAGCGCCGCAACCTGTTCGACGCCCGCTTCCTGGGCATGCTGCGCGACCTGCTGCGCTTCAACCGCCTGACCACGCGCATCGCCGAGGCCGGCACCGAGGGCGAACTGGCCCAGCCGCTGGGCGAGTTCCTCGACGCCCATCGCTTCGGCGCGGCGTTTCGCGACTGGTACTTCCTGCCGATGATGGGCTGCATCTGGAGCTGCTCGACCACCCAGATGCTGGCGTTTCCGGTGGCGACCATGATCCGGTTCTGCCACAACCACGGCCTGATCCAGATCGCCAACCGGCCGCAATGGCGCACCGTGCGTGGCGGCTCGCGCCACTACGTCGAGAAGATCGTCGCGGGCCTGCCCGACAAGCGCCTGAACACGCCGGTGCGGCGCGTGACCCGCACCGAGCACGGCGTGCTGCTGGCCACCGACGCCGGCACCGAGCGCTTCGACCACGTGGTGCTGGCCACCCACTCCGACCAGTCGCTCGCCATGCTCGGCGACGCCAGCCCGGCCGAGGCCGCAGTGCTGGGCGCGATCCGCTACCAGGCCAACCACGCCGTGCTCCACACCGACGCCGCCGTGCTGCCGCAGCGCCGCGCGGCGTGGGCCGCCTGGAACTACGAGCGCGCGGCGGCCGGCGAGCGCGAATCGGGCCGCGTGTGCCTGCATTACCTGCTGAACAAGCTGCAGCCGCTGCCGTGGGAACAGCCGGTCGTCGTTTCGTTGAATCCGGTCCGCGAGATCCAGCGTAGTCAGGTCATGGCGGAATACGACTACGACCACCCGGTGCTCGACCTTGCCGCGATTCGCGCGCAGGCCGAAGTGCCCGCCTTGCAGGGCCAGCGCAACACCTGGTTCGCGGGCGCGTGGATGGGCTACGGCTTCCACGAAGACGGCCTGAAGGCCGGCCTGGCCGCGGCCGCCGGCCTGCGCGCGCGGCTGTCCCCCGGGGCCGACACGGCGGCAGCGAGGCACGCGGCATGACGCCCGCGCAGGCCGTGCCGCTGATGGGCTTCGGTGAAGTCCGCCACGCACGCCTGCGCCCGGCGCGCAACGCCTTCGTCTACCCCACTTATTTCCTGATGCTGCCGATGCGCACCCTGCGCGCACGCGGCAGCCAGGCCGTGGCGCTCAACCGCCGCGCGGCGCTGTCCTTTCACGACGTCGACCACGGCGACGGCCGCGCGCCCGATGCAGGCGGCGCGCTGGCCTGGCTCGACGAACTGCTGGCCGCCCACCGCATCCACGACGCCACCGGCGAAGCCTGGCTGCACTGCTATCCGCGCGTGTTCGGCTACACCTTCAAGCCCGTGAGCTTCTGGTATTGCCACACGCCCGAAGGCGTGCTGCGCGCGATCGTGGTCGAGGTCAACAACACCTTCGGCGAGCGCCACTGCTACCTGCTGGACCGGCCGGTGTACGGCGCCGAACTCAAGGCCAGCAAGGCCTTTCATGTCTCGCCGTTCTGCCAGGTCAGCGGCGACTACCGCTTCCGCTTCTTCGTCGATGCCGACATGACGCGCACCGTGGTGCGCATCGACCACGACGACGCCGAGGGCCCGCTGCTGCAGACCAGCGTGAGCGGCGAACTCGCCCCCATGAACGCGGCCAGCGTGCGGCGCGCGCTGTGGCGCTACCCGGCCATGACCTTCGGGCTGATCGCGCGCATCCACTGGCAGGCCGCGAAGCTGTGGCTCAAGCGCGTGCCCTTCGTCGCCAAGCCGGCGCCGCCCACCCATTTCGTTTCACGCGACAACCAGCAGCAGGCGAATCCATGACTTTCTCGACCACCACGGCTTCCCGCTTCTCGCTGCCCCAGGACGCGCCCGGCGCCGCGCGCACCGTGCTCGGCCTGCTGCAGCGGCTGGCCTACGGCTCGCTGACCGTGCGGCTGCCCGACGACTCGGTGCGGCACTTCGGCGCCACGCCGGGCAGCGGCCCCACGGCCTCGCTCACCTTGCGCAACTGGAACGTGTGCAAGGCCGCGCTCAAGTCGGGCGACATCGGCTTTGCCGAGAGCTACATCGCCGGCGACTGGACCACGCCCAACCTCACCGAGCTGATCAAGGTGTTCATCGCCAACCGCCGCGCCATCGAGGACGTGGTGTACGGCAGCTGGTTCGGCCGCCTGCTGTACCGCGTGCGGCACCTCATGAACCGCAACAGCAAGGCCGGCAGCTCGCGCAACATCCACGCGCACTACGACCTGGGCAACGCGTTCTACAAGCTCTGGCTCGACGAGACCATGAACTACTCGTCGGCCTGGTTCGAGGGCGACCTCTCCAAACCCATGCCCGAGGCACAGCGCGCCAAGGTGCGCCGCGCGCTCGAACTGGCCGCCGTGAAGCCCGGCGACCGCGTGCTCGAAATCGGCTGCGGCTGGGGCGCGCTGGCCGAAATGGCGGCGGTCGACTTCGGCGCCTCGGTGACGGGCGTGACGCTTTCCACCGAGCAACTGGCCTTTGCCCGTCAACGCACCGCCGGCCAGAAGACCGACCTGCGCCTGCAGGACTACCGCGACATCACCGACGCGCCCTTCGACGCCGTGTGCTCCATCGAAATGGTCGAGGCCGTGGGCCGCGCGTACTGGCCGACCTACTTCCAGAGCGTGAGCCGGCTGCTCAAGCCGGGCGGCCGCGCCTGCGTGCAGAGCATCGTGATCGACGACGAGTTGTTCGACCGCTACATCGACTCGACCGACTTCATCCAGCAGTACATCTTTCCGGGCGGCTGCCTGCCCTGCCCGCGCGAGTTCCGACGCGAGGCCGAGGCCGCGGGGCTGGAGGTGGTGGACGAGTTCGCCTTCGGCGCCGACTACGCCGAGACGCTGCGCCGCTGGCGCGAGAGCTTCCTCGGGCAGCGCAGCCACATCCTGCAGCTGGGCTTCGACGAGCGCTTCATGCGCATCTGGGAGTTCTACCTCGCCTACTGCGAGGCCGCCTTCTCGCAGGCCAACATCGACGTGGTGCAGTACACGCTGCGCAAGCGCTAGACCCGCGCGGCGTTGCCACTGCCCTCTCCCGTGTCCTCCTTCGGCCCTCTCGACGGCTTGCGCTACGGGCTGCTCGGGTTGCCGCTCGCCTTCGTCGCGCTGCCGCTCTACGTGCTGCTGCCCAACCACTACGCGCGCGCCTTCGGTGTGCCGCTGGCCACGCTGGGCGCGGTGCTGCTCGGCGCGCGGCTGCTCGATGCGCTGATCGACCCGCTGCTCGGGCGGCTCAGCGACCGGCTGCATGCGCGCTCGCCGCAGGCGGTGCTGGGCGCCGGCGCGGTCGCTGCCGGCGTGCTGCTGCTGGGCTTCGGGCTGCTGTTCTTTCCGCAAGCGCTGGTCGACCCTGCCCGCCACGGCATGCTGCTCGTGGCGGCAGCCCTGCTGCTGGCGCTGACCTACGCGGGCTACAGCATGCTGAGCATCGCGCACCAGTCGTGGGGCGCAATGCTGGGCGGCGATGCCTTGCAGCGCGGGCGCATCGTCGGCTGGCGCGAGGGCATGGGGCTGGTCGGCGTGGTGCTGGCCTCGGTGGTGCCAACGGTGGCCGGGCTGCCCGCGATGGTGACGCTGTTCGGCGTGCTGCTGGCGCTCGGCTGGGTGTTCTGGACGCGGGCGCCGCGGCCCGTGCGCGGCAACGCACCGCACACGGCGGTCGACCTGCGGCTGCCGCTGCGCCGCCCGGCGTTTCGCCGGCTGCTGGCGGTGTTCGTGCTCAACGGCATCGCGAGCGCGGTGCCCGCCACGCTGGTGCTGTTCTTCGTGCAAGACCGGCTGCAGTCGCCGGCCTCGCTGGAGCCGGCCTTCCTGGGCCTGTACTTCGTGATGGCGGCGGCGTCGATTCCGGTGTGGCTGCGCATCGTGCGCCGCTTCGGGCTGGCGCGCGCGTGGCTCGGGGGCATGTGCATGTCGGTGGCGGTGTTCGCCTGGGCCGGCGCGATGGGCGCGGGCGACGCGGCGGCGTTCCTGGTGGTGTGCGCGCTGTCGGGTTTTGCGATCGGCTCCGACCTCGTGCTGCCGGGCGCGCTGCTGGCCGGGATCATTGCCGAGGCCGGCGACCAGCCGCATGCCGGCGCCTACTTCGGCTGGTGGAATTTCGCGACCAAGCTCAACCTGGCGCTGGCCGCGGGGCTGGCGCTGCCGCTGCTCGGGCTGGCCGGCTACGTGCCGGGCGCGCGCGAACCGGGGGCGTTGCAGGCGCTGTCGCTGGCCTACTGCCTGCTGCCCTGCGTGCTCAAGGTGATCGCTGGCGCGTCGCTGTGGGCATTGGTGATCCGGCCGAGCGCTTCCGCAGCGCCCATGCCTGCGGCGAAAGCCTCGCCTTGAAGCCGCTCAACCCGCCGCTCGCCGACTGGCAGGGCAAGACGGCGTGGATCGTCGGTGCGTCCACCGGCATCGGCCGGGCGACGGTGCTGGCGCTGCTCGAACGCGGCGCGCGGGTCGGGGTGTCGGCGCGCAGCGGCGAGGCGCTCGAGGAACTGGCCGTGCTGCACAACGACCCCGCCCGGCCGCCGCGCGTGATCGTGCTGCCGCTCGACGTGCGCGACGCCGCCGCCGTGGCCGCCGCGCACGCACACCTGCTGGTGGCCGCCGGTGCGATCGACTTCGTGCTCTACAACGCCGCCACCTACGACGCGCTGCGCGCCGACGCGTTCTCGCTGGAGACGATGCTCGCGCACCAGCAGGTCAACTACGTGGGCGCGCTGAACCTGCTGGCGGCGGTGCTGCCCGGCTTCGTGGCGCGCAACACGGGGCATGTGTCGATCACCGGCAGCGTGGCCGGCTTTCGCGGACTGCCGCAAAGCCTGGCCTACGGCCCGACCAAGGCCGCGCTCGCCAACCTCGCCGAGGTGCTGTACATCGACCTGCATGCGCGCGGCATCGGCGTGAGCCTGGTGCAGCCGGGCTTTGTCGACACGCCGCTCACGGCGAAGAACGATTTCAGGATGCCGGCGCTGATCACGCCGGCCGAAGCGGCCCAGGCCATGCTCGACGGCTGGCGCAAGGGCGCCTTCGAGATCCACTTTCCGCGCCGCTTCACCTTCTGGATGAAGCTGATGCGGCTGCTGCCGTACCGGCTGTATTTCCCGGCGGTGGCCCGGTTCACGGGGCTGTGAAACGAAAAAGGCGCCGGGTGGCGCCTTTTTGCATTGTCAGGGTTGGGTGTCGATGAAGCTGGGCCGCAGCATCAGCTTGTCGTACAGCTTGGCCAGGTTGGCGTGGTCGGCGCGCCAGTCGATCTCGGGAAAGCGCAGGCTCAGCCAGCCCAGCGTGCAGCCGACCGCGATGTCCGACAGGCTCAGGTGGATGCCGCTGCAGAAGGGCTTGTCGCCCAGGCCCTTGGCCATGGCGGCCACGCCGTCCTCGACCTTGGTGCGCTGGCGCTCGATCCATGCCGCGCTGCGCTCGCCGTCGTTGCGGCCGGCCCAGGTGGCTTCCAGGCGCCAGAGCACGCCGGCGTCCATGACGCCGTCGGCCAGCGCTTCCCAGGTCTTGACCTCGGCGCGCTCGCGGCCCTGCTGCGGAATCAGCTTGCCGACGGGCGACAGTGTGTCGAGGTATTCGACGATCACGCGGGAGTCGAACATCGCCTCGCCGCCTTCCATGATCAGGCAGGGCACCTTCCCGAGGGGATTGGAGCTGGCGATGGTGGTGTCGGCAGCCCAGACGTCCTCGAGCACGAACTGGTAATCGAGCCGCTTTTCAGCCAGCACCACGCGCACCTTGCGCACGTAAGCGCTGGCGGCCGATCCGATCAGTTTCATGAAGGCTCTCTCCCTAAGCTATGACAACATTTGTTAATAGTCATTTTAGGTGAACGGGAAAACCAGAGGCCCGAATCGACCCCAATGTGTCGGGCGCGCCCCACGGACCGGCGGCCGCCTAAAATTCGGGCATGAGCTTTTCCACCGTCTCCGCCCTTTCCCCCCTTGACGGCCGCTACGCGGCCAAACTCGCGGCCTTGCGCCCGCTGATGAGCGAACAGGGCTATATGCACCGGCGCGTGCAAGTCGAGGTGGCGTGGTTCATTGCGCTGTCCGACTGCGGCTTCGCCGAATTCAAGCCCCTGACGGGCGGCGCCCGCAAGTACCTGCTGGGCCTGGTGGCCCACTTTTCCGAGGCCGACGCGCTGGCCATCAAGGAAATCGAGAAAACCACCAACCACGACGTGAAGGCGGTCGAATACTGGATCAAGTCCAAGTTCGAAGCCCGGCCGGAGCTGCTGGCCGCCGCCGAGTTCGTGCATTTCGCCTGCACCAGCGAAGACATCAACAACACCAGCCACGCCCTGCAGATCCAGGCCGCGCGCGACAAGGTCATGCTGCCGGCCATCGACGGCCTGATCGCCAAGCTGCGCGAAATGGCGCACCAGTTCGCCAACGTGTCGATGCTGTCGCGCACGCACGGCCAGACCGCCAGCCCGACCACGGTCGGCAAGGAAATCGCCAACGTGGCGGTGCGCCTGTCGAAGGCGCGCGCGCAGATCGCCTCGGTGCAGCTGCTGGGCAAGATGAACGGCGCGGTCGGCAACTACAACGCCCACCTGGCCGCCTGGCCCGAGTTCGACTGGGAAGCCTTCAGCCGCAAGGTCATCGAGACGCCCGCGCCGCTGGGCCTGGGCCTGAGCTTCCAGCCGTACAGCATCCAGATCGAGCCGCACGACTACATGGCCGAGCTGTTCGACGCGGTGGCCCGCGCCGACACCATCCTGATCGACTTCTCGCGCGACATCTGGGGCTACGTGAGCCTGGGCTACTTCAAGCAGCGCCTGAAGAAGGGCGAGATCGGCTCGTCGACCATGCCGCACAAGGTCAACCCGATCGACTTCGAGAACGCCGAAGGCAACCTGGGCCTGGCCAACGCGGTGCTGCGCCACCTGAGCGAGAAGCTGCCCATCAGCCGCTGGCAGCGCGACCTGACCGACAGCACGGTGCTGCGCAACATCGGCGTGGCCTTCGGCTACGCCACGCTGGCCTACGCAAGCCTGATGACCGGCCTGGGCAAGCTCGAGATCAACGAGGAAGCCATTGCCGCCGACCTCGACGCCTCGTGGGAAGTGCTGGCCGAGCCGATCCAGACCGTGATGCGCCGTTTTGGCGTGCAGGGCGCCTACGAGCAGCTCAAGGAAGTGACGCGCGGCAAGACCGTGACGGCCGAGGCGCTGCACGGCCTGATCCGCTCGCTGGAGATCCCGGAAGAAGAAAAAGCCCGGCTCCTGGCCATGACTCCCGCCAGCTATGTAGCAAGGCCGCGGAACTCGCCGGTAGAATCTAAGGCTTCGTGTACCGATACACCAGCCGCCCGAGGGCGGCTGTTTCACGTCGGGCACGCTCTTTTCCAGCCAACGCCCCCACGGGGCGCCAGCCAACAACACTTTGCCCGGGACTCGCCGTCCCTGTTGGTCATGCGCGCCCCTCTGAGACGCCTCTGGCTCAAGGTTCACCGCTGGAGCGGCCTCACGCTGGGCCCGATCCTCGCCCTCACCGCCCTGCTGGGCGCGGTGCTGGTGGTGGCGTTGCCGCTCGATCGCTACACCCACCGGGCGCTGTTCGTCGCCAACCCGGCGGCATCGTCCGCTGACGCCGGCCAGGCCGCGTTGCCGCTGGAGCCGCTGCGCCAGCGGCTGGCGGCCGAGTTCGGCCCCGACGCCAACTTCACGCTGCGCCCGCCGCGCCAACCCGGCGACACGCTCTGGGTGCTGGTGCGCGGCCAATGGGAGGGCACGCTCTACCTCGACCCGGCCACCGGCATGGAGCAGGGACGCCGCGGCACGCACGAAGGGGCCTACAACCTGCTGTTCGAGCTGCACAGCAGCCTGCTGCTCGACGACACGGGCAAGGGCATCCTGGCCTTCGTCGCCCTCTCCTATCTGTTCCTGCTGGTCACGGGCCTGGTGCTGTGGTGGCCGGTGCGCTGGCCGCCTTCGCTTCGCATCACGCTGGACCGGGGCCTGCTGCGCGGGCTGTTCGACCTGCACCGCACCGGCGGCGCGGTGCTCGGCCTGCTGATCGCGGTGTCGGTCGCCACGGGCGCCTACATGGCATGGCGGCCGCTGGGCGGCTTCATTTCGCAGGCGCTGGGGCAGCAGCCGGTCAAGCCGCCCGTGATCGCCAAGGGCGCCGGCACGGGGCCCAAGCTGCCGCTCGACGAACTCGTGGCGCGCGCGCAGCAGGCGTTTCCGGGCCAGCCGATCGGCTACATCCAGGTGCCCGGCAAGGCCGGCCGGCCGATGCGCGTGCGCTTCCGGCTGTCGGACGACCCGCACCCGAACGGCATCGGCTCGGTGTGGCTGAACCCGGTCACGGGCGAGGTGCTGGCGGCGCGCAAGTGGCAAGACCTGGACGCCGGCAACGGCGCGGTGGCGGTGATCTACCCGTTGCACACGGGCGAGCTGGGCGGCGTGCCGCACCAGGTGCTCACGGCGCTGCTGGGCCTGGCGCTCGGCGGCCTGGGCCTGAGCGGCGTGTGGCTCTGGTGGCGCCGCCGCACCGAGCGCCAGCGGCCTCGCGCACCGCAGATTCATTCGACAACATAGAGAACAGAGGGATTCCTTGATCACGCACAAGCACCGACACAAGCGCACGGCCATCGCCCTGGCGCTTCTGCCCCTGAGCCTGCAGAGCTTCGCCGCCGACGCGCCAGCCGCCACCGCCGAGCCGTCGAAATCGCTCGAGGCCATCACCGTCACCGGCGACTGGCTCGGCAACCCGAGCGAAACCAAGGTAATGGAACACGCCGGCGCGCGGACCATCATCGAGCGCAAGCAGATCCAGGAAAGCGGCTCGGCCAGCGTGCGCGACGTGCTGCGCCAGATCCCCGGCGTGCAGGTGCAGGAGAGCAACGGCACCGGCGGCAGCGACATCTCGCTGAACGTGGGCGTGCGCGGGCTGACCTCGCGGCTGTCGCCGCGCTCCACCGTGCTGCTGGACGGCGTGCCGCTGGCCTATGCGCCCTACGGCCAGCCGCAGCTGTCGCTGGCGCCGCTGTCGCTGGGCAACCTGGAGGCGGTCGACGTGGTGCGCGGCGCGGGCTCGGTGCGCTACGGACCCCAGAACGTGGGCGGCATCATCAACTTCGTGTCGCGCGCGATTCCCACCACCTTCGCGGCCGAGGCCAGCGTGGGTGTGGAGAGCGCCAGCCACGGCGGCGGCATCAAGACCACGCCCAACCTGTTCATCGGCGGCACCAACGAGAACGGCCTGGGCCTGGCGCTGCTGTACTCGGGCACGCACGGCGACGCTACCGCCAGAGCAACGACCGCACGAGCATCGACGACCTGATGCTCAAGGGCGCCTACCGCCTCTCGAAGACCGACGACATCGCGGTGTCGCTGCACCACTTCGAAGGCCAGGGCACGATGCCCGGCGGCCTGACGCCGGCGCAGTTCGCGGCCAACCCGTACCAGTCGGACCGCCCCTTCGACGAGTTCACGGGCCGCCGCACCGACGGCTCGATCAAGTACACGCACAACGACGGCGTCAACAAGTTCGAGCTGCTGACCTACTACACCGACTCGTTCCGCGGCAGCCACATCGAACAAGACGGCAGCGGCACCACCGCCGGCCAGCGACGCCTGACCGCGGCACCGCGCAGCTACAAGACCTTTGCCGTCGAGCCGCGCTACTCACGCCTGATCGATTCGGGCAGCGTGGTGCAGGAGGTGAGCGTGGGCTACCGCTACCTGAAGGAAGACACCAAGGAAACCGCCACGCGCAGCGCCTACTACCGGCCGCGCCCGGGCTTCGACGCCTACAGCCTGGCCAACCCCGCGTACCAGACGAGCAAGGGCGGCACGACCGCGCATGCGTTCTACATCGACGACCGCATCGACTTCGGCAACTGGACCGTGACGCCGGGCGTGCGCTATGAGTCGATCCGCTCGTTCAACGACGTGATCAACTTCACCGGCAGCCGCGTCACCAGCGCGCTGCAGCCGAAGGCCGACGCCAACGAGGTGCTGCCGACGGTGTCGGTGATGTACCGCATGAACGAGCGCTGGTCGCTGTTCGCGAACGCGGGCGTGTCGTTCGGCCCGCAGCAGTACGCGCAGCTCGCGCAGTCGACCAACGGCCTGCACGCCGAGAAGGCCAACACCTACGAGGTCGGCACGCACTACAAGAGCGAAGTCTGGAGCGGCGAGCTGACGCTGTTCAACATCGACTTCGACAAGGAACTGCAACTGGCCCGTTCCATCGTGGGCGACGGCCAGTGGACCGACCTGGGCGCCACGCAACACCGCGGGCTGGAATCGGCGCTGCGCTACGAGCTGGCCGAGCTGAACCCGTCGCTCAAGGGCGCCTCAGTGTCGGCCAGCTACACGTACACGCAGGCCATCTCGAAGGCCGGTGTGTTCGCGGGGCGCGACCTGCCCTTCTACTCGCGCAACGTGGCGGCGCTGGGCGCGCGCTACGAGCGCGGCCCGTGGACCTTCAATGCCGACCTGTACGCGCAGTCGAAGCAGCGTTCGCCGGGCTCGCCCGACACGGGCGCGGTCTACATCACGCAGGAAGACGCGACCGGCCGCCTGGGCAACATCCCGGGCTACGCGACCGTGAACCTGCGTGCCGGCTACGACTTCGGCAAGAACATGAGCAACCTGAAGGTGGCCGTGGGCATCAAGAACCTGTTCGACCGCCGCTACTTCAACCGCTCGGTGGACAACAACGGCGGCAAGTACGTGGGACAGCCGCGCACGGTGTACCTGCAGGCCTCGGTGGCGTTCTAGGCCGGACGGGCCCCGGGTGCGCGCGGCGCATACACTCGCGCACCCATGGCCCTCAAATCCACCATCTTCAAGGCCACCCTCGCGGTGGCCGACATCGACCACGGCTACTACGCCGACCATGCGCTGACCCTGGCGCGCCACCCCAGCGAGACCGACGAACGGATGATGATCCGGCTCGTCGCGCTCGCGCTCAACGCACACCAGCTGCAGGACGTCTGCCAGGGCGACGGCACGCTGGCCTTCGGCGCCGGCTTGTCGAACGTCGACGAGCCCGACGTGTGGCTGCGCGACTTCACCGGCGAGGTGAAGATCTGGATCGAGGTCGGCCAGCCCGAAGACAAGCCCATCATCAAGGCCTGCGGCAAGGCGGACGAGGTGATCGTCTACTGCTTCAACCACGCGGCCGAGATCTGGTGGCGCGGCATCGAGAACAAGCTCACGCGGCCGCAGAACCTCAAGGTCTACCGCGTGCCGACCGAGGCCTCGCAGGCGCTGGCCGCGCTCGCGCAGCGCAGCATGCAGCTGCAGGCGACGATCCAGGAAAACACGCTGACGCTGGGCGACGGCACGAACAGCATCGACATCGAGCTGCTTCGCTGGAAGTAAGGCCCGGCGGCCGGGTCAGGCAGCCGGCATCATTTCGCCGCACTGCCAGCACTGCTCGAAGCCGCCTTCGACGTGCTCGCCGCACACGCACTGCCAGCTGCGTTGCGGGCGGTGCTGCAGCGCGTGCAGCAGGCGCTTGGCGAGGTCGAACTGGGCCTCGTCGTCGATCCATATCTCGGGCAGGCACTGGTCGGGCGGCAACTGGCCCATGACCGCGCCGAGGAACTCGCGCTGCACCGTGGCGGCCACGCCCTCTTCGCGCAGCGCGTGCGCCCACACGGTCGCGATGGCGAGGTTGGGTGCTTGCGCGAGGCGGCGCATCGTCAGGGCGCCCAGCTTTGTTCGTTGTCGGGGTCGAACTCGGGATCGGTGTCCGGATTGCCGGAGGACGGTTTTACGGGCTCGGTTTCGCGCGCGCGCTCGGCGTAGCGGTTGAAGCGCCAGGCCGAGTCTTCCATGGTGATGCGACGCCACGTGGCGCGCTTCTCGACCGGGCTCATCGCGGGCCAGAACTGGACTTCGTCGAAGCTGCGGCCGCAGCCCTTGCATTCGTCGTCGCCCTGGCTGGTGGAGCAGATGGCAATGCACGGCGTGTCGGGCGTGCTGTCGTACCAGGCCATCCAGGCGGCCCAGGCCTTGGGCGGAAAGCCGCGCTCGTCGACCTCCTCCTCGTGATGGAAGACCATGAGCGCGTAGACCTCGGCCAGCGCGCGCAATTCGGGGCCGAGCGTGACCCCGTCGGGCGAGGGCGTTTTCTCGCGCCAATGGTTGATGGCGGCCTCGATGTCGGTGATGTGTATGGCGGCCATGAAGAGTGAAAAATGCAGCGAGCGGGGATCATAGTCCGGCAATGTCCCGAAGCCGCGAAGGGCCATGCGCGCTACAAATAAAAGAGCATCCAATGCACTGTTCACGCGGGTTTTCAGGCCGTTCTCTTTAAGCCCCTGAAAACTTTCGGTTGCGCCGCCAAGGGCTTCGATGCTCTAATTCCGCCCACGAAGGGGAGTAGCTCCCGACCGCCGTTCACGACGGCGCGAATCGTCAGGTCGTCAATACGAAGCAAAACACTTCCGGCCTGCCGGGCAGCGCACGCGCTCTTTTCTTGAAGAGCGCGAATGCTGTCGAGCAAGACCTTCGATTTGAACCTGTGCAGGTTTGGTCGAAGCGTTCGCGAGTCCCCGGAGTCACCCGGCCCTCATTCCTCGCTTTCGACCTCCCGCACGGGATGAATCGAAACGCATCGGCATGCGCCTTCCGTCGTCGTCCCCTGAAGGGAGAGACAGGGGCGCGACAACAAAAGAGGAATCTATGGAACTGTTCATGACCCCGGAGTTCTGGGTCGCTGTCGGTCAGATCATCATGATCGACATCCTGCTCGGTGGCGACAACGCCGTCGTGATCGCGCTGGCCTGCCGCAAGCTGCCGCCCGCGCAACGCACCAAGGGCATTCTTTGGGGCACCGCCGGCGCCATCATCCTGCGCGTCATCCTGATCTTCTTCGCGCTCACGCTGCTGGCCATTCCGTTCCTGAAGCTGGTCGGCGCCATCCTGCTGCTGTGGATCGGCGTGAAGCTGCTCGCCCCCGAGCATGACGACGCGCACGGCAACATCACCGGCAGCGACAAGCTGTGGGGCGCCGTCAAGACCGTGATCATTGCCGACCTGGTGATGAGCGTGGACAACGTGATCGCCATCGCCGGTGCCGCGCAAGGCGCCGGTGCCGACCACCAGATGCCGCTCGTGATCTTCGGCCTGCTCGTGAGCATCCCGATCATCGTGTGGGGCAGCCAGCTCGTCATCAAGCTGATGGACAAGTTCCCGATGATCATCACGCTGGGCGGCATGCTGCTCGGCTGGATCGCCGGCACGATGGCCGTGTCCGACCCCGCGCTGGCGAACGTCGCCGCCTGGACCTGGGTGCCGAAGGTGCCGCAGACCGACACGATCAAGTACGCGGCCGGTATCGGCGGTGCGCTGCTGGTGCTGGCGGTGGGCAAGTGGGCTGCCGCGCGGCACGCCCGCAACAAGCCCGCCACCCCGGCAACGACCGCCTGATCGCCGATTGCCACCAGTTGAAAGCAATGGGTGGCAATCCCTCGAACTTCCGCCTCTAGCCAGTCTCTGTCACTCTAACTATCCGAAGGAGCACGCCATGGAAAAGATCATTCTTTATATCGACGACGTCACCTACGCCTGTGAGCAGTTCGCCGAACTCGCTCCCGACGCGAACAGCGTCGTGGCGCGCCATTGGGTGCTCGTGGCCTGCGCGCCGCGCATGACGCATCGCATCAGCAAGTGGGTGAGCCACAGCGCGCGCGAGAACTGGCGCGCCAAGTGGTTCAGCAAGGTGCAGGCGCAGATGCTGCCGCTGCTCGAGCGCAACGGCGGCCAGGTGACGCCGGTGCTGGCCAAGGGCCCGCTGGCCGAGCTGACCGCGCAGCTCAAGCGCGAGCACGGTGCCGTGCACGTGGTCGATGCCCGCCGTCCGAAGATCGGCGTCGACCTGGAGCCGGTCACGCCGGACCAGAAGCCGGCGCACCAGTCGGGCTGGGCCTTTCCCGGCGCCGTGATGGGCATGGGCGCGCTGCTGGTGCTGGCGAACGAGCTGGCCGAGTAAGCGCTTCACGTTCTTTGACGAGCCCCGGTGCGGCAACGCACCGGGGCTCGTTGTTTTTGGAGCCCTGGGGTATCCTGCGCCGCATGCGCATCATCATCAAATGGCTGCTCAGCGCCGTCGCGCTGCTGGCGGTGGCTTATCTCTACAGTGGCGTCCAGGTCAACAGCTTCGGCTCCGCGCTGATCGCGGCGGCCGTGATCGGCCTGCTCAACATGATCGTGCGGCCGGTGCTGGTGGTGCTGACGCTGCCGGTCACCATCGTCACGCTCGGACTGTTCCTGTTCGTGATCAACGCGCTGCTGTTCTGGGCCGCGTCGGGGCTGCTCGGCGGCTTTCACGTGAACGGCTTCGTGGCCGCGCTGATCGGCTCGCTGCTTTACTCGCTGCTGGGGCTGCTGATCGAGTCGGCGCTGGGCGGGTTGCTGTCCAAGGCCTGAGCCCGTCAGTCAGCCGGCCAGCCACCACGCCGCTCGGCGACCTACTTCAGCGGCGGCTCGGCCGCCTGCTCCTTCACCAACGCCTCCACGGCCCGCGCACGGGTGTCGATGATCGACGCCTCGTAGTGATCGATCGCCTTGCCTGACTGGCGCATCAGCTCCTGCGCCGCCTTGAAGCGGTCGCGCGCGGCCGGGTAGTCGAGGATCGCGACATTGGCCTCGGCATCGGCGCGCACGGCGCGCAGCGTGTCGTTCTGGGCGCCGTACAGATTGGCCAGCGCATGCCACGCCGTCGCGTCGCGCGGGTTCGCGGCGACCCAATCGCGCAACACGGGAATCATCGGCGCGGGCTGGCGCGTCGCGCTCGCGGCTTCGGCAGCGAGCATCATCTCGGGCCGCTCCTTCGACTTGGCGTCGAGCAGCGTGGCCGCCTTGGCAGGCGCGCCCGCGGCCAGTTCGATTTCGGCGCTGAGCCAGCGCGCCTGCTTGGCGGCTACGGGATCTTCGGCCGTGCGCGCCACCAGCCGTTCGGCCAGCGCGCGTGCCGCCTTGTAGTCGCGCATTTCCTTGGCCGACAGCGCCGCCGCATAGAGCGTGCCGGCCTGCTGCGCCGGCGAGCTTTTCGCGAATTCGCCGGTGGCCGCGGCATCCACCCAGAGCCGCAGCACATCGACGCCGGGACGCGTCAGCACACGGGCACGCGAAGCGATCATCGCGTGGTCCATGACCAGCGGCAGCGGCGGCGTGGTGTCCATGCGGAACTGGAAGCGGCCCTGCATGTCCGAGATGCGCTCCGTGGTCAGCGGGTGGCTGCGCAGATAGGGGTACGAGCCGTTGTCGTTCAGGCGCGAGGCGTACTGCAGCTTCTCGAACATCGTGGCCGCGCCCTGCGGCGCGAAGCCCGCCTGCGTCATCACGCCGAAGCCGATGCGGTCGGCCTCGCGCTCCATGTCGCGCGAGAAGTTCAGCTGGTTCTGCGCGAACATCGCCTGGCTGCCCATGATCACGGCCTGGCCCGCGTCGCCGCTGCGGCTCTTGCTCGCCGCGATCATCCCGAGGATCAGGCCGGCGATCATCAAGGGCATCTGCTTGCCCTGCTTGGTCATGATGCGCGAGATGTGGCGCTGGGTGACGTGCGAGAGCTCGTGCCCGAGCACCGTCGCCAGCTCGTCGCGGCTGCCGACCGCGGCCACGAGGCCGAGGTTCAGGCCCAGGTAGCCGCCGGGCAGCGCAAAGGCATTGATGTTGCGGTCGCGGCCCAGCAGGATCGTCCAGGCGAAGCGCTCGTCGAGTTCGGGCGTGAGCTCGCCACGCGTGCGGGCGGCGGCCAGCAGGCGTTGCCAGATGTCCTGCACATAGGCGGCGATCACCGGGTCGTCGATGTAGTCGGTGTCGCGGAAGAGCTCGCGGGCGATCTGGTCGCCGAGGTGGCGTTCGGCGCTGGCCGTCATCTCGCCGCCGTCACCGAGGCCGGGCAGGATCTGCTGCATCTGCGCCAGGGCGGGGACCGGCAGCAGGGCCTGGGACGCTATCAAGAAGGTAGCGCAGAACGTCCGCAGAGTGGGCGTCCAACGGCGTTTGCGGAGTGGGGTGGGAGTCAAGCGCGGCATTCCTCGTCTGTGGCTCGGGCTCGTATGATGCATCCTCCAACCGAACGTTCACACATGAGCTCTCTCACGCATTTTGACGCCCAGGGGCAGGCCCACATGGTCGACGTGGCCGGCAAGGCCTCCACCCACCGCGTGGCCGTGGCCACGGGCCGCATCGAGATGCAGGCGGCAACGCTGGCGCTGATCGAGTCGGGAACGGCGAAGAAGGGCGACGTGCTGGGCATCGCGCGCATCGCGGGGATCCAGGCGGCGAAGAAGACGAGCGACCTGATCCCGCTGTGTCATCCGCTGGCGCTGACGCGGGTGGCCGTGGCGTTTGCGCTGGCGGATGCGGGAGAAGCGCCGCAGGTGGCCTGTACCGCGACCGTGGAGACCGTCGGGCCCACCGGGGTGGAGATGGAGGCGCTGACGGCGGTGCAGGTGGCGCTATTGACTGTCTACGACATGTGCAAGGCGGTGGACCGGGGGATGCGGATCACGGATGTGCATGTGTTGGAGAAGCATGGGGGGAAGTCGGGGAGTTGGGTGGTGGGGTGAGATCCCCGGGGCGATTCATCACCTAGCGCCAGCAGGTCTCCGGCGTACCTGGGGTGCCTGCGAAGATGCCCTTCTTGCCAGTGTCGTCCAGAGTGAAGTCGCCGCACTTGCTGTCCGCTAGTTGCTTGCCCGCGCGCTGGGCTTTGAACACATAGCTGGTGTCGGTCGAAGTCAGGGAAAGGGCGTAGTAGCCGCCCCCATTTGGCACATTCAGCTTTGCCAAATCCGCCTGCGCCGCGTACTTGCCGTTCTGCGCCTTCCACCGCTCCTGCCGGGCAGCAGCATCATTGAGCATGTTCTGCGCCTCCACTCGGCGGGACCGCAGCACGTACTCCGTGTACGACGGATAGGCAATCGCCGCCAGGATGCCGACGACGGCCACCGTAATCATCAGCTCGATCAGGGTGAAGCCCTTTTCAGCGTTGCGCACTGGTTTCTCCTTCACAAACATGCATTTCCTCATTTAGGCGGATTCGGCGGCTGCTTGCGCCAGCTTTGGCGGCCAAACTGCAAGCCGTGGTTGACCCGCCGCTCGGCATTCGCGCTGGGGTCGAACACCCGCTCCCCGCGAATGGTCTGCTTGCCTGCGCCCGTGTCCGTGCCATTGACCTGCCCACCACCGATTACGTCAGCGGAATTGAAGACACCGTCACCGTTCATGTCGAACACCACGTAGTCGGTACGGCCGCCACCGTTCGGATCGATGCCGTAGATCGTGCCGCTCATGCCCGCGGCGCAAGGATCCTCTGAAGTCCGCACCGACGAAAGGAACAGCCCCCGGCCGTACAGCGTCATGTCGTAGACCATCTTCTCTCCATTGCGCGGCAGGTCCACGACCCAGCCCCACTTCTCCACATTGGCGTCCTGCGTGCCGGAGGCGCCGGTCTTGTACCAATTCACCGTGTTGTTCGTCAGCGAGAAGTTGCCTGAGCCAGCCACCAGTTCCGTGAACGTCTGGCTCTGCAGATCGGCGCGCACCTTGGACGCCGTCGGCAATGGCGTGGGCGCCGTCGCCCCGCTGGCGCTGTAGCGGTCCCAGATGCCGTACACGGTCTGCTTTTGTATGGTGCTCTTGTCGCTGGCCGTCAGCAGGCGGCCCGTACCGAAGATCACCAGATCGCCCTTTCCGGTGGGGTGCTGTGTCACGTAGGGAGCCGCCGTGATCGGTTGGCGTTTGCTGTCCGCGTCCTTGGCGGTGAAGAACTTCTGCACCGTCCACGCCGAGATATCGCCGCTACTCATGTCGAAGCGCCACACATTGCCCGCCAGGTCACCGGCATAAGCCACGTCCGCCTTGCCATCGCGGGTGTTGTCCACAGCGGTCACGCGCGACAGACCGTTGCCCAGGGGCATCGACGCCGTCAACTCGGCAGCCGTCATGCCGCCATCCAGGTCGAAGCGCCGGAGCACGCTGCCGTTCGAGATGTCGAGGACGAACATGCTCGCCCCGCCACCACCCGCAGAGCTGTTGCCCCCCTGATAACCGCCGGGCACCAGCGCGACCCACTTACCTTTGGTGGTTCCGACATCGTTGAGGCGGGCGATGGTCGGCTGCGGCAGCGAGTTCCCCATGTTGGCGTTCTGATCGGAGCCGAACTCCCACAGCAACTGGGGCGACGTGGGGTCCGTGATGTCCAGTGCGAATACCTGCTTGCCGCCCGCGCCCAGGCTGCCGATCAGCACCTTGTGCCACGCCGCGCCGAAATACACGTCCGAGGCGACAGGCGTGCCATCGACGTAGTAGCGGTGAGGTGTACCGTCCTTCTTGCCGTAATCGGGCGCGGTGAGCGTGCTCAGGTTGTTGCGCATCGCCGTGGGGATGAAGGCAAACTGCTCGACACCGTTCTCGGCGCGGAAGGCGTGGAACATGCCATCGTTGGCGCCGACGTAGATCATCTCCGGCTGGCTCGCCTGGCCGGCGGCAAAGGCCCCGTAGTTGCTGCCGGTGCCTTCCAGCGGATCGGCGGCTCCCGCCCGGTAGAGCGCACCCTTCACGCGCAGCGGCGAAGAGTTGACGATGTCGCCCAGCAGATTGGGGCTCCCGCTCGGCAAACTCTTGCGGACACGGAACGTATCGCTCTCACCGCGCAGGAAGCTGATGCGCTGTTCGGCCTTCGCATCCGCCAGGTTCGTAGCGGGATTCTTGTTGAGTGCCGTGAGCCAGGCTGCATCGGCCGGCTGGCCATTGATGCCGACAAAAGTGAAGGGGCGCAATGTCGGCGTAGTGGTGCCGGCACCAGCGTAGAGGATGTTTCTGTCTCGCGCGGAGCCGCGCGCAACCAGCTTCTCCGCTGCGCTCCACTGCCGCACATAGTTCAAGCCCTTGGTGGCGTTCTCGGTGAGCCTTTCGCGGATCACGTCACCGACCCAGCCATCGGCCTCGAAGCGAGTGCGGTAGAGGTCGCGCCCGCGGCGATCGTGCCACCAGGCACGTCCACCGACACCGCCGTCACAGAGTTGGTGTTCTGCAGGATGTCATTGAAGGCCTTGGTCATCTGCGCCTTCAACGTGGTGGCATTGGTGACCAGGAAATAGTTGTCCGGGTCGCCCACGATCGTGGCGGGGTCACGCCCCGGCATGCCGTATTTGGCGGCGTACCACAGAGGATCCTTGAGAAAGCTGCCCGAGGTGCTGCTTGTGCTGGTCGTGAAGGTCCGGCTGGCCGAGAGCGGCAGGTTGGCGCACTCGGCATCGTTGGATCGTGCCACGCAATAGCCAGGCGCACGCGTGGGAGGCGTGTTCAGCGCGTAATACACGGAACCCGTGTCCTTGTCCCGCACTTCAAGATACATGCCGTCCTGGGTCGTGCCGGAGATCACGTAGCCCATGTGCTGGCCAATGCTGCCCGCAGCGTACTCAGACACCATGTCGACCTTCACGCTGCCGTTCGCCTGCAGCGAGACGATGTAGCGCGAGATGGCATCCATGTCGTGGTCAGCGCCCTGCTCCACGTCTTCATAGTTGATGCGGAACTCCGCATAAGGCCGCCCCTCGTTGATCGCAGTGTTCTGGTCGGCCGTGCCGGTGTTGGCGATGCGGTCCACGTAGTAGTCGACGATCTGATTGGTCGGCGCGAAGCGCGTGGGATCGATGCTGAAGCCGGTCACGGACTTGGCAAAGGGGGAGATCGTCACGAACCGGCCACCACCCACCGGAAAACGAATCTCCGGCAGCGGAGAAGCAATGGCCACCGAATAGGTCATCAGCCGGTTCTTGCCCTTGGCGTTGCCGAAAACGGGATTGTTGGCGGCAAAGCGAGACACCCCCGCGGAGTAGAAGCTGCCTTCCTTGCTGGGCTCCTGGGGCGACAGTCCGCGCACCCAGGAGAGATCGTCAACGGTCTTCACCGAGGGCGCGCCGTTCGCGTTGGCCGAGGTCGACTGGCCGATGAAGAAGTTCTTGCCATGAATGCCTTCGGCCGCGCCGATGGCATTCACCTCGTTGGCGACATTGAAGTTGGCCAGTGCGTCCACATTGGCCGCAATGGACTGGTAACGACTGCCAGGCATCTTCGTGTCGTACGAAGGATTGATGTCGCTGAGGACCGTCATCACCGGGCGCGCGCAATGCTGGTAGCCGCCGCCGCTGGGCTTTGCCGCGTAGGGAGACACCCAGTCCGGCTTGGAAAGGTTCAGCGGATTCGCGCTGTCCTTGGCCCCGCTGCCATAGTCGTACTGCGTATGCGCGCCAGAGGCTCCGCCGAAATAACGCATTGTCTCGAACATCATCTCGCCGACCGGGTTGCCCCACATCGCGCACATCGATGGGTCGTTCTTGCCGCTGATGGGCCCATCGGTGATCCAGCCGCAATCGTTGTACTGGCTGCCGTTGAAGCCGATCAGGCGCAGGCGGTCGATGTTGGCGACGACGCCGGCGACATTGGTCTGGAACACACCAGTCTGCGGATTGACTTCGTCCGCAAAGCTGCTCATGTTGCGCCGCAGGATGCCGCCAGCGATGTTTTTCTGATATGAGCCAGAGAGCAGGCCGAAGTACATCTTGTTGTTTTCACCGAAGTCGTGCAGCAAGCCGGTCGGCTTGTAGATGGCCGTGCCGCCATTGTTCGGGTAGGACTTGCAACTGGCCTCACGCAAGGCCGAATCGGTGCTCGAGCAGGCTTCCACGCGGATCTTGTTGGTCGCGATGGCGCTGGCAGGCCGCGTGATCTTCATGGCCAGGCCCCAGTTGTCGTCGCCACTTCCTTCGACATGGCGAAATTTCACCGTTTTCCAGCCTGCGGCGGTGAAGGTGATGCTCTTGGAGTAGGTTTGCAGATTGTCCTGACTGCGGTTCGAGCCATGGCCGCCATACCAGCCCCAGGTGCTGCCGCCATCGATGGTGGCCTCCACGGCGTCGTCTCCATCGATGCCAAAGACATAGGTATCCGCCTTCGGAATGTAGATCTCACCCGTGATCTCGGTCAGGTAGTTGTCCTGAGTGCAGCCATTGACGCCGTTGAACGGGTTGTTGTTTCCGCCAGTGATGTCGATCGCGCTGATCGAACCCGTGCCGCACAGGTTGGCAGCGATCCCGTTCGCAGTGAAGAAGCTGATCATTTGCGAGGCGTTCCCAGGCGTCCCCGCATTGTTTGTCTTCTTCCACGTCTTGATGCTCAGATTCCGATATCCGCTGCTGGGGATCATCTCGAATGCCGAGCCGCCGCTCGCCGCGCATGCGACCCCGCCCAGACAGACGTCCTGCCCCGCGGTGCCCTCCTTCGAAACCCAGTCCCAGATCTGGAACTTCGAGTCGTTGAGAACTCGCAGGCGTGGGATCGCGTTGTCGTCGCTTTCGCCCAGTGTGGTCACGGCAAAGAGATGGCGGGTGCCGCTCACCGGCTGCGCCAGCGGCGCGTAGTCGCTGATGTTGTAGACAGCACCATCGCGGGCCGGGTCATAGGCCTTGCCCCAGGCATGCGCATCACGAGGTACATAGGCCGCCTGCAGAACGGTGCTGCTGGTACTGTCGGTCACGCGCATTCCGCCATAGAGCACCCGGCGGATGGCATCCATGCGTGATGTGGCGAGGTAATTCAGGAAGTCGCCGCTCCAGCGCTTTCCGCCCGCACAGATCTTCTTCTTGTCACCCGTGGCAGCCGCGACAGGCGAAAACTTGTCGTTGGCGTACTCGTAGCAGGCGTTGTTGTTGAAATAACCGTAGTAGTCGATCTGGTTGGGCTTGTAGCCCACGTCGATCACGCCGTCGCCGTTCAGGTCGGAGGCGTCGTTGTAGGCCTCGTAGTAGAGCTTGTGGTCGCGCCCCATCACCAGCATGTTCAGCGGCGGATTGCTCTCGCTCACAAACAGCGGCGTCTGTGCCAGGGCCGTGTCTCCACCATCCTGCGCGGTCGCCAGGTGTTGGCCGAACAGCAAGGCCGCCGCGGCCGCCAGCAAGCCGACTGTATGGAAAATACGAAAGGGTGAGCGGGTTGAACCTGCGGAACGAGCCATCACAGCCCTCCTCGACTATTTGATGAACAGATTGACCGTGGACCGCAGGCAGAACGCCTGCGGACCGCAGGCTTGCACGGTGGTTTCGGCGGAGGCCTGGGCATTGAGTTCGTAGAACTCCGTGCAGCCGGTGCTTGCGGCTTCGAGCGCGGACGTGGCACTCGACCCCTTGGGGCAGACGGTGGAGATGTAGCGCGGATACCAGTAGCCATAAGGGATGGCAAACCCGGCCGCCTTGGTATTGACGGTGAACGAGGTGTTCAGCCCGAACGAGTCGGTGCGCGCGTCCGCGACGTAACAAGGCTTCTTGTCGGTGTCGACAGGGCTGGTCGCACCTTCGGTGCACTTGGCGAGCGGCAAGCCGTACTGCTGGATGATGCGCTCGCCTTCCCGCAGCGCACCGTCCGCCGTTTCCTGCTGCTTCTGGCTCTCGAGCACATTGCCGGCGATGCGCGACTCCAGCGTGATGGTGCGCATGCCGACCACGGCCAACACCAGCACCAGCAGCATCATGATCATGGCGACGAACAGCGCAGCTCCGCGCTGGCGCAGCGTCGGGACGACGTTGAAATAAGGCGTGGCGCGCTCATGGCATCAGGTTTCTCAGCGTGAGGGAGCCGCTTGCAAGCTGGTAGAGCTGGCCCTTGCTGGCATCGCAGCTGGCTTTGGTACCGCCCACGCCTTCCCAGCGGGTGCATACGGAGGAGTCCATGCCCCCGGTGATCTTTTCTGCCGATGCCGCCAGCAGAATCGCATAGCGCAAGGATCTGATGACCTCGTCGGCTGCGGGCGTGGTGGCCTTGAATGCTTCGACGCGCCGCTCGGCGAAGGAGTCGCTGCCCTTGCCAACCCCGAACTCGAAGTGCACGTCCCGTACCCCGTCGGCCACTTCCTGCTTCGCTTCAGACTGACTGCCACCTCGACAGACCAGCGAGCCGCCGGAAAGGAAGTATCTTTCGACGAACATGCCAGCGCCCAAAGCCGGCGCGGGCGGCGCTTCATAAGCTCCCAGGCCGACGACACCCGCCGCCGCGCCAGCGCAGTCCTTCTCGTTGTTGTCACGCGCCTGATAGCGGATGCACAAGGTGCCCGTGTCGACCGCATAGATGGCCTGTCCCACGGCAAACTTGCAGCCGTTCGGATGCGCAGCCCCATCGGCAGGAAAAGCTTCATCCATCGCCTGGGTCGGATCGCGCCGGTAGCCAGCCTTTGTGAACTCGTCGTCCAGCGTTCCCAGTGCATACCGGCTATTGCCGAGGTTCTCGCTCTGACTGGTGCGGAAACTGAAGTTGCGCAGGCCTTCCACGTAGATCGTGGTGGCGATCAGGACGACGACGAGGCCTACGGCCATTGCGACCATGAGCTCTACCAGCGAAATGCCCTGCTCGGTTGCCCGAGGGCGACGGATGACGCAGCTGTGCGTCGGTGAACATGTGCGCGGCATGGGCTCAGAGCCTCGATCGCAGAGTGAAGGAGCAAAAATCATTGTCGTTTCCATCCATACACTGGCCCTTCTTGACCGGCCACGCCACGGTGACCGAGACCACCCCGCTGACTGAATCCAGGCCGACGACGAAGTTGCTCGCGACAAAAGCATCTCCCAGTTCGGGCATCAGTTGCTTGGCGCGTGCGCCCCAGCAGCCCAGCCGCTTGGCGGGAGTTGCAGCCAGCGGCTGGCAATCGTCCCCCGTGACAGCGGCCAATTCGGTCCCCGCCGCTTTCGCATAGCCACCCAGATCCGCCTTGGGCACGCCGTTGACTTCCAGAACGGTGAGCGTGTCGCCGCGCATCGTCTCCATCAATTCAGAGGCGACCATGGAAGCATCTGGCGCCGCTCGGTGTCGACGGTGAATCCGATGGCGCGCACATGCATGCCTGCGGCGCCGAGCAGGCCAATGCTCACCAGCAAGACAGCCATGAGAACCTCGATGAGGCTCATGCCCGCTTGCCGGGATGACGATGAAGAGCGAGAGGTATTCATGGAAGAACGCGCGCCAAAAATGCTGACTCTCAAGATCAAGAGCAGGCTTGCTTGGTTGCCGCACTCTTCAGCCGCACAAGGCCCGTCCCCGTCACGGTGAGGCATTGCACGCGCGACGCATTGGGTGCGGAAACTGACGCGGTGTAGGAGGTGCCGCCGCCAGAAGCCGGCTTGGCCTGACCTGTCACATCGAAGATCAAGCCGCCGGAAGAACCGGGTTCAATGCTGACGACATCGGACACCGTCGCCTCACGCAGCACTTTGGCGCCGTCCTTGGCTTGCCAGGTCTGACCTATCGCGGTAACGGTGCTTTGCGTGCGCTTGTAAACGCTTTCTGCACGGGCGAACTGAAGCAGGGTTTGCAACTCTTGCGCCGCGGAAGTTACTCGTTGGTTGGCGATCTGGGTCGTGAATGACGGCATCGCCAGCGCAGCCAGAATGGCTACCAAGGCGACGACCACCATCAACTCGATCAGAGTGAAGCCCTTCTGCGTCTGCTGTAACAAACCCGAATTTTTCATGTGGCGCGAGTAGCTATCGACCTTTGGAGACGAGATCCGAGAGGAATGTTTCCTATCGTAATCTTTGTCCGATCAATTGTTACCAGCTTAGCTGACCGCTCGCCACCCGAAAGCGACCGTCTGTCTGAAATGTGAGATTTAAGACGCGCTAGGAAAAAATTGCGGGGGATACCCCCTTCAAATATAACCCCTTAACCCGACTTCACGATTGAGCTTCAAATTTCATGCGTCCCGTAAATCCGAGGTCGCATTGCCCCAGCTACGCCGGCAACGATCTCATCCGAGCATGAGATTTTCGAAATCCCCTCAATTTTTAGAAAAATGAAGACTGACGAGAAAAGCGATGCGAAGTTTTTCGCAGATTAATTTGCAATCGCCACCTCGCCCAAGCGTCAACTCACCCAGCCAAATAGCGAACAACTCAATCTCCGAAAAAATTAACCATGCCTGATAAGGAAAATCGGTTCGCAAGACTCTTCGAATTTCCAATCATCATTGAATTAAAAATTCCTCACCAAGGATCACCGCAAAGCCTAAGATTAGTTGAGCCGCCCACTCTCCTTGAAGCAAACTCAAGGAAGCTTCACAGAGATGATTTCCCGCTAAGAAGGTGATTTTAAATTAAACAGCCCTATCAGGCTCGGCAGTTCGCCGGTCGGTACTTAGCAAGCAACGTCCCACCCGTGCAAGTCCAAGTGACTTCGCCTCCGGCCTGAACAACTGGCTGCAGGATAATGGTGCCGTTGCCCGCAACCGCTGAATATGTAATCGTGACGCCCCCCCCAGCAACGATAGCCACGCTTATGACATTGGCAGTTGCGGCCGCGCTGACATAACCTGTCGCTGCTTGGGTCGCGGGTAGATTACCCCCATTTGTTTGGGTCGTTTCCGCAACAGCAGTTTTGGCGGCATCACCCAAGCTCAATCCTTCGGTCACACGGGCACGAATTGTGTAATCCTGATATGCCGGCAATGCCACTGCCGCCAAAATTCCAATGATAGCCACGACTATCATTAACTCTATAAGAGTGAAGCCTGCTTGCATTTTAGAGCTTTGGACGCGGTGTTTCATGAAATTCCTAAATTATTTAAAGC
Organism: Variovorax sp. E3; assembly: GCF_016082275.1. GTDB lineage: Bacteria > Pseudomonadota > Gammaproteobacteria > Burkholderiales > Burkholderiaceae_C > Variovorax. The sequence continues at coordinate 34,648 of NZ_MOWM01000021.1, forward strand.
CACCCGAAGGTTGTTCGGCGAAGCAACCAAGAATAGCGCGGGCCTTGACAATATTCTTGGCCTGCCTTTCCCGCAAAATGAATTGCAACCGCAACACATTGAATTTCACCCTCCTGCTTGAAACCGTAGCGACGCAAGAAAGGGGACATCAAAAGCCGAGCAACAAAAAAGGCCAGCCAACTTCAAAAAATTGACTGGCCTTCAAAATTTTATTTGCTGTCGCGCCCTACAAAAAAGAGCGCCAACCCTATAAACTCAATTTATTATTTTGCGCAGATCGCCAAGATAGGCATTTAAGATCTGCGCAAAAATTAAGCGCGGCAATTTGCAGGACGATACTTTGCAACCTGAGTACCACCGGTGCAGGTCCAAGTGATTTCACCGCCAGCTTGCACGGTCGGCGCCAAAATAATCGTGCCACCACCTGCCACGGCGGTATAGGTAACAGTGATTGCAGCATCTGCACCGATCGCAACGCTCGTGACATTGGTCGTTGCGGCCGGGCTAACGTAGCCAGTGGCTGCTTGCGTAGCTGGCAGAACGCCGCCATTCGTCTGGGTCGTTTCCGCGACCGCAGTCTTGGCCGCATCAGCGAGGCTCAGACCTTCCGTTACACGAGCGCGAGTCGTGTAGTCCTGATACGCCGGCAGAGCCACAGCAGCCAAAATACCAATGATCGCCACAACGATCATCAATTCGATAAGGGTAAAGCCGGCCTGTGCGCGGCGGGCGAGAGTACGACGGTTCATTGAACTAACTCCAGGTTGGTTGGTTGTTACGCCCGGGAACCTGCCCGGAGCGGGAGAACTTCCGCAGCATCCATGCCACCCGCGGAACCAACTTTCCACTGACCGAATGCGTCACCTTTGTCTACGATCGTGTTACATGACGTGACACAACTTGCGTCAAGATGCTACAAGCGTGACAAATATGTCATGCCAACGCGCCGCCGCCCTGCATCAAAAAGTCAGCACCCCATCCGCCTTCAACCACCGGATATCCCGCTGCGCCACCCCTGCCACCTGGTGCTCCGCTAGCGCCTCGATCTGGCTCATGATCTCGTCGGTTTCCGCCGGCTTGGTGTGCGTGATGTAGATCGGAAACTGCTTCCCGGGGTCGATCAGCGCCAGCTCGTCCGCCAGCATCACGGGCGACAAATGCAGGCTGCGCTCGGCCAGCGCCTGCTCGCGGTTGCTGAACGCCGTTTCGATCACCAGCATCGCCACATCCAGCGCATTCACCCGGTCCCAGAACGGCGCATTGCGCTCCGTGTCCCCGCTGAAAACCCAGTGCGCCCCGCCCGCGGCTCGCCGCACGGCAAAGCCGCAGGCCGGCACCGTATGCACTGCCGGCAGCACTTCGATCAGCTTTGGCGCGCAGCTGCCCAGCTGCAGCATCTGTCCCACCGCGATGTCGTGAAAGCTCACGAACGGCGCCTCCAGGCTGGGGATGCTCTCGAAGTCGGGCCAGATGACGTTGTTGAACACATGCGCCCGCAACGCCTCGATGGTGGCGCGCAGCGCATGCACGCGCAGCGGCCTGGAGCGGCGGCTGCCGACGGCATCAAGCATCAAGGGGAGGGCGGCGATATGGTCGAGGTGGCAGTGCGTCAGCACCACGTCGTCGATGCCCGTCATTTCGTCGAGCGTGAGGTCGCCGACCCCGGTGCCCGCATCCACGAGCAGGTCCGTGTCGACCAGAAACGAGGTGGTGCGGCAGTCTTTGGCGATGGCGCCTGAGCAGCCCAGCACACGAACCTGCATTGTGAGAGACCCCTTGTATGTGTCTGTCGTCATTTGGTTTCGAACCGGGTTGCACCGTCCCAATTGGGGTCTTGGGGCCGTAACGCCATGGAGGCTAAACGCTGGGCGTAGAGCTGGTAAAGGACTTTTTTGGCATCTGCGGCCAGCAGGGGCGCCAGCAAGTTCCGGCCCACGGCCCAGTCCTGGCGGCGGTAGGCAGCGAGCACTTCGCCCCAGCGCACGAGCAGCGGTTGCAACTCTTTTTCGGCGTCGGGCGTGCGCTCGGCCAGGGGCGTGAACACGGCCACGGCCTGCGCCTTGCCCTTGACGAGCACGCTGTCGAGCTCCTGCCAGAGGTAGTCGGGCGCCTGCTCGCGAGTCGCGCCGCTCGTGACGATCTCGACGCCGTAGTGCCCGCTCAGTCCTTCCAGGCGCGACGCGAGGTTGACCGCGTCGCCGACGACGGTGTAGCTGCGGCGCGCGGCCGAGCCCATGTCGCCCACGCTCATGACGCCGCTGTTGATGCCGATGCCCACGCTGATCTCCGGTCGGCCGCTCGCGCGGTGGGTCATGTTGATGTCGTGCACGGCGTTCGCCATGTCGAGCGCGGCGCGCACGGCCAGCGCGGCGTGGCCGGGCGTGTCGATCGGCGCGCCCCAGAAGGCCATGACGCAATCGCCCATGTACTTGTCGACGGTGCCGCGGTGCGCGCTGATCACGTCGGTGAGCCGGCTGAACACGGTGTTGAGAAAAGCCTGCAGTTCCGCCGGCGCCATCTGCTCCGACAGGCGGGTGAAGTCGCGCATGTCGCAGAACATGACGGTCATCGGCTTGCTCTCGGCGCGCATGCTGTAGCGGTCCGGCTGCGTGAGCATTTCGTCGACCAGTTGCGGTGGAACATAAGTGCCGAAGAGCCGCACCAGCCCGCGCCGCGCGCGCGATTCGACGAAGTAGCCCCAGCTCATGTTGAGCACGAAAGCCAGCGCCGTCATGGCGAGCGCCGACGCCAGCGGCAGCACGAGGCCGTGGGCCACGAAGAGCCAGGAGTTGAGTCCGACCAGCGCGGCGATCGTCCCCGCGACCAGCAGCACGGCGCGCGGCACCGACAGCAGCGACAGGCCGAGGGCCAGCACCAGCCCCGTCGCCAGCACCGTCAGCACTTCGTAGCCCGGCGCGTAGTCGGGCACGCTCAGCAGCCGGTGGTCGAGCAGGCCCGAGACGATGTTGGCATGCACCTCGACGCCCGGGAACGCAGCCTCCACGGGGGTGGCGCGCAGGTCCTGCAGGCCCGGTGCCGTGGCGCCGACGAGCACGATCTTGCCCTTCAGCTCGCCCGGGCCGAGCCGGCCGTCGAGCACGTCCGCGGCCGGGATGTAGCGGAACGATCCGCCGTCCGCCCCGCCGGGGCCGCGAAACGGCACTTCCATGCTGGCGGTCTGGTCCACGGGCACGCGCAGCGGGCCGAGCCGCAACGATTCGAGCCGAGGCACGGCCCCGCCGGGCGCAAAGACCGGTCGCACGGGCGGCAAGCCATTCGCCAGCCGATAGACGGCGAGTCCCAGCGACTCGTAATACCCGGGCTGCGCCTTGTCGCCGTCGTAGCGGGCGACGAGCGGCACGCTGCGGATCACCCCGTCGCCCTGGGCGCCGACCAGGGTGTTCAGGAAGCCGGCCGTCGGTGCCGCTTGTGCGAGCGCCGGCAGGCTGGCACCGAAGCCGTTCCAGCGGGCGGCGTAGCTGCCGCCAGCGGGGAACGCGTCGACCGGCAGCAGCGGCGCGGCGGGCAGTTGCCCCTTGGCGCTCGGCACCTCGGTGTGCGTGAAGTAATAGCCCAGCGCCACCGCCTGGCCTTCCAGCGACCTGGCAAAAGTGGCGTCGTGGTCGAGCGTGGGAGCGAGCCGCTCGACCTCGGCGGCCAGGCCCGGCATGCCGCGCAGCGGCCCGGCGGCCATGTCGCGGAGCCTCTCGAGGCCGGAACTCCGGTCGGGCTCGAGGAACATCACGTCGAAGCCGAGCACGGCCACCTGCTGGCGGCTCAGCAGCTCGGTGGTGAGCCCGGCGATCTTGTCGCGCGCCCAGGGCCATTGCCCCTGCCGCGCCAGGCTGGCGTCGTCGACGTCGACGATCACGATGCGTGGATCGAGCGTGCGCGGCATGGTCGCGCGCAGCCGGATGTCGTAGATCAGGCGGTCAAGGCGTTCGAGCGCGCTCAGTTGCCAGATGCCGGTGGCGTGCGCCAGCGCCATCAGAACCGGCAGCAGCGTGATGACGATGCGCGGCCAGTGCCGCCGCAGCACGCTCACGGCGGGCCACCCATGCGGCTTGCGCCGCCGTGAGCACTCAGGGAAGAAGGGTCAGATCCGCACGAACTGCATGCGCGCGGTGCCGCCGAGCTCGAGCACGTCGCGCTCCTGCAGGGCGACCGCGTCGGTGCCCAGTTGCAGGCCGTTGAGCGTGACGTTGCCCTCGACGCCAGCGGCCACGTAGCCCTGCCGGCGGCGCGTGACCACGGCCACGGCCACGCCGGGCTTGCCGATGGTGGTGACGACTTTCTGCAGCGCGACGTCCTGGCCTTCGTTCGGGCCGGCCAGCACGCGCAGCACGGGAATGCCGAGTTCGACCAGCGCGCCCGATTCGGTGGGCGCCGACGACAGCGGCATGGATGCCGAGGAGAACTCGTTCGGCGGCGTGCGCACGGAACCCGGGCCGATGGCCAGGTTGCTGCGGGCGCGGAAATGGATGCGGCAGCCTCCGACCTCGATGACGTCGTTGTCCTTGAGCGCCTGCTTCTGGATGGCGAGCGCATTGACGTAGGTGCCGTTGGTGCTGTTGAGGTCTTCAATTTCGACGTCGCCATCGCTCATGTGCAGCACGGCGTGCTCGCCGCTGACCGCCAGATTGTCGATCACGATGTCGTTGTAGGCACGGCGTCCCAGCGTCGTGCGCTCCTTGGCGAGTGCCACTTGCCCGATGACAACGCCATCGACCGAAATGATCATCTTCGGCATTGCCGACTCCCCGATTGCAAAGCTTGAATGACGGCAGGCGGGACGGTGGGGTGCCCTCCAGGCCTGCTACTTGGCTGCGCGAGGCGCTTCCGCGACGGCAGCCCTTGCCAGAACAACCGAAATATTGTCCCTGCCGCCATTGTCGTTTGCAATTGCAACCAAAAGTGAAGCTTTTTTCTGAAGCCCGACATCGTGTCCTAGAAGCGTGAAAAGCTGCTCATCCGAAACCATCTCGCTCAGCCCGTCGGAGCAAAGCATATAAAGATCGCCAGGCCGAGCGCTGTGTTCGTGCATTTCCAGCAAGACTTGGGCCTCCACGCCGACGGCCCGCGTCACGAGGTTGCGGGTCGGCGAATTCAGCGCTTCCTCGGCGGTGATGGCGCCTGCGTCGAGCTGCTGCTGGCGCAGCGAATGGTCGCGCGTGAGCAGCTCCAGCTTGTTGTTGCGCACGCGGTAGCAGCGCGAATCCCCGATGTGCCCGACCACCACGCGCTGCGGCCGGAACGCCGCCAGCACCAGGGTCGTCCCCATGCCCTGCAGCTCGGCATTGGTGGTGCCGGCGTGCAGGATGGAGCCGTTGGCTTCATCGGTGGCCGCCTGCAGCGCACGCCGGACCACGCGCGCCGGCGCCTGCATGCCGGCCTGGGCGAACCAGCGGCCGAAGCTGGCGTGCAACAGCGAAATGGCCATGGCGCTCGCCACCTCGCCGCCCTTGTAGCCGCCCATGCCGTCGGCCAGCAGGGCCAACCCCAGGGCGGGGTCGACATGCACGGCGTCTTCGTTATGGGCGCGCAGCCGGCCGACGTCGGTCAGCGCGGCGAACTCCCAGGTCAGGGGGGGACGGGTAGAGAACAGGGAGACGCCGACACTCGCCATAGTTTGTCAGCGCAGACTTCGTGAATCAGTGTGCAGCGGCGTGCGCGCGCCGTTGCATCAAGCGGCCCGCGGCCACGACAAACACCGCACCGGCTGCTGCCGCTGCATAGTGCAACCAGGGGTTGGCCGCCAGCGTCTCGCGCAGGGCGACGTCGCTCACGATCGTTTCGCCGCCGACCCAGCCGATCAGCGCGGCGCCCAGCATGACGATGATCGGGAAGCGTTCCATGAGCTTGATCATGAGGGTACTGCCGAAAATCACCAACGGAATGCTGATGGCCAAGCCGAGGATCAGCAGGACCATGCTGCCCTGCGCGGCGGCCGCGACGGCAATCACGTTGTCCAGGCTCATCACCAGGTCGGCCAGGAGGATGGTGCGCACGGCCGCCATCATCGAGCCGTATTCCTTGGATTCGCCGTCGTCCTCGTCGTCCTCGCTCAGCAGCTGCATGCCGATCCACAGCAGCAGCATGCCGCCGATGATCTGCAGGTAGGGCAGGGCGAGCAGCTTGGCCGCCACCACCGTCAGCACGATGCGCAGCACCACGGCCGCGCCCGAACCGAACATGACGGCCTTTTTCTGCTGTGCGGGCGGCAACGAGCGCGCCGCCATGGCAATCACCACCGCGTTGTCCCCCGACAAGATGATGTTGATCCAGACGATCTTGAGCAGACCTAACCAGAAGTCCGTGCTTTGAAGAAGTTCCATGTCTCTGATCCCACTGTGTTTTATTGAAAAAAGCGCCCGCAATCCAGTGCGGGCGCTTTTTTATTTCTGCGTGGTCCTCGCATGACCCGGCTCTGCGGCCGGTGTCGTGGGGCCGATTCTTACAGCTTGCCCTTGAGCAGCTTGGCCAGTTCCGAGAAGTTGCGCGTCACGGTGAAGCCGCATTCTTCCATGATGGCCAGCTTGGCGTCGGCCGTATCGGCGCCGCCCGAGATCAGCGCGCCGGCGTGGCCCATGCGCTTGCCGGGAGGGGCGGTGACACCGGCGATGAAGCCGACGACCGGCTTCTTCATGTTGTCCTTGCACCAGCGGGCTGCGTCAGCCTCGTCCGGGCCGCCGATTTCGCCGATCATGATGACCGCGTCGGTGTCCGGATCGTCGTTGAAGGCCTTCATCACGTCGATGTGCTTCAGACCGTTGATCGGGTCGCCGCCGATGCCGACCGCCGACGATTGGCCCAGGCCGATTTCCGTCAGTTGAGCCACGGCTTCGTACGTCAGCGTGCCCGAGCGCGAGACCACGCCGATGCGGCCCTTGCGGTGGATGTGGCCGGGCATGATGCCGATCTTGATTTCGTCGGGCGTGATCAGGCCGGGGCAGTTCGGGCCCAGCAGCAAGGTCTTCTTGCCGCCGGCCGCTTCCTTGGCCTTCATCTTGTTACGCACTTCGAGCATGTCGCGAACGGGGATGCCTTCGGTGATGCAGATCGCCAGGTCCAGGTCGGCTTCGACAGCTTCCCAGATGGCGGCCGCGGCGCCTGCCGGCGGCACGTAGATCACCGACACGGTGGCGCCGGTCTGCGAAGCGGCTTCCTTGACCGAACCGAAGATCGGGATGTTGAAGATCGACTCGCCGGCCTTCTTCGGGTTCACGCCCGCCACGAAGGCGTTCTTGCCGTTCGCGTATTCCTGGCACTTTTCCGTGTGGAACTGGCCGGTCTTGCCGGTGATGCCTTGCGTGATGACTTTGGTGTCTTTGTTGATGTAGATCGACATGACTTGTTCCTTAGGCCTTCTTGACTGCTGCCACGACCTTCTGGGCCGCTTCCGCCATGGTGTCGGCGCTGATGATCGGCAGGCCCGAATCGGCCAGCAGCTTCTTGCCTTCGACTTCGTTGGTGCCCTTCATGCGAACGACCAGCGGCACTTGCAGGTTCACGGCCTTGCAGGCTGCGATCACGCCGGTGGCGATGGTGTCGCACTTCATGATGCCGCCGAAGATGTTCACGAGGATGGCTTCCACGTTCTTGTTCTTCAGCATGATCTTGAAGGCTTCAGTGACCTTCTCGGGGGTGGCGCCGCCGCCCACGTCCAGGAAGTTGGCCGGCTCGCCGCCGAACAGCTTGATGGTGTCCATGGTGGCCATGGCCAGGCCGGCACCGTTCACCAGGCAGCCGATGTTGCCGTCCAGCGAGATGTAGGCGAGGTCGAACTTCGAGGCTTCCACTTCGGCCGCGTCTTCTTCGTCGAGGTCGCGCAGGGCCACGATTTCGGGGTGGCGGAACAGCGCGTTGCTGTCGAAGTTGAACTTGGCGTCCAGCGCCATGACGTTGCCCTTGCTGTCACGGTTGAGCGGGTTGATCTCGACCAGCGAGGCGTCCGTCTCCATGTAGCAGGTGTAGAGCTTCTTCAGGATGTCGACCGTTTGCGCGGTCGAATCGGCCGGCATGCCGATGCCGTCGGCGATCTGCTTGGCCTGTTCGTCGGTCAGGCCCTTTTCGGGGTCCGCGAACACCGTGATGATCTTCTCGGGCGAGGAGTGGGCCACTTCCTCGATGTCCATGCCGCCTTCGCTCGAAGCGATGAACGCCACCTTCTGGGTGGCGCGGTCGGTCACGGCCGAAATGTAGTATTCCTTGTTGATGTCGGCGCCGTCTTCGATGTACAGGCGGCGAACCTTCTGGCCTTCAGGGCCGGTCTGGTGCGTCTTGAGCTGCATGCCGAGGATTTCGCCGGCGATCCGCTTGACGTCTTCGATGGTCTTGGCGACCTTGACGCCGCCGCCCTTGCCGCGGCCACCCGCGTGAATCTGGGCCTTGACGACCCAGACCGGGCCTCCAAGCTTCTGGGCGGCTTCGACAGCCTCCTGAACCGTATAGGCCGGAATGCCGCGCGGCACCGGCACGCCGAACTTGGCAAGGATTTCCTTGCCCTGGTACTCGTGAATCTTCATGAGGGATGTCTCTCGGAAGGAGGAGGTTGAGAACGGGAGATTTGGACTGAGAGTGTTTCTGCTCTGTTGTTCGCGGGCGACGGCAGCCTGACGGCTGGGGGCGGCGAACAATCGCGGACTGTATCATGGTGCGCCGCACCAATACTGTACGTGGGGTTGCGGTCAATACGTACTTTCTTCTAGCTACCCCGGGCACACTCCATCATGGCCAAGGTTTTCATCGACGGCGAAGCCGGTACCACCGGCCTGCAAATCCGCGAACGGCTCCAGACGATGCCGCAGATCGAACTCGTGAGCATCGCGCCCGAGCTGCGAAAAGACGCCGCCGCCAAGCGTGACCTGATGGCCGGCGTCGACCTGGTGGTGCTGTGCCTGCACGACGACGCGGCGCGCGAGTCGGTCGCGCTGATCGACCAGCTGCCCGGCCGCAAGCCCAAGATCATCGACGCCTCCACGGCGCACCGCATCGCCTCCGGCTGGGTGTTCGGCTTCCCCGAACTCAACGAAGGCCACTGGCAGGCCGTGGCCAAGGCCGACCGCGTGGGCAACCCCGGCTGCTACGCCACCGGCGCCATCGCCATGGTGCGCCCGCTGGTCGACGCGGGCATCCTGCCGGTCGATTTCCCGATTTCGCTGCCTTCGGTGAGCGGCTATTCGGGCGGCGGCCGGACCATGATCGAGGCCTACGAGAAGGGCGAGGCGCCGCTGTACGAGACCTACGCGCTGGGCCTGAAGCACAAGCACATCCCCGAAATCATGGCCTACACGGGCCTGACCCGCCGCCCGGTCTTCATCCCGGCGGTGGGCAATTTCAAGCAGGGCATGCTGGTGCAGCTGCCGCTGCACCTCGACCTGCTGCCCGGCAAGCCGAAGGCCGACGACCTGCAGGACGCCCTGGCCGCGCACTACGCGCGCAGCAACACGCCCGAACAGTTCGTGAAGGTGCTGCCGCCGACCGAAGACGGCAAGCTCGAGCCGCAGGCGCTCAACGACACCAACAACCTCGAGATCCGCGTGTTCCCGAACGAGGACCACCACCACGCCGTGGTGATCGCCCGCCTGGACAACCTGGGCAAAGGTGCCAGCGGCGCCGCGGTGCAGAACCTGAAGCTGATGCTGTCGCTCTGAGCGACAGGCTCCCCCCGCTTCCTTTTCAGTTCACCAGCCAGAGCCCGACGCCCAGCAGGGCGGCGTGCGCGCCCAGGGCGATGTACAGCGGCTTGCGCGAAGGCGTGGCCATGTCCTGCAGCGTCTCGTTGATGCGGCGCGTGAGCAGGGCGCGCAGCGCGGGGTCTTCGCCCTCGGCGGGCCCGCCATGTTCGGCGCGGCTTTCCTGCCATTCGGCCAGCATCTCGCTCATGGGCAGCCGGTTCAGCACGAAGGCCACCACCGAGCGCACCGCCTTGCCCTCGCCGAGCACCGGCGCCAGCTGTTTGCTCAAGGCGTCGACCGACAGCCAGTCGGCCGCGCGATGCAAGGCCCCCTGCGTGCGCGGCATCGCCTCGATGCGTGCCGCAATCGCGCCGGCCAGCCGCTGCGACACGGCCTCGCCGCGCGCCGCCACCAGGTGCTGCATGGCGCGTGCGCGCCCCTGCGCCACGCCGAGCATCACGTAGACGGCCACGAACAGCAGCAGCAACACCGCCACCAGCACCGAGGGCGTCGTGAGCAGCGTGATGATGGCGCCCGCGCCACCCGCGCGCGCCGCCGTGTTGCCCGGCCCTTGCAGCTGCGACAGGTAGAAGAAGAAAACGCCGCCGCCCAGGATCACGCCGAGCAGGCCGCCCTTGATCACGGAGCCGGCGAAGGCGAGGCCGGCCTTGGCGCCGGTGCGGGCGAGAGAGGGTTGACCGACGGGGTCAGACGACATGGGATGCTCCTCCAGAGTTGAGGGCCGCTTCGGTGGATTGCTGCGCAATTCGGCGGCCTGCCGCAGATCATGCCACCGGTGCGCCGCCCCATAATCGCGCCTCATTCCAACGAGGAGGTTCGCCATGGCAGTCAAGTTCGAGAAACCGACCGGTGCGTTCGTCGCCGCTTCATGGGCCGCGCTGTTCATCGGCGCCGTGGTCTACCTCATCGGGCTGTGGAACGCCACGATGCAGCTCAACGAGAAGGGCTACTACTTCACCATCCTCATGTACGGCCTGTTCTCCGCCGTGTCGCTGCAAAAAACCGTGCGCGACCGCCTCGAGGGCACCTCCGTCACCGGCATCTACTACGGCCTGTGCTGGATCTCGCTGCTGCTGTCGGTCGCGCTGCTGGCCGTCGGCCTCTTCAACGCCACGCTGGCCAACAGCGAAAAAGGCTTCTACGCCATGGCCTTCCTGCTGAGCCTGTTCGGCGCGGTGGCGGTGCAGAAGAACGTGCGCGACATCGCCGCCCACAAGAACGAAGCGCCGTCGCTCGACGACGCCCCCGAAGCGCACTGACGCCACACGCTCGCGCCCGCGCGGGCCGCCGGCGCTACTCGTTGTCGTTGTAGCCGCTGGCGCCCATCAGCGCCGACAGCCGCGCCGCGATGCTGGCCACGATCTCCCGCACCTGCACCAGGTCGGGACCGACCTTCTGGTCGATGCGCTCCAAGTGCGGCACGTTGATGGCCGCGATCACGTGGTCGGCCGCGCCCATCACCGGGAACGCGATGTTGGTGATGCCGCGGATCTGCCGGCTCGGCATGGCCGCATGGCCGCGCTCACGCACCTCGCGCAAGATCGCGAAAAGCTCGCCCGGGTCGATGTCCTGCTCGCCCTCGACGCGGATGTGCGTGCCCAGCATGCGCGCCCGGTCGATCTCGTCGCGAAAGGCCAGCAGCACGTGGCCCGACGAGGTGTCGGTCAGCCCCATCATCACGCCCACCTTGAGGCCGAACGACCAGCGCTCGGGGCTCTCGACCTGCGCGATGACCACCACGCGCCCGCCCTGGTACATGGCCAGGTGGCACGACTGGCGCGAGCGGTTGGCCAGCTCGCGCAGCAGCGGCAGCGCCGCGCTCACCAGGCTCTTGAGCGGCTGCTGGCGGTGCGCAAGCTCGAACATGCGCAGCGTGAGCGCGTAGCGGTCGTTCTCGTCGACCTGCACGAAGCCGCGGCGCTCCAGCGTCACCGCCATGCGGAAGATCTCGCTGACCTTGCGCCCGACCTTCTGCGCCAGCTCGTTCAGCGTGTAGCCCGTGGCGCTGTCGGCCAGCGCCTCCAGGATGTCCAGCCCCTTCTCGAGCGCGGGCGCGGTATAGCGCGGCCCGCCCTCCGACTCGTCGTCCGGCTCGGACGACGACAGGGGCTCACTGGACGACGTGGAAAGGCTGCTCGGCTTCTTTTGGTTCATGGCGCTTCAAGCGTACACGCACGGCGGTGCATCAGCCCACGCGGTCCTTGCCGGCGATCTGCCGGGGCAGCGCGAACAGGATGAGCACGGCCGCCAGCAGCGTCACCGCCGCGATCACGTACAGCCCGACCTGCGTGCTGCCCGTCATGTCGTGCACCTTGCCCACCATGTAGGGGCTGATGATGCCGCCCAGGTTGCCCACCGAGTTGATCAGCGCAATGCCGCCCGCCGCCGCCGTGCCCGTGAGGAACTTGGGCGGCAGCGTCCAGAACACCGGCAGGCAGCCGATGACACCCACCGCCGCCACCGTGAGCGCGGCCATGGCCAGCCCGGTCGACGCGCCGAAGTACGCGCTGCAGATGTAGCCCAGCCCGCCCACCGCCACCGTCAGGCCCAGGTGCCAGCGGCGCTCACCCGAGCGGTCGGAGCTCGCGCCGATCAGCAGCATCGCGATGCCGGCGGCCGCATAGGGAATGGCCGTGAGCAGCCCGATGTTCAGCGGGTTCGTGATGCCGGTGTTCTTGATGAGCTGCGGCATCCAGAAGGTCAGGCCGTAGAGCCCCATCAGCATGAACATGTAGATCAGGGCCAGCAGCGCGGTGCCCGGCTGACGCAGCGCCGCCAGGAAGTTGTGCTCGGCCTGGCCGGCCTCGGCATCGACGTTGGCGCGCAGCAGGCGCTTTTCATTGCCGTCGAGCCACTTGGCGTCTTCGATGCGGTTGTCCAGCAGCCACAGCACCACCAGCCCCAGCAGCACCGTCGGCAGGCCTTCGAGCAGGAAGAGCCACTGCCATCCGGCCCAGCCGTTCATGCCCGCGAAGTGCGTCATGATCCAGCCCGCCAGCGGCCCGCCGATGACGCCCGAGATGGCGATCGAGGTCATGAACCACGCGTTGATGCGCGCGCGCCGCCGCGCCGGAAACCAGTACGTGAAGTACAGGATCACGCCCGGCAGGAAGCCCGCTTCCGCCGCCCCCACCAGAAAGCGCAGCACGTAGAACGAGGTCTCCGACTTCACGAACATCATCGCCGTGGAGGCCAGGCCCCAGGTGATCATGATCCGCGCGATCCAGCGCTTGGCGCCCACGCGATGCATGATGATGTTGCTGGGCACCTCGAAGATGAAGTAGCCCACGAAGAAGATGCTGGCCCCCAGCCCGTAGGCCGCATCGGACAGGCTCAGGTCGCCCTGCATCTGCAGCTTGGCGAAGCTGATGTTCACGCGGTCGAAGTACGCGAAGATGAAGCACACGACCAACAGCGGCAGCACGCGCCAGCCGACTTTGCGGTAGATGGCGTCCTCGGCGGCCGAGCCGCCTGCCAGCGCGCGGGACGCGGCAATGGTGGAGCTGTTGTTCATGCTCAGTTCGACCAGCCGCCGTCGATCATGTGCGTGGTGCCCGTGGTGAAGCCCGACTCGTCCGAGGCCAGGTAGACCACCAGCGCCGCGATTTCTTCCGGCTTGCCCACGCGCCCGAGCGGCTGGCGTGCCACGAACGCGGCGCGCACCGCGGCCTCGTCGGCGCCGGCCTGCTCGGCCTGCGCCGCGATGCGGTCGCGCAGCGAGGGCGACTCGACCGTGCCCGGGCAGATCGCGTTGCAGCGGATGCCCTGCTGGATGAAGTCGGCCGCCACCGCCTTGGTGAGCCCGATGACCGCCGCCTTCGACGCACCGTAGACGAAGCGGTTCGGCACGCCCTTCACGCTCGACGCGGCCGAGGCCATGTTGATGATCGAGCCGCCGTGCGACAGCATCGCCGGCAGGAACGCGCGGATGGTGCGGTACATCGACTTCACGTTCAGGTCCATGCTGAAGTCCCAGTCGGCTTCCTCGCAGGCCAGGATGTTGCCGCTGTGCACGAAGCCCGCGCAGTTGAACAGCACGTCGAGCCGGCCGGCCGTTGGCGCGAAGGCTTGCAGCGCGGCGCTGTCGCGCACGTTGAGCGTCGCGGTCTTCAGCCCCGCGAGGCCTTCCTCGCGCGCCAGCACGGCGAGTTCGGCCAACGCGGCCTCGTCGACGTCGGTGGCCCACACGGTGGCGCCTTCACGGGCCAGCGCGAGCGCGCTGGCGCGGCCGATGCCCTTGCCGGCGGCGGTGACGAGGATGTTCTTTCCCTGAACGCGAGAGCTCATTGCAGTGTCCTTTGGTGATGTTTGGTTTTGCGCTCATGAAATTTTCATTTCATGTATGAAATCAAATGTACGCCAGCAAAAGACAAATTCACATTGGCAAAAGCCCGCCCAGGGCCCGAATCTCATCGGGATTTACCCGCAGATCGGCGCAAACCCCAACAAGAAACAAAGACGCCCCTGATAGTCTCAGTTGTGAAATCAAGTTTTATCTAAGAAAACAATCTTGAACTACCAGTTCGACTTCGCGCCCGTGCTGGCGCAATGGCCGCTGCTGCTGGAAGGCGCGTGGACGACCGTGCAGCTGTCCTTCCTGGCCACCGTGCTGGGCTTTGCGCTGGGCACCGTCTGCGCGCTGGGCCGCAACAGCCGGCATGGCTGGCTGCGCGGCCTGACGGGCGGCTATGTGGAGGCGATCCGCAACACGCCGCTGCTGATCCAGAGCTACTTCCTGATCTTCGGCCTCTCCAGCGCCGGCGTGACGATGCCGATCATGGTCGCGCGGTGCTCGCGCTGGTGGTGAACATCGGCGCCTACAGCTGCGAAATCATCCGCGCCGGCATCGAGTCGATCCACAAGGGCCAGCTCGAGGCAGCCGAGTGCCTGGGGCTGTCCAAGCTGCAGGTGTTCTGGCACGTGATCCTGCGGCCCGCCGTGGAGCGCGTGTACCCGGCGCTGGCCAGCCAGTTCGTGCTGCTGATGCTGGCCTCCAGCATCATGTCGTCGGTGGGCGCGAAGAGCTCTTCGGCGTGGCCAACCGCATCCAGTCGGACACCTTCCGCAACTTCGAGATCTTCATCGTGCTGTGGGTGGTGTACCTGGCGCTGTCGTACGCCATGCGCCTGGGTTTCTGGCTGCTCGGCCTTGTCGTGTTCCCGCGCCGACGCAAGCTCGGCACGCCGCTTTGAAAAGGGCCGCGCCATGACATTCATGCCGGCCGATCACCTCGGCTTTCTCCTGATGGGCGCGTGGGGCACGGTGCAGCTCTCGGCGCTCGCGTTCGTGGGCGGCGGGCTCATCGGCCTGGCGGTGGCGCTGGCGCGCGTGTCGCCCGTCAAGGCGGTGCGCGTGGCGGCCGCGGGCTACATCCAGGTCATCCAGGGCACGCCGCTGCTGGTGCTGATGGGCGTGTGCTTCTTCGGGCCCAACATCGCGGGCATCGGCTCGGTGCCGGCGCTGGTTGCCGCGGCGCTGGCCATCACCGTCTACGCCAGCGCCTTCCTCGGCGAAATCTGGCGCGGCTGCATCCAGGCCGTGCCGCGCGCCCAGTGGGAGGCGGCCGAATGCCTGGCGCTCACGCGCTGGGAGCGCATGCGCCGCGTGATCCTGCCGCAGGCGCTGCGCATCGCGACGCCGCCCACGGTCGGCTTCCTGGTGCAGATCATCAAGAACACATCGATCGCGTCGCTGGTGGTCGGCTATGCCGAGCTCTCCTACAACGCCAAGGTGCTGAACAACTCGACCTTCCAGCCCTTCCTGTACTTCGGGTGCGCGGTGGTTCTCTATTTCATTCTTTGCTACCCGCTCTCGCGATGGAGTCGCGCCCTTGAAAGGAAGCTCAATGCAGCCCGTGGTTGAACTCAACGAAGTCCACAAGCACTTCGGCAAGCTGCATGTGCTGAAAGGCGTGTCGTTCTCGGTCCAGCGCGGCCAGGTGGTGGCCATCATCGGCCAGAGCGGCTCGGGCAAGAGCACGGCGCTGCGCTGCATCGACCGGCTCGAGACCATCGACAGCGGCACCATCCAGTGCTGCGGCCACGCGGTGCATGACCCCGCCCTGAACCTGCGCGCGCTGCGCAAGGACGTGGGCATCGTGTTCCAGAGCTACAACCTGTTCCCGCACCTCACGGTCAAGCAGAACATCACGCTCGCGCCGCAGTCGGTCAAGAAGGCGAGCGCCTCCGCAGCCAACGCCATTGCCATGGAAGTGCTGGCGCGCGTGGGCCTGGCCGAGAAGGCCGACGCCTACCCCGAGCAGCTCTCGGGCGGCCAGCAGCAGCGCGTGGCCATTGCGCGCTCGCTCGCGATGAAGCCGCAGCTCATGCTGTTCGACGAAGTGACATCCGCGCTCGACCCGCAGCTCACCGGCGAAGTGCTCAAGGTGATGGAAAAGCTCGCGTCCGAGGGCATGACCATGATCCTGGTGACGCACGAGATGGCCTTTGCGCGCGGCGTGGCCGACAAGGTCATCTACATGCACCAGGGGCTGGTCTGGGAGGAGGGCGACGCCAGCATCCTCAGCAACCCGCAAACGCCCGAGCTGCGCCAGTTCATCGGCACCGGGCTCTGAGCCGCGTGCGCCCGTCGCTCTTTTTCATTCACACGACACCAGGAGACATTCGATGACCCACTCTCTCTTCGCCCGCCGCCGCGGCGCCCTGCTTTGTGCGCTCGCACTGGCCCTGCCGCTGGCCTTCGCGGGCACCGCCGCGCATGCCGACCAGCTCGACACCATCACCGCCGCCAAGAAGATCCGCATCGCCATCGATCTGGCCGTGCCGCCTTACGGCTTCAAGGACGAAAAGCTCAACGCCACCGGCTCCGACGTCGAGGCCGCGAAGCTGCTGGCCAAGAGCCTGGGCCTGGAGCTCGAGATCGTGCCGACCACCGGCGCCAACCGCATTCCGTTCCTGCAGACCGACAAGGCCGACATCGTGATCTCGAGCATGTCGGTCACGCCCGAGCGCGAGAAGGTGGTCGACTTCTCCGTGCCCTACGCCGCCATCCTGGCCGTGGTGGGCGCGCCCAAGAGCATGACCATCACGGGCCCGGCCGACCTGGCCGGCAAGAAAGTGATTTCGACGCGCGGCACCACCAACGACCAGGAAGTGACCAAGATCCTGCCGGCCGGCGCGCAGATCGTGCGCTTCGACGACGACGCCACCTCCATCACCGCCGTGGTGAGCGGGCAGGCCGACATCTTCGCGACCGCGCCGCCGCTCCTGAAGACCATCAACGAGAAGAACCCGGCCAAGCAGATGGAGCCGAAGTTCACCATGAAGGTCAACATGCTGGCCATCGGCATGCGCAAGAACGAGCCGCGCCTGAAGGCCAAGCTCGACGAGTTCGTGAAGGCGCAGCTCAAGAGCGGCGAGCTCAACACCATCTACAAGAAGTTCCACGGCGCCGACCTGCCGCCCGACGTGATGCGCAACGCGAGCTGAGCACCATGGCAAAGATCGACCAGGTCGAGATCGCGCAGATCGACATCGCGCCGAAGGTCAAGCGCACCGACGCCATCCAGTCCTTCGTGACGCAGGAGACCGTGATGGTCACCGTGCGCTGCGACGACGGCTCGGCGGGCACGGGCTACACGTACACCATCGGCACGGGCGGCTCGTCCATCGTGGCGCTCTTGAACGACCACCTCGCGCCGCGCCTGATCGGGCGCGATCCGCAGCAGTACGAGGCCATCTGGCGCGACCTGTTCTTCCACACGCACGCAACCGCGGTCGGCGCGATCACCAGCCTGTCGCTGGCGGCCATCGACACCGCGCTGTGGGACCGCAACGCGCGCGCGTCGAACCTGCCGCTGTGGCGCCTGGCGGGCGGTGCGCAGCCGCGCGTGCCGGTCTACACGACCGAGGGCGGCTGGCTGCACATCGAGCCCGCGCAGCTGGTCGAGCAGACACTCGCGGCCAAGGCCGACGGCTTCCTGGGCGCGAAGATCAAGGTCGGCAAGCCGCACGTGGCGCAGGACATTGCGCGCCTGTCGGCCGTGCGCGAGGCCGTGGGCGCGGACTTCGAGCTGATGGTCGACGCCAACCAGAGCTTCACCGTGGCCGAGGCCATTCGCCGCGCGCGCCAGTACGCGCCGCTGGACCTCGCGTGGTTCGAGGAGCCGATGCCGGCCGAGCACGTGCGCGCGCATGCGCAGCTGCTGGCGAGCACCACGGTGCCGATCGCGGTGGGCGAGTCGATGTACCACCCGTCGCAGTTCGCCGAATACATCCAGCAGGGCGCCTGCTCGATCGTGCAGGCCGACGTGGCGCGCGTGGGCGGCATCACGCCGTGGCTCAAGATCGCGCACCTGGCCGAAGCGCACAACATCGCGATGTGCCCGCACTTCCTGATGGAGCTGCACGTGAGCCTGTGCGCGGCGGTACCGAATGCGCGCTGGGTCGAGTACATCCCGCAGCTCGACGACCTGACGACGAGCCGCCTGCGCATCGAGGAAGGCCATGCGGTCGCGCCGGAAACGCCGGGGCTGGGCATCGAGTGGGACGCCGAACAGCTGAGGGCGCGGCGCAAGTTCACGCCGATCGTGGTGCGCGGCTGAAAAGGCGAGAAAGGCGAGAAAGGCCGAGCCTCAGTCGGCTTCGAGCAGGCTGCGCAGCGAGCGCAGGTCGCGCGCGATCCAGCCCGCGTCGCGCTCGAAGGCCGCATCGTCCATGTGCGGCTGGCGCAGCAGCGTGAACTGCAGCTCGCAGGCGTCGGGCGCGATGCCGATCACGCGAAACGGCAGGTAGACCTCGGGCACGCCTTCGGGCGCAACCCAGTGGTCGAGCACGCCGAAGTCGTTGCGCGGCGCGAAACGCATGCGGGCGTCGCCGCTCTCGGGCGTGCGCACGATCCAGTGGTCGCCGTGCGGCACCAGCGCGCTCCTGGCGAGGCCGCTGGCCCAGTCGGGCAGGCGCTTGGGGTCGGCCGCCAGCACATAGGCGCGGCGCCATTCGCAGGCCACGCGCTGCGTGATGACGCGGGACTGCGCGGCCTGGCCGTCTTCATTCGTGGGTTTCATCATCGAAGTCGCTCCTGAGCACCTTGGACACGACAGCGCCCGCAAACCCGCGCGCCATCAGAAATCGCATTTGCCTGGCCCGTTCCTTCGCGTCGGCGGGCGGCGCGTCGAAGCGACGGCGCCAGAGGGCGGTGGCGCGCGCCACCTCGGTGTCCTGCAGGCCGGCCACCGCCTCGGCGATGGCTTCGGGCGCGATGCCCTTGGCCTGCAGCTCCTGCTTCACCCGCAGCGCGCCCGAACGGGCCGCGCGCTGGTTGAGCACCGAGGCCACCACGCGCGGTTCGCTGATGAAGTCCTTGGCGGCCAGTTCGTCGAGCGCCTTCGCCAGCGTGCCGGGCTCTTCTTCATGCCTGGCCAGCTTGCGCTCCAGCTCCGCGCGCGAATGCTCGCGCTGGCTCAGGAGGCGCAGTGCGCGGCCTTTGAGGGACGGGGCGTTGAATGCCATGCGGGGTCGATCGCTCGCTCGCACGGCCCCGCGAAGCGCCGCGCTCGGCAGGGCTTACTCGCCCTTGTCCGCCTTCTCGGCCTTGGCGGCCTTCTGCGGCTTCTCGGGCGTGGCGCCGGCATCGGCGGCCAGCAGCGGAATGCCCAGCGACTCGCGCACCTTGTTCTCGATCTCGCGCGACAGCTCGGGGTTCTCGCGCAGGAACTCGCGGGCGTTGTCGCGGCCCTGGCCGATCTTCTCGCCGTTGTAGGCGTACCAGGCACCCGACTTGTCGACGATCTTGGCGTTCACGCCCATGTCGATGATTTCGCCTTCGCGGCTGATGCCCTCGCCGAACAGGATGTCGAACTCGGCCGTCTTGAACGGGGGCGAGACCTTGTTCTTCACCACCTTGACCTTGGTTTCGTTGCCGATGGCCTCGTCGCCCTTCTTGATGGTGCCGATGCGGCGGATGTCCAGGCGCACCGAGGCGTAGAACTTCAGCGCGTTGCCGCCGGTGGTGGTTTCGGGCGAGCCGAACATCACGCCGATCTTCATGCGGATCTGGTTGATGAAGATGACCATGCAGTTGGTCTTCTTGATGGTGGCGGTGAGCTTGCGCAGCGCCTGGCTCATCAGGCGGGCCTGCAGGCCGGGCAGCGAGTCGCCCATTTCGCCTTCGATTTCGGCCTTGGGCGTGAGCGCGGCGACCGAGTCGACCACGATCAGGTCCACGGCGCCGGAGCGCACCAGCGAATCGACGATTTCCAGGGCCTGCTCGCCGGTGTCGGGCTGGCTGATCAGCAGGTCGGACAGGTTCACGCCGAGCTTCTGGGCGTATTGCACGTCGAGGGCGTGCTCGGCGTCGACGAAGGCGCAGGTGCCGGCCTGCTTCTGCATGGCGGCGATGACCTGCAGCGTGAGCGTGGTCTTGCCCGAGGATTCAGGGCCGTAGATTTCGATGACGCGGCCGCGCGGCAGGCCGCCGACGCCCAGCGCGATGTCCAGGCCCAGCGAGCCGGTGGAGACCACCTGGATGTCTTCCAGCGCCTCGCCTTCGCCGAGCCGCATGATCGTGCCCTTGCCGAACTGCTTTTCGATCTGGGCCAGCGCGGCCTGGAGGGCCTTGGCCTTTTCACTGTTGGCGACCGAGATGCTTGCGCCCTTGACGACTGCGTCCATGTGGAAACTCCTTGAAAATCAACGGTTTGTGTTGGGTTTCATCCATCTGCTTTTAATCACAGGCTGGATGCTTGAACAGTAGTGTAGGGGCTCATGGATTCGAGTAAACCCATTTTTTGGTCAGTTTGCTTTACCATTTGCCGCCATGGCCGAAGCCGCTTTCCCGACCGATCCCGACGCCTGGCGGCAAACCCACCTGGGCCGCCTGCTGGGCCATGCAATGCGCCGCTTCGACGCGCGCGTGCTCGAGCTGATGGCGCACGACGTCGACGTGCCGCTGGCCCTGTCGAACCTCGCGGCACGCGCGCAGGTGAGCGCGGCGCACATCCACATCACGCGGCACCTGGCGCGCGAGGGCTCGCGCCTCACCGAGCTGGCCGAACGCGCCGGCATGACCAAGCAGGCCATGGGCGCGCTGGTCGACCAGTGCGAGGCCTGGGGGCTGGTCACGCGCGGGCCCGACGCGCTGGACGCGCGGGCGCGGCGCGTGCTGTTCACGGCCGACGGGCTGGCCTGGCTCGACGCCTTCCGCAGCGCGGTGACGCAGGCCGAGCGCGAGTTCAGAAGCAGCGTCGGCAACGACATCGCCACCGTGGTAACCATCGGACTCGAAGCCTATACGGCGGGCTAGACTCCCAAGAGAGACAAATGTGAACGGCGCCGGTGGGGCGCCCGACACCCGAAACAGGCCGGAGGTGGCGCATATGCGGATTCTGATTGCCGAAGACGACCAGGTGCTGGCCGATGCCCTGCTGCGCAGCCTGCGCACCTCGGGCGCGGCGGTCGACCACGTGGCGAACGGCTCGCAGGCCGACACCGCGCTCATGACCCACGACGAGTTCGACCTGCTGATCCTCGACCTCGGGCTGCCGAGCCTGCACGGCATCGAGATCCTGAAGCGCCTGCGCGCGCGCGGCTCGCAACTGCCTGTGCTGGTGCTCACGGCGGCCGACAGCGTGGAAGAGCGCGTCAAGGGCCTGGACCACGGCGCCGACGACTACATGGCCAAGCCCTTCAGCCTGCAGGAGCTGGAAGCGCGCGTGCGCGCCCTCACGCGGCGCGGCATGGGCACCACCAGCAACACCATCCGCCACGGCCCGCTGGTGTACGACCAGGGCGGCCGCGTGGCTACCATCGACGGCAAGATGGTCGAGCTGTCGGCGCGCGAGCTCGGCCTGCTCGAAGTGCTGCTGCAGCGCGCCGGCCGGCTGGTGAGCAAGGACCAGCTGGTCGACCGCCTCTGCGAATGGGGCGAGGAGGTGAGCCTGAACGCCATCGAGGTGTACATCCACCGCCTGCGCAAGAAGATCGAGAAGGGCCCGGTGCGTATCGCGACGGTGCGCGGGCTGGGCTATTGCCTCGAAAAGATCCAGTGACGGCGACGCGCCCGGCAAGGCCGCCGCGCGCGCGCAGCGACGCCGGCGCGCCGGAGGACTCGGTGCGATGAAGCTCTTCCAGCGCGCGCAGCGCTCCCTGTTCGGCGAAATCCTCGACTGGATGCTCACGCCGCTGCTGCTGCTGGTGCCGGTGAGCATCGGCGTCACGTGGCTGGTGGCGCAGGGCATTGCCAACGCGCCCTTCGACCGCGCGCTCGAGCACAACGTGAAGGCGCTGGCCGAGCTGGTCACGGTGAAGGACGGACAGACGCAATTCGTGCTGTCGCAGTCGGCGCGCGAGATCCTGCGGGCCGACGACGCCGGCCACGTGTACTACCAGTTGCTCGACGGCCACGGCACGCTGCAAAGCGGCGAACGCGACATTCCGCAGCCCGGCCTCGACGAGCCGCTGCCGCCCAACCAGGTGTTCCTGCACAACAGCGACGTGCACGGCCTGCCGGTGCGCGTGGCCTCGATGTGGATCGCCAGCGGCAGCGACGACGTGTCGCCCTCGCTGCTGCAGCTGGCGGAGACGCGCGAGAAGCAGTCGGTGCTGGCGGCCGAGATCATCAAGGGCGTGCTGCTGCCGCAGTTCGCGATCCTGCCGCTGGCGGTGCTGCTGATCTGGCTGGCGCTGGTGCGCGGAATCAAGCCGCTGTCGGTGGTGGAGGCGCGCATCCGCGAACGCCGCCCCGGCGACCTGAGCCCGCTCGACGAGTCGTCGGTGCCGCTGGAGGTGGTGCCGCTGGTGTCTTCGGTGAACGAGCTGCTCGACAAGCTCAACGACTCCATCGGCACGCAGAAGCGCTTCCTGGCCGACGCGGCGCACCAGCTCAAGACGCCGCTCGCGGGCCTGCGCATGCAGGCCGACCTGGCGCAGCGCGAGGGCGCCAACGCCGACGAGCTGAAGCAGTCGCTCAAGCAGATCGGCCGCGCCAGCAAGCGCGCCACGCACACGGTGAACCAGCTGCTGTCGCTGGCGCGCGCCGAGGGCAACAGCGCCAACGTGCACCACCAGCCCTGCGACCTCGCGCGGCTGACCATCGAAGTGGTGCGCGAGGCCGTGCCGCGCGCATCGAGAAGCGCATCGACCTGGGCTACGACGGCGCCGAGGCGGGCGCGCCGGGCGTGATGTTCGACGGCAACCAGACGCTGCTGAAAGAGCTGGTGCGCAACCTGGTCGACAACGCACTCAACTACACGCCCTCGACACCGGAGCGCCCCGGCCTGATCACCGTGCGCGTGCTGGCCGACCCCTTCGGTCACGTGCTGCTGCTGCAGGTGGAGGACAACGGCCCCGGCATTGCCGAAGCCGACCGCGAGCTGGTGTTCGAGCCCTTCTACCGCGTGCTCGGCAACGAGGCCGACGGCTCGGGACTGGGCCTGCCGATCGTGCGCGAGATCGCGAACCAGCACCGCGCGCAGGTGAAGCTGGAAGACGCGCATCCCGGCAAGCATCCGCCGGGGGCGCTGTTCACGGTGCGTTTCGAAAGCGAAACGGCCGCTTGAGCGGGCCGGCCGCCAGGCTCAGGGGGCCGGTGCCGCAGGCGCAGCAGGGGCAGTGGGCGCGGCAGGCGCAGCGGACGCCGCCGCCTTCACGTCCTTGCGGATCTGCAGCCACTCGGGCCGGATCTGCCGCGCCAGCCGCTGCGGCTCGCGCTCGTTGAGCCCCGCCGGCGCCAGGCCGAAGCCGACCAGGTCGCCGCGCGCCCACAGGAAGTAGCCCGCGTTGGCCAGCAGCAGAACAACAAGAAGCAGGCGCAGCTTCATAAGATTCAGAACGCCATGCCGCGAGGGCGTACGCTCACTTCGTCGCTGGAAATCAGCTGCAGTCCGGCGTCGGTGCGCACCTGCAGTTCGCCGCCCCAGGCCACGCCTTCGCACAGGCCGGCGCTGCCGTCGCTGAGCACCACTTCGCGCCCGCGCAGCACGTCGCGCGCGGCAAAGCGTTCGGCAAAGGGCGCGAAGCCCCGCGCCTCGAAGTCGAGCACGGAGCGTACGAGCGGCAACGCCAGTTCGGCCAGCACCTCGGGCGCCTTGGCTTCGGGGCGCCACTGGTGCAGCCAGGCCGGCGGCGTGCGCATGCCGGCGGCGTCGCGCGGGCCGATGTTGATGCCGATGCCGATCACGAGGTAGCGCGCTGCATCGGCCCGCCCGGCGGACGGCAGCGCCGTTTCGATGAGGATGCCCACCAGCTTGCTGTCGTTGACCCACACGTCGTTGGGCCACTTGAGACCGACCTTGTGCTCGCCAGTGGGGTCGAGGCTTTCGACCACGGAGACACCGACCGCCAGCGACAGGCCCGACCAGTCGGCGGGCGCGAGCGGCAGGCCCAGCGAGAACAGCAGCGATGCGGGCTCTTCCTGCTGCTGCGCGCTCTGCCAGGGGCGCCCGAGGCGGCCGCGCCCCGCGGTCTGGCGCTCGGCCACGAGCAGCACGGGCTCGACACGCCCGGCGCGCGCGCGGCGCATCAGCTCGGTGTTGGTGGAGTCGATTTCGGCCACGGCCTCGACCGTGAAGCCGGGCAACAGCGGCGCGACCGCCGCGGCGATCCGGTCTTCGAACCAGTCGGCGCAGGTGTGGCTGGCCATGCTCAGTCCTTGTCGGACTTGTCTTTCTTGGCGGACTTTTTCTCGCTCTTTTTCTCGGCTTTCTTGTCGGCCTTCTTTTCCGCCTTCTTGGCGTCGTCCTTCTTCTCAGCCTTTTTTTCGGCCTTTTTCTTTTCAGCCTTCTTTTTGTCTTTCTTCTTCTTTTTCTTTTCTTCGTCCTCATCCTTGGGTGTCAGCAGCGTGCCGCGGCATGCCTCGGAACCGCACCAGCAAGGAAATTCGGACAGCAGCTTGGGCGTGTACGGCTCGTCGATGATCAGGCCGTAGTCGTAATTGAGTTCTTCTCCTGCAGCGATGTTGCGCAGCGCCTTGATATAAACGCGCCCATCGACCTCATCGGCTTCGCAGTTCGGTTCGCACGAGTGATTGATCCAGCGTGCGTCGTTGCCCTTGACGTTGCCGTCGATCACCCGCCCGTCGTCGATGTGGAAGTAGAAGGTGTGGTTGGGCTGGGCCGGGTCGTGCGGATGGCGGCGCAGCGCCTCTTTCCAGCTGATGACCTCGCCCTTGTATTCGATCAGCGTTTCGCCTTCGGCCAGGTCCTGCACGGCGAAGACGCCGTTGCCGTGGACATCGGAGCGCCGCATCTGGATGCGGCGGCCCGCGGAAAGTGGGGATTTGGAAGGCATCGCCGAAGTCTGTTAGTTTGAATATGCACACATGCGCGTGTGCGCGTGCGCACGCGGGAAGCCGCAGAGTATAGAGAGCCCATAGATGACAAAGACGTTGGTAATCGCAGAAAAGCCGTCGGTGGCACAGGACATCGTCCGTGCCCTCACGCCGGTGGCCGGCAAATTCGACAAACATGACGAGCATTTCGAGAACGACAGTTATGTCGTGACCAGCGCTGTCGGTCACCTGGTCGAAATCCAGGCGCCCGAGGAATTCGACGTCAAGCGGGGCAAGTGGAGTTTTGCCAACCTGCCCGTGATTCCGCCGCATTTCGACCTCAAGCCGGTCGACAAGACGAAGACGCGCCTGAACGCCGTGGTCAAGCAGGCCAAGCGCAAGGACGTGACGCAACTGATCAACGCCTGCGACGCGGGCCGCGAGGGTGAGCTGATCTTCCGCCTGATCGAGCAATACGCCGGCGGCAAGGCCGGGCTGAACAAGCCGGTCAAGCGGCTGTGGCTGCAGTCGATGACGCCGCAGGCCATCCGCGACGGCTTCGACGCGCTGCGCACCGAGAAGCAGATGCAGGGCCTGGCCGACGCCGCGCGCTCGCGCTCCGAGGCCGACTGGCTGGTGGGCATCAACGGCACGCGCGCCATGACCGCGTTCAATTCGCGCGACGGCGGCTTCTTCCTCACGACCGTGGGCCGGGTGCAGACGCCCACGCTGTCGGTGGTGGTGGAGCGCGAGGAGCAGATCCGCAAGTTCGTCTCGCGCGACTACTGGGAAATCCACGGCAGCTTCGCGGCCGAGGCCGGCGACTATCCGGGCAAGTGGTTCAACCCCGACTGGAAGAAGGCCAACGCGCCGCTGCTGGCCAACGGCGAGCCCGATGCGGAGCAACGCGCGGACCGCGTGTGGAACGAACAGGAGGCCCGCGCCATCGCCGACGCCTCGCGCGGCAAGCCCGCCACCGTCACCGAAGAGAGCAAGCCCACCACGCAGGCCTCGCCGATGCTGTTCGACCTGACCTCGCTGCAGCGCGAGGCCAACGGCCGCTTCGGCTTCAGCGCCAAGACCACGCTGGCGCTGGCCCAGAGCCTGTACGAACGCCACAAGGCGCTGACCTACCCGCGTACCGATTCGCGCGCGCTGCCCGAAGACTACCTGCCGGTGGTCAAGCAGACCATGGGCATGCTGGCCAACAGCGGCATGAAGCACCTGGCGCCGTTCGCCCAGCAGGCGGTCGACGGCAACTACGTGCGGCCCAACAAGCGCATCTTCGACAACGCCAAGGTGTCGGATCACTTCGCCATCATCCCGACGCTGCAAGCCCCCAGCGGCCTGAGCGACGCCGAGCAGAAGCTGTACGACTTCGTGGTGCGCCGCTTCATGTCGGTGTTCTTCCCGAGCGCCGAATACCAGGTGACCACGCGCATCAGCACGGTGGAGCAGGGCGGCAAGAAGTACCCCTTCCGCACCGACGGCAAGGTGCTGGTCAAGCCGGGCTGGCTGGCCATCTACGGCAAGGAAGCCCAGGACGACGAGAAGGAAGACGACAAGGACGGCAAGCGCCTCGTGCCGGTGAAGCCGGGCGAGATCGTCAAGGCCGAGACGGTCGACACCAAGGGCCTGAAGACGCGCCCGCCCGCGCGCTACTCCGAAGCCACGCTGCTCGGCGCCATGGAAGGCGCGGGCAAGACCATCGACGACGACGAGCTGCGCGAGGCCATGCAGGAAAAGGGCTTGGGCACGCCAGCCACGCGCGCGGCCACCATCGAAGGGCTGATTGCCGAGAAGTACATGCTGCGCGAAGGCCGTGAACTCATTCCCACGGCCAAGGCCTTCCAGCTGATGACGCTGCTGCGCGGCCTGGGCGTGGAAGAACTCTCCAAGGCCGAGCTGACCGGCGAGTGGGAATACAAGCTCGCGCAGATGGAGAAGGGGTCGCTCAGCCGCGACGCCTTCATGCGCGAGATCGCCGCGATGACCGAGCACATCGTGAAGAAGGCCAAGGAGTACGACCGCGACACCGTGCCGGGCGACTACTCGACCCTGCAGACGCCGTGCCCCAACTGCGGCGGCGTCGTGAAGGAAAACTACCGCCGCTACGCCTGCACCGGCAAGAGCGGCACGGGCGAGGACGCCTGCGGCTTCTCGTTCGGCAAGTCGCCGGCCGGGCGCACCTTCGAGGTGGCCGAGGCCGAGGCGCTGCTGCGCGACAAGCACATCGGCCCGCTCGAAGGCTTCCGCTCCAAGGCGGGCTGGCCCTTCACCTCCGAGATCGTCATCAAGTTCGACGAAGAGGCGAAGAACTGGAAGCTGGAGTTCGACTTCGGCGACGACAAGAACGCCGAGAGCGGCGAGATCGTCGACTTCAGCGAGCAGGACACCGTGGGCCCGTGCCCGGTGTGCGGCGCGCCGGTGTTCGAGCACGGCAGCAACTACGTCTGCGAGAAGTCGGTGCCGACCAACGCGCAGCCCACGCCCAGCTGCACCTTCAAGACCGGCAAGATCATCCTGCAGCAGCCGGTGGAGCGCGCGCAGATGGAAAAGCTGCTGGCCACCGGCAAGACCGACCTGCTCGACAAGTTCGTGAGCATGCGCACGCGCCGCGCCTTCAAGGCCTTCCTGACCTGGAACGCCGAAGAGGGCAAGGTGACCTTCGAGTTCGCGCCGCGCGAAGGCGGCAGCAAGTTCCCGCCGCGCAAGACCTTCGGCAAGGCCGCGCCCGCGGGCAAGACGGCGGCCGCCAAGAAGGTGGCGGCGAAGAAGACGCCCGCGGCCAAGAAAGCCCCGGCCGCGAAGAAGGCGGCCGCGCCGCGCAAGCCCGGCGCGGGCCTGAAACCCAGCGACTCGCTGGCCGCGGTGATCGGCGCCGAACCGGTGGCGCGCACCGAGGTCATCAAGAAGCTGTGGGACTACATCAAGGCCAACGGCCTGCAGGACGCGACCAACAAGCGCGCCATCAACGCCGACGCCAAGCTCAAGCCGGTGTTCGGCAAGGACCAGGTGACGATGTTCGAACTCGCGGGCATCGTGGGCAAGCACCTCTCGGCGCCCTGAGCCATGCGGCGCAGACACTTCGGCGCAAGCCTTGTCGCGGCGGCCGTCGGGATGACCGCCTTGTTGTTCGGCGGCGCGGGCCTGGCCCATGCCGCCGCGTGGCCCGACAAGCCCGTGAAGCTGGTCGTGCCCTTCCCGCCGGGGCAGGCCACCGACATCTTCGCCCGCGCGCTGGCCGAGCAGCTCGGCAAGCGGCTGGGCCAGCCGGTGATCATCGACAACAAGGCCGGCGCCGGCAGCAACATCGGCACCGAGTTCGTGGTGCGCTCGCAGCCCGACGGCTACACGCTGGTGGTGGCGGGCAGCGCGATGGCGGTGAACCAGACGCTCTACGCCAAGCCGGGCTTCGACCCGCGCCGCGACCTGGTCGGCATCTCGCTGATCGCGAAGGTGCCGCTGGTGTTCCTGGCCACGCCTGAAAGCGGCATCCGCACGCTCGCTGAGCTCACGGCGCGCGCCAAGGCCGAGCCCGGCCGGCTGAGCTACGCGAGCGCCGGCATCGGCGGCACGCAGCACCTGTCGGGCGAGATGTACAAGGCGGCGGCGCATGTGTTCATTACGCACATTCCGTACCGGGGCAGCGGCCCGGCGCAGTCGGACTTCCTGGGCAACCAGGTGCCGCTGATGGTCGACTCGGTGACGGCCGCGCTGCCGCACATCAAGTCGGGCAAGGCGGTGGCGCTGGCGGTCACGTCGGCCACGCGCTCGTCGCAATTGCCCGACGTGCCCACCGTGGCCGAAAGCCGCGTGCCGGGCACCGCCAACTTCGAGGCCGTGGGCTGGCTCGGGCTGATGGCGCCGCGCGGCACGCCGACCGAGATCGTCGAGCGCCTGAACCACGAGGTGACCGACATCCTGAAGAGCGAGCAGATGGCGCGCTTCATTCGCGAGCGCGGCTCCGAGCCCGCGCCGACCACGCCGGGCGAGTTCGACCGCTTCGTGGCGAGCGAGATCCGCCTCTGGGGCGCGGCCGTGAAGGCCTCGGGCGCGAAGCCCGAATAAGAAGAACGAGAGAACCCGGCGTCAGCGCGGCGCGGGGCTTGCGGCCGGCACCGCCTCTTTCGCGCGGTCGACCTCCGCCAGCAGCCAGCTGCGGAAATGATCGAGCGTGGCGAGCTGGCCGCGCCTTCCGGGTAGCAGAACCAGTAGCCCTCGTTGCCGCGGTAGCCGCCACCGGGCAGCGGCTCGTCGACCAGGCCCGACGTGATCTCGTCCTGCACCAGGCAGCGCGGCACCAGCGCCACGCCCATGCCGACCATCACCGCGCGGATCATGGTCTGGAACTGGTCGAACTGCGGGCCGGCCAGCGGGTCGAGCCCCCGCACGCCGTGCGTCTCGCTCCATTGCAGCCACGACTGCGGCACGGTGACGTGGCGCAGCAGCGTGCAGCGCGCCACGTCCTGCGGCGTGCGAATGACCACCTCGGCCTGCGCCGCGCGCGGCGCGATCAGCGCCACGTCGCGCCCCGCGAGGTAGTGCGATTGCGCGCCGGGCCAGTGACCGTCGCCGAACAGGATGGCGCAGTCGAGCTCGGGCCGCTCGAAGTCGTAGCCGTGCACGAAGGGCACGAAATGCAGCGTGATCTGCGGATGCGCGCGCTGGAAATCGGGAAGCCGTGGAATCAGCCACTTGGCGCCGAAGGTGGGCAGGGTCGACAGGTGCAGCGCGCCGCCGCCGTCGCCGCTGGTGATGAGCTCCAGCGTGGCCGCCTCCAGTTGCGCGAGCAGGGCGCGCACCGCCTTCTCGTAGCGCTCGCCGGCGGGCGTGAGCGCCAGCCGCTTGCGGTTGCGCTCGAACAGCGGCGCGCCGATCCAGCGTTCGAGCTCCTGCACCTGCTTGCTGACCGCGCCCTGCGTGAGGTGCAGCGCCTCGGCCGCGCGCGAGACGCCGCCGAAGCGCACCACCGTCGAGAAGGCGCGCAGCAGGTTCAGGGGAGGGTTGAGACGTCGCAGCGACATGGCGGGATGCCCATTAAAACATTCCAGATCAGAATGTTAGCGGGTATATCCTTTGCTACAGGTGAGGTGGCAAATCGCTCTTCGCCCTCAAAAGCACATTGGAACACTCCCCCATGCAACGTCGTCATTTCATTTCCACGCTGGCTGCTGCTTCTATCCTCCCTGGAATATCCTTTGCCCAAGGCAAGCCGATCCGGATGGTCGTGCCCTTCCCGCCCGGCGGCGCCACCGACATCACCGCGCGCGTGCTCTCCGAGCCGCTCGGCAAGATCCTCCAGCAGCCGGTGGTCATCGACAACCGCGCCGGCGCCGGCGGCTCCATCGGCATGGCCGAACTGGCCCGCGCCACGCCCGACGGCCTGACCTTCGGCGTGGCCACGCTGTCCACGCACGGCGTGAACCCGGCCGTCTACCAGAAGCTGCCCTACGACCCCGTCAAGGGCTTCGTGGCCGTGACCGAGCTGGTGAAGGCGCCGGGCGTGGTCGTCATCAATCCGTCGGTGCTGCCGGTCGCCAACTTCGCGGAACTGGTCAAGTACCTGAAGGCCAACCCCGGCAAGGTGTCGTACGCCTCGCCGGGCAACGGCACCATCGGCCACATGTGGGGCGAGCTGTTCAAGAGCAGCACCGGAACCTCGATGGTGCACATCCCCTACCGCGGTGCGGGCCCGGCCATCAACGACGTGCTCGCGGGCCAGGTGCCGGTGTACTTCGACCAGGTGGCGTCGTCGCTGCCGCACGTGAAGTCGGGCAAGCTGAAGGCGATGGCCGTGTCCTGGAGCGGCCGCCTCGACGTGCTGCCCGAGGTGCCGACCTACGGCGAACTGGGCTACCCGGCCAACAACGACCCGTCGTGGTTCGGCCTGGTGGCGCCCGCGGGCACCTCGCCCGAGATCGCGCTGCGCATGCAGCAGGCGGTGGTGACGGCGCTGAAGGACAACTCGGTGCGCGAACGCCTGGCGCTGCAGGGGCTGTACGCCTCGGGCACCACGCCGGCCGAGTTCACGAAGCAGATCGCGACCGAGATCGAGAAGATGAAGAAGGTCGCCGCTTTCGCGCGCATCCGATTGGACTGACCGAGCCTGCCTATGCATCCTGTCCTGAAACTGATTCAAACCCGCGCCCAGGTGACAAGCGTCGCCGGGCATACCCCGCTGGTGCTGGACTCTCCGCACAGCGGCACCGTCTACCCCGACGACTTCGACACGGTGCGCGACCTCGCCACCTTGCGCCGGGCCGAAGACACGCACGTCGAGAAGCTCTACGCCTTCGCGCCCGACCTGGGCGCCGCCTGGATCGAGGCGCACTTTCCGCGCAGCTACCTGGACGCCAACCGCGACACCACCGAGATCGACACCACCATGCTCGACGGCACGTGGACCGAGCCGGTGTCGAGCGACCCGCGCGTGCTGTCGAAAGTGCGCCTGGGCAAGGGCCTGATCTGGAAGCTCACCGACGAGGGCCTGCCGATCTACGGCCGGCAGCTCACGGTCGACGAAGTGCGCCAGCGCATCGACAGCTGCTGGCGCCCGTACCACGCGGCGGTGGCGCAGGCCGTGGACGACGCGCATGCGCGGCACGGCTACAGCATCCACATCAACTGCCACTCGATGCCGGCCGTCGCGGCCAGCCACGCGACCGACTTCCCGGGGCTGGCGCATGCCGACTTCGTGATCGGCGACCGCGACGGCAGCACCGCCGACCCGGCGCTGTCGCAACGGATCTGCGAGCACCTGCGCGCGCTGGGCTACAGCGTGGACTACAACCACCCCTACAAGGGCGTGGAGCTGGTGCGCCGGCACGGCAACCCGGCCGCGAACCGGCACAGCATCCAGGTCGAGATCAACCGCAAGCTCTACATGGACGAGGCCACGCTGGCGCTGAACGAAGCCGACGCGAGCCGGCTGCAGGGGCACCTGCGCTCGATGGTCGAGATGCTGCTGGCGACGGACCCGCGCTGATCGATCAGGCTGTGGTGGGCGTGAAGTCGGTGGACACCGACAGCGCCTCCCACGCCTTGATCTCTTCCTGCAGCGCACCGAGCTTCTCGCGCACCACCTTCACCGCGTCGGGGCCGAGCAGCAGGTGCGCGGGCGGGTTGGCGCTTTCGGTGATGCGGATCATGGCGCGCGCGGCCTTCACCGGGTCGCCGTCCTGCTTGCCGCTGCGCGCCAGGCGGCGCTCGCGCACCGGGCCCATCACCGGCGCGTAGTCGGCGATGGTCTGCGGCGCGCGCACCATCGAGCGGCCCGCCCAGTCGGTGCGAAAACCGCCGGGCTCCACCGCCGTCACGTGGATGCCGAAGCTCGCGACCTCCTTGCCCAGCGTTTCCGAGAGGCCCTCGAGCGCGAACTTGCTGCCGTGGTAGTAGCCCAGCCCCGGGAAGGTCACGATGCCGCCCATCGAGGTGATGTTCAGGATGTGGCCGCGGCGGCGCGCCCGCATGAACGGCAGCACGGCCTGGGCCACGGCCACCGCGCCGAACACGTTCACCTCGAACTGCTGGCGCAGTTCGTCGAGCGACGATTCCTCGATCGTGCCCTCGTGGCCGTAGCCCGCGTTGTTGACCAGCACGTCGATGGGGCCGACCGAGGCCTCGACCTCGGCCACCACGCGCAGCACGTCGGCGCCCTGCGTCACGTCGAGCAGGCGGCCGAACGAGCGGCCGGGCCGCAGCGCGTCGAACCCGGCGCGCGCGGCCTCGTTGCGCAGCGTGCCCACCACGCGGTGGCCGGCGGCCAGCGCCTCCTGCGCGAGTGCGCGGCCGAAGCCGCTGCTGACGCCGGTGATGAACCAGGTCTTGGGTGAGGATGAAGCGGATGCCATGGCGATGTCCTTGAAGGGTGGATGGGAGAACCGATGGCGCCACTGTGCGCGTGCCGCATCGCTTTGATAATCCGCCCAATCGACGAAGCACCTTGAAGCTTTTCTTCAAGATCAAACCGGACCACCTTTCATGCGCCAGGACCAGCTCGACGGACTCGTCACCTTCGTGGCCGTGGCCGAGACGCGCGGTTTTTCGGCCGCGTCGGTGCGCCTGGGCGTGTCGCCCTCGGCCGTGAGCCAGGCCGTGCGGCTGCTCGAAAAGCGCGTGGGCGTGGCGCTGTTCAACCGCACCACGCGCAGCGTGAACCTCACCGAAGCCGGCGCTCGCTTTCTGGAACGCATACGCCCGGCCGTGCAGGAGCTGGCCTCGGCTTCGGACGAACTGAGCGACAGCGCGGAGCGCCCGTCGGGGCTGCTGCGGCTCACGGTGCCGCGCGCGGCCTACCTGTTCGTGCTGCAGCCGGTGCTCGGCGGCTTCCTGCGCGCGCACCCGCGCATCGATGTCGAGGTGTCGATCAGCAGCGCGCTGGTCGACATCGTGGGCATGGGCTTCGACGCCGGCATCCGCTTCGGCGGCATGGTCGAGCGCGACATGGTGGGCGTGCGGGTCGGCCCGCCGCTGGCCAACAGCATCGTCGCCGCGCCGCGCTACCTGGCCGGGCGCGGCACGCCGGTACACCCGCGCGAGCTGCTGGCGCACGACTGCATCGGCTTTCGCTACGAGAGCTCGGGCCAGCTGGAGCGCTGGGCCTCGAGAAAGACGGCGAGGCCCTGACGCTCGGCGTGAGCGGCCGCCTCGTGATGAACGACGTGGCCGTGATGCTCGACGCGGCGGTCGACGGCATCGGCATTGCCAACCTCATCAGCAGCTACACCGAGCGCCACGTGGCCGACGGCCGGCTGGTGCAGTTGCTGGCCGACTGGACCACGCCGCTGCCCGACCTGACGCTGTACTACCCCGACCGCAAGCGCGTGCCGCCCAAGCTGCGCGCGCTGATCGACTTCCTGCGCGTTGCGAACGAGCCCGCAACAACCCCGATGCCGCCGGGTGTGTTGTTACAGGGCAGCCGGGGCGCCGGCCTATAGTGGCCGCAGTCCCACCATCTCCTGGAGTTTTCCGTGAAGCCATTCATTGCAGCTGTTTTCGCCGTCGCGATGGGCGCGCTCGTCGCGGGTTGCGCGGGCACCGGCACGGCCCCCGGCGGTGACCGCGCCGCGTCGTCGTCCACCACGCCGTCGGGCAGCGGTGTGACGGTGTTCGGCACCATCGACGCCAGCGTCAGCGGCTACCAGAACAAGAGCTCGCGCTGACCCCTCAGGCCACTTCGGCCTTACCGGCCACCCCGGCCAGATAGCCGTGCAGCGCCCCCCGCAGCTGGCGTGACAGCGCCTGCAGGTCGGGCCGCCCGCCGGTGCCGATGTGCGTGTGCGCCACCAGCCCGTAGAGGATGGTCTGGCACACGCGCGCTGCTTCCTTCTTCGGGCAATCGGCCGCCAGGTCACCGGCGGCATCGAGCACGCCCACCCACTCGGCCACGAAGCGGTCGTACATCTTGCGGTAGGCCTCGGGCCCCGACAGGTGCCGCTCCAGCAGGTAGTGCGCGCCCCAGGCCAGCGGCTGCTCGCGGTGGGCGTCGAGCTGCGTGTCGACCACCGCATCGACGATCTCGCGCAGCGGCCGGCCCGCGTGCGCGGCCACGGTCGCGCGGATGCCGAGCAGCAGCGCCTTGGAGCGCAGGTGCAGGCACACGCGCGCCAGGTCTTCCTTGTTCTCGAAGTATTCGTAGAAGCTGCCGAGCCCCGTGCCGGCCACGGCCGCGATCTCGCGGATGGTGACGGCGGCGTAGCCCTTCTCCACCCAAAGCCGAACAAAGGCTTCCTGCAAGGCCTGCGAGGTGTGGCGCGCGCGGGACTGGCGCGGCTTTCTCCGGGGAGCGGCAGCCGCCGTGCGCGCGCCCGTCATGGCCGCCGAACCCGAACACCTTGCGCCCGGCTTGTTCCTAGAATTTTTGAACCCATCGAATGGATTCTGCAATGGCCCCCGACGCACCGACACCGGACGATTCCCACCCCGCTGTATTTACCCGCCAAGGCCCCGACGGCTGGCAGCCCAGCGTGCTCGCGCGCGGCCCGTGGGACCCGCGCGCGCAGCACGGCGGCGCGCCCTGCGCGCTCTTCGCGCACGTGGCCGAA
>NZ_MOWM01000022.1 GCF_016082275.1 Variovorax sp. E3
CCTTCCCTAGCCTTTGACCCGCTGCATGAGTCCTGCGCAATGCGCCCGCGCTAGGCCGTTGAGAGCGCGCCGGAAGCTGCCTGCACCGGAATGTGGGCGCGCTCTTCCTTGATGCGGTTGGCGCCGTCCACGAACACGAGCTTCGGCTTGTAGCCTGCCACCTGGTCTTCAGGTACCAGGCCGAAGGCCGCGATGATGATCAAGTCACCCACCGACGCTCGACGCGCGGCTGAGCCGTTGACCGAGATGATGCCGGTGCCCCGCTCGCCACGGATCGCATAGGTGACGAAACGCTCGCCGTTGTTGATGTTCCAGATGTGCACCTGCTCGTTCTCGGCCAGGTTGGCGGCATCGAGCAGGTCTTCGTCGATGGCGCAGGAGCTTCGTAGTGCAGTTCGCAGTCGGTGACGGCGACGCGGTGGATCTTGGACTTGAGTAGGGTGCGGAACATGGAGCGAACTCTTTCTCTCTGCGAAAAGGTGGATCCGTCTGGCGTGCATCGATGAGTGGCATCGGTACGACGGATGCCGTACGCGCGGCGAGCGAAGGATAGTCGAGTCGCCGATGGCGTCCGCGCCCGCAGTCTCCATCCTTGCGATCTCCAGCCCTTCGGGCGTGCGCGCTGCGCTTGCTGATAGGCAGAGGAGGGTGTTGGATGGGCTGGCTTGTTGTCCCTTTCATCGTTGCACGCCGTTCTCGCCATCAAGGTCTGCGCGCAATGGCTTTGCGCTTGCGTCCTGGCGGCCGTCTTCGAACCCTGACTGCTGCGCTGCGCCGTGCGGCTTTCGGTTTCGGGCAATCCCGCCCGATTCACGGAGCCGACCATGTCGCACGATCTCTTTTCTTCTCTTCTTTCCTTCGAGTTCTCTGCCTCTGTTCCTCTTCTCGTTCGCGATGTCGCGGGCGAGTACCGTCCGGCCGAGGCCGATGAGGTGCTGCTCGCAGCACAGCGGTTGCTGGCAAGGCGGGTGCGCGGCAGCGACGCGCTGTCTTCGCCTGCGCTGGTGCGGGATTTCCTGCGTCTGCGGCATGGAGCGCTGGAGTGCGAGGTGTTCGCTGTTGTGCATCTGGATGCGCAGTGCCGAGTGCTGGACTATGTGGAGATGTTCCGAGGCACGGTTGCACAGAGTTCGGTGTATCCGCGTGAGGTGGTCAAGGACGCACTGGCGCGCAACAGTACAGCGCTTCTGCTGGTGCATGGCCATCCTTCGGGATCGGCAGAGCCGTCGCTGGCCGACGAAGCGCTCACGCAGACCCTCAAGTCGGCCTTGTCCCTCGTGGACGTGCGGGTGCTGGATCACCTGATCGTCGGTGGCAGCGTCATCTACTCGATGGCAGAGCATGGGCTGATGTAGCAAAGGGGCTTCGGCCCCTTTTTTATTTCCCTCTCGCATGCGCGCTGCGCGCGTGCATCTGGCCGGCGGCCGGTGCCGGCCGATTCCCTCGATTTCATCTCTCCGGTGGCAGTACCCGCCACCTGCGCGCCGCTGTCTGCGGCTTGCCTGGCCTCTGCGTGCGCTCCTCCCGTCAAGCCG
This sequence comes from Variovorax sp. E3, assembly GCF_016082275.1. GTDB lineage: Bacteria > Pseudomonadota > Gammaproteobacteria > Burkholderiales > Burkholderiaceae_C > Variovorax. Next base: position 1,536 of record NZ_MOWM01000022.1, read on the forward strand.
CTGCGGCGCCCGTGTCCTCGGCTTCGCCTGCGGGCCGCGCCAGCGCCTTCGCTGTTCTCCCTTGACGGCGCACCCGCGCCGGCCCCAGCCGGCCTCTATGGCCGCGAAAGGGCTTCGCGGCCCCTGCGGAGCCCAAACACCAAGGAGAGCGCCTATGCACAGACCCAGACCCTGACTCCAGTTTCGGTTTTTGTTTTTCCCAGTTTTGTTTTCCAACGTCCCGACATGGGACAGGAGTTCGATCATGAATACCGTTGATACGCGAGAAGTTTCCACCCTTGAAGCGGCCGTACCTGCGCAGAACATGGTGCTGGTGCCGCTCTCGCGGCTGCGTTCGCGGCCATCCAAGCGCAACGTGCGCCGCAAGGCGCGCACGTCGATTGCTGCATTGGCTGCAAGCATCCGGCGTCTGGGCCTCCTGCAGAACCTCACCGTAATCCCTTTCGGTGATGACGGGGACTTCGAGGTCGTCGCCGGTGGGCGGCGCCTCGCGGCCTTGAAGTTGCTCGCCAAGAAGCGCCGCATCCCAATGGATTGGCCGGTGCCTTGCATGCTGGTGGCCGACACGCTGGCGCGTACGGCGAGCCTCACCGAGAACGTGCAGAGGGAGGCCATGGGGCCGGTTGATGAACTGCTCGCATGGAAGGCCCTTGTGGCCGAAGGCCGCTCGGTGGAGGCCATCGCGGCGGACTTCGGCGTGAAGCCGCTGGCGGTCAAGCGCCGGCTTCGGCTCGCCAACGTCTCGCCGCGCTTGCTGGCGGACTATCAGACCGGCGCTGTGACCCTCGAACAGTTGATGGCGCTCGCCATTACCGACGACCACGCGGCGCAGGAGGCCGCGTTCTACGACAGCCCTGCATGGCAGCGCAGCCCCGAGGCGCTGCGTGACCATCTGACCCACGAAGAGATCGATGCCAGCCGCGATGCGCTGGCCCATTTCGTCGGACTTGAGGCCTACGAGGCCGCAGGGGGCGGCGTACGCCGCGACCTGTTTTCGGACGAAGAGCAGGGAAGCTATCTCACCGATGCCGGATTGCTGGACACGCTCGCGCGCCACAAGCTCGCCGATGCTGTCGAGCAGGTTCAGCTGGAGGGCTGGGGATGGGTGGAGGTCGCGCCGCGCGCCACGGCTGCCGAGTTGCATGTGTTCCAGCGGGTGCGGCGCACGCGCCGCGACCCGAACAGGACCGAGGCCAAGCGCATCGCCAAGCTCGAAAGGAAACAGAACGAACTGCAGGACCGACTCGATGATGAAGATGCGGAACTGAGCGAGGACGGCGTGGGGGCACTGCAGGAGGAGTTGGACCGGCTCGGCAACGAACTGGAAGCGATCGAGCAGACCCTGATCGTCTACCCGCCCCGGACGGTGGAAGTAGCCGGTGCCGTGGTGTCGGTGGATCACATAGGTGGCGTCGTGGTGCACCGTGGGCTGCTGCGCGAGGAGCAGGCCAAGGCGATACGAGCGCAGGAGCGGCAGGAGGCCGGTGCGGCAGGCGTGGAGCGCAATGGCCATGATGGCGATGCTGACGAGTTGACCAAGTCCGGTATCTCGGAGAAGCTGGCGAAGCGGTTGAGCGCGCATCGCACGGCTGCCATGCAGGCCGAGGTCGCCCGACATCCGCAGGTGGCTTTGGTGGCTGTCGTGCATCGGCTTGCGCTGCGCGTGGTCTTCGACAGCTACGGCTCGGGTGGTTCGCCCGTCGACATCATCGCCACCCCGCAGGATGGACTGACGCAGCATGCCCCGGACGTGGGAGACTCGCCTGCGGCGGTGGGCATGGGCAAGGTCCGCGAGGCGTGGGCAGCGCGCTTGCCGAGAGAGCCCAAGGCTCTCTTTGCCGAGCTGCTGGCCCTGCCGCAAGGCGAACTGTTGTCGCTGCTGGCGGTGTGCGTGGCTTCCACCGTCAGTGTGCTGGCATCCCGCGAGGACGAGGTGCCCGCCGCCGGGTTGGCCGAGGCCGTGAGCCTCGACATGCACGACTGGTGGGCGCCGACCGCCGAAGGCTACTTTGCGCATGTCTCCAAGGCGAAGGCATTGGAAGCGGTGCTGGCCTTTGCACCGGATCACGTGACCCGGCTGTCCAAGCTCAAGAAGGCTGAGATTGCGAGCGAGGCCGAAAGGCTCGCCGCCGGGACCGGGTGGCTGCCGGTGATGTTCAGGCTGAGGCAGAACCGACCTCTGAGACGCCAACATCGTCGGGGATCGAAGCGGTGCTGGAAGCGGATGAAGCCGGTGCCGAAGCCGAAAAGCGCGAGGAACTAGCGGCAGTCGCCTAGGCATAAGGCCCCGGCTGGAGCCGGGGCCTTGGATGTGCGAGAAAAAAACGCTCGCGGCAAGTATGCCGCGCGCGTTTTCGTTTGCGACGAGGGGGAGGACGATGGACGCGCCGTGGCGGCGTTGAGTGCCCCAGGCAATCGGCGACCCCTGCGCCCGGGGTACGCCCCGGCATGCCCTGTTAGGTTGGCTGCGCCAGCCCATCGCGTGAGCATCGTAAGAGTTCCGATCCAGAGGCGTACGCATCTGTCTTTGATTTTGAGAACACAGCGATGTCACCTCTCACATTCTCATGAACCAGCAAGGCGTCAGCGAAATCTGTTTTGAAGAAACTTATGCGGTGTCGCATGACCAGACGGCACGGTCTTTGTTCGCGAGGCTGCCGCATGGCGCGAATACGCGCAGACGTTGATCGAATGTCTGGCGACCGGGTATCTGGTCGCGGTTGCGAGTCCATCTGCGTCCGCGAAATGCAGTTGCACATCGACGCGATGATGGAGGTGGTCGTAGGGCGCACCGTGCATATCGAGCACCTCGGCCCCATTCCACCGACGACACGGCTGCGACTGTGTGGATGGGTCGAGGGGTTGGGCGAACGCAGTGCGACGTTCCGTGTCCAGGCATATGACGACCACGAACGCGTACTCGACGGGACCGTCACGCTGGTGGCGGCGCATCGGGCCAGCATCGAGTCGGGTATCGCCACGAAGGTCGATGCGCTTGAGGCGGCTCGCGGCGGCGGGCAGCGGGTCTGACGGTCGGGGACGGTGGGTCATCCAGGGTCGGTCCCCCGCCGTGGATTCCTGACTTTCCTCCATGCCACCAATGCCGATCACGTCTGCCGCGTCGACGCTGTGGGACGTTCCGGCGGCGCTTTCCTGGTCAGCCGACTTGGACCTGGACTGCGTCCGGGTCCAGGCCGGAAAGCCTTTGCTGTGGGACCAGTGCCTGGGCCATGCATCCTTTCGGGATCAGGTTCACGCCCACGGCCTTGTATGTGTCGTGAATCCTGGCGCGGGCACGGCGGCGCTTCTCTGCGTTGCGCTTCGCCTCGGGCTTCATCGCCGCAACCGTGCGGCCCGACAAATTTCCCCGACCTGCGGTCTTCCTCGCGAAGCAAATTTCTCGGGCCTCCCGGTCCTCCACTCGCGTTGCGGCCTTCGGTGCGACGCGCCCGGACCCACGCCGTCCGGATCACGCCAAGGCCGCGATGGGCGCGGACCTGGTCAACTTCGAAAGGACTTCATCATGGCCAACATCGGCATCTTCACCGCACAGAACAACGGTTTCGCCGGCACGGTTCGCACCCTGACGCTCAACGTCAAGGTCAAGATCGCTCCCAGTGACAAGGAAAGCGAGAACGCCCCGGACTACCGCATCGTGGCGGGCACCGGCTACGAGATCGGCGCGGCCTGGAAGAAGGTCAGCAAGGCGGACCGGCCCTACCTGTCGGTGACGCTGGACGACCCGTCGTTCCCGGCGACCATCTATGCCCGCCTGGTCGAGGGCGATGACGGCGCGCACAACCTGATCTGGTCGCGCAGCAAGGGCGACTGATCGTCGCCCGGCGCCCCGCCAGCCGGCGGGGCGCTTCACCTCTGAGCGCTATCAACGGCCCGCCCTCCGTCGCGGGCCGTTTCACTGCTGCGGGTCTGCACTGAGTTCCGTAAGTACGGAATGGCGCCAATCCGTGTTTCCTGATTCCCTCATCTGCGGACAGTCGTCATTCCGACTTTGCGGTTCTACGGATGTACGGGTAGCAGTAGATGTGCGTTGACGGTTTCGCGGACTCGTGGCTTTGTGCAAAGACGCATCACAGGTTTTGCGAGTCGGCGTGCATACGGATAGGTGTCGAAGGCATTCGTGCGTCTCCCGGCGGTGCCGGGCCGGGCTGTCGTGCTGCGCATCGAGCCGCCGATGGCGTCTCGCCCCTTCAGGCGTCCATCCCTGACGCCTGCGGCCTTCACTGCGTTCCCGGCCTGCGCGCTTCGCTTGCCACAAGGCAAGACGGGGAGGGGGCTGGCTTGCTGTTCCCTTCATCGTTGCACGGCGTTCTCGCCGTCAAGGTCTGCGCGCACGTCGTGCGCTTGCGGCCCGCGGCCGTCTGCGAACCCTGACTGCTGCGCTGCGTCGTGCGGCTTCGGTCTTGGGCAATCCCGCCCTGCATCCTTTCAAGGAAAGACCATGACGAAGCTTCTTACCGACGATCAACGCGAGCAACTGCTGACCAATGGCCGGGAATCGACCGAGAACCCCAACTTCGACCCGCTGCCAGTGGTCAAGCTGTTCACGCCCAACGCAGGCGCGACGTGGTTGCTGAGCGAACTCGATTCCGAAGACACCGCGTTCGGGCTCTGCGACCTCGGGCAAGGCTTTCCCGAGCTGGGCTATGTGAGCTTGGCGGAGCTGGAGGGCTTGCGGGGGAGGTGGGGTCTGCCCATTGAGCGCGATCTTTACTTCGTTGCCGACAAGCGGCTGAGTGGCTACGCGCGTGAAGCGCGGCTTGCAGGACGCATCGTGGCGTAGCGCCGCAGGCATCAGCCTTCTGCGGGAGGTTGATGCCATTCCTTCGGCAGCCTGGCCTCTGTCTCGAGCATCAACTCGCCGGCGCTGCGGCCCAACGCGCGGGCGATCTTGAACACGAGGGCCAGCGTGGGCATGTGCTCGCCACGCTCGATCTTGCCCATGTGCGAACGTTCGATGCCGGCCAGGTGTGCCAATGTCTCCTGCGCGATGCCATTTTCGGTTCGCGTTGCGCGCACCACAGCACCGAAGGCACGGGCGGGCGCAACCTCGAAGGTTGTTGCGCCCACCGGTCGACCGCGCTGAATGACTCGCTTCTGCATGGACAGAAGCGTCGAGTTTCAGCACAATTTAAACCACGTTATCTTTAACTCATTCGTTATTCATCAGTTTGCTCTTTGGATCAAATTTTGCCGTTGATATGTGGCCGACCCGGCTTTCATGTCTCAGGCGGCAGCAGTAGCATCCAGAACTCCCTGCGAGGAAGAAGCTCATGACTTTCCTAACCGAACAACAGCGCACACAGATGCTGGCGAATGGGGCGGCCCGTGCTCGCGGCGAAGCTCTCGATCCGTTGCCGGTTGTCAAGCTCTACACGCTGGATGCGGGGGGTATCTGGCTGCTCACCGAGTTGGACGCTGATGGCGACAAAGCCTATGGCCTGTGCGACGCAGGCACAGGTTTTCCTGACCTGGGCAATGTGAGCCTGGCTGCCCTTGAGGCCGTACGCGGCCCCCAAGGGCAGCCCATCGCGGCCGACCCCCACTTCAGGCCGCGGCAGACCTTGTCAGCCTACGCGGCCGAGGCTCTGCGCGATGGGCAGATCTCGGACTGAACCCAGGCCGCTCAGGCTGCGAGTTCGGCAGGCGTCTTGCCACTTTCCAGCGCTGCCTTGAACCACGCCGGACGCGGGCCCCGACCACTCCAGGCATTGCCGTTGCCGTCCTTGAATTTGGGGATGGAGGGCGTGGAGTGGGCCTTGGCCTTGACGGCCTTGACGCGGCCGGCGGGTTTGGCTGCCTTGATGCTTGCGTCGCGCCCGGCAACGCCCAGGTCCTCGGCGGTGAAGCCGTAGACCGCGATGGCCTCCTTGATGCGCGCGAGCACGCCGGCAGCTTCCTTCTTGCGCAGCACATCGGCTTGTGCCTGCAGTTGTGCAATCTGCTGCTGAACCTGGAGATACGTCGTTACCATTTTTGAATCGCCTCAGAAGAAAGAAATTGCGATTGTGAGCCAAAGCAGAATTTCACCTCGCTGGGAGAAGAATGTGCATTGCCGTTGATGCACAAGCGAATGGCCATCGCAAAAACTATCCGACGTTGTACACACGGCGCTCCTCGACAAGTGGATTGATAGCGGCATCGCGTGCGCTCCGATCAAAACGGAGTTCGCCTGATGTTCGTACATGGCCGACAGCTACCCTGGCCTTGGCCGGTGTACGACATACTGCTGGGAGCCTCCTTCAAGCGATTTCGGTTGCCTCGGCCCATACCCTGTTGAAAAAGGATTCCCGGGTCCTTTTGAACACGACGCTTGAATGCAGACCGACAGCCGACTCGATCTGTGTCGTCTTGCCAAAGTCAGCGCTGGAAACCCAGACCGTATCCGGCGCTACCAGCACGACTTGGCATTGTTGTTGCGATGCAGTGCTATGCGTACATCAGGGAAGCGCAGCTTAAGCTGCCTTGCCTCCCTTTGTGCGTCGACATTTGCAATGATGAATATGTCTCGCGGGCGCTTGCCCAAAGTCTGAGAGATGTATTCCGGGTCCGGAAGCGATCCGGTCATTATCAAGATGGGGCCGATGACGCGTGCAATTTGAGAGAGGCGCGTATTCCATGTGCTGGCGCAGATGGACATCTTTGCGTCTTCGCAGGAGAACGCGAAGCCGCGACTGTCGTCGCTGAAGATCATTCGATTGATCCGGGTGTCGAGTTTCGTGTCATCTTGCCGCAGATTTCCGAAGACGCTCGACCCGGTCGCCCCGCTCTATGCGCGAGGGTACCTCGCCGTAAAGGCGACCCGATTGACCTGCAGCTGTGGCAGGTTCCTTCGTCAGAAGGAGCCTGTCCATGACGAAGCGCGACATTGACGATCTGCCGCGCGCACCCTGGTGCGTGCCGGCCGCCTATTTCTACGCATTGGACCTCGACGGCCCAGCGTTGGCATGGGAATACCTGCGCCGCCATCCACGCTATCGAGCCGAGTACAGCGCATCGATGCGACTGCGCTCCGAATGGCCCGCGCGATGGGGGCTGCGTGTCGCGGAAGATCCAAGCCTGGATGCGCGCGAGGCGTGCCCGCAGTGGCAGGCCGATGCCGAGAGCCTGCTGCATGTGCGCGTGGGCCAGACGCGAGGCACGAACCAAGGCGATGCGGCAGATCGCCGTTTTGATCTCTGGCGCGTGCCCGGTCGCAAGAAGCTGACGCTCGGCGACACCGATTTCACGCTCACTACCGAACTGCGCGCGCGGCGCGTCCGTGTGTTGCTGGACTCTCGCCTCGGCGACGGTGCGGACTACGTCTGCGCCGCGCCGCTGGCGCCAAATCTGCGCTGCCAACTCGATGACTTCAATGCGCAGGAGAAAGTGCTGGTGGGCCGCACGCCGGACGCGGTGTCTCCGCGGACTGCAAGCCGCTCAGCGCTGCTGCATCACCGCGCCTTGCAGGCGCTCGACGCTGCGCAGGCTGGCGCTTCGCACCGAGACATCGCCAAGGCCTTGGTCGGTCTGGAGGCAGCTGCGGCGCGCTGGCACGCGGATGGCGAACTGCGCGCGCAGGTGCGGCACCTGCTGCGGCGGGCCGAGGCATACATGCACGGCGAATACCGGACCCTGGCCGGAGTTCGCCGTAGCGCGGCAGAGTATCCCGGAGACGAATCCCTTCACTGAATATCTCCCTGCCGGTCACCACGCGCATTCCCCAGACTGTCTCCATCCGACCGCGAATGGCTCGCGGCCGATCTACAACGATGGAGTTCTTCATGGCACTGGGCAGTTCTTTTTCCTCCCGCGCGACAACCGTCGCTTCGCCACACCCGCCAGCGCACGGCCAACTTGATGCGGCGGCGACCGCAAATCCTGAATTCCTGACCACCGAAGAAGCCGCGACTTTCCTGAGGCTGTCGCCGCGCACGCTCGAGAAGCAGCGCGTGCTCGGCGGTGGCCCGCGCTTTCGCAAATTCGGCGCCCGCGTGGTGTACGCGGCCGTCGACCTGCGGGCCTGGGCGGACCGCAACACCTTCGGCATGACCTCGGACCCGGGCTACGTGCAGCGCGACTCTGTGCGCTGATCCCTCCCTCAGAAACAGGAGAAGGCTCACCATGCCCAAGCCGCGTATCGAACGCGAACAGCTCGTGCTGTTTCGCGCACTCCCTGGCGACATGGCCCCGCGCGATGCGCAGGACCTGATGGCCTACCCATTCTTCTCCCTGGCGAAGTCGCGCCGCACGGTGCCGATCCGCTTCGAGGCCGGTGGCATCTCGCTCACGGTCGAAGGTGTGCCGGAGCACGGCATCGCCACCATCTGGGATGCTGACGTGCTGATCTGGGCCGCCAGCCAGATCGTGCAGGCGCGCGACGACGGCATCATGCCTTCGCGGCTCATGGTGGCGACGCCCTACGAGATCCTGCGTTTCGCAAAGCGCAGCACCGGCCAGACCGATTACCTGATGCTCAAGGCCGCGCTCGACCGGCTGCAGTCCACCACGGTGGTCACGTCGATCCGCCAGCCAGATCGCCTCCATGGCGGCAAACGCCTGCATCGCTTCTCGTGGATCAACGAGTGGAAGGAACACGTGCGGTCGGACGGTCGCTCCGACGGCATCGAGCTGATCTTGGCCGACTGGTTCTTCTCGGGCGTCATGGACAACGCTCTCGTGCTCACGCTGGATCCGGCGTATTTCCGGCTTTCAGGCGGCATCGAGCGCTGGTTGTACCGCCTCGTGCGGAAGCACGGCGGCAAGCAGCAGGGCGGCTGGAAATTCGACCTGCGGCACCTGCACCTGAAATCCGCCAGCCTGCAGCGGTACAGCGACTTCGCGCTGCACCTGCGGCGCCTGGTTCGGCGCCAGTCCTTGCCCGGCTACTGGCTCGCGATCGACCGTGTGGGAGGTGCCGATTGGCTGCGGTTCCGGAGCTGGCCCCGAGGCATGGCGGATTCAGACTTATCCACAGTAGATGTTGAACAGTCTGTGGAAAACCTGTGAGTGGGCTCAGGGAATCGCCCGCACGCCATTCGGGTAATCACCCGCAAAGACCTCGGGTAATCACACGCACGGATCGGCCGGCAGGCCACGCCCAGCAACGGTTTCGAGGTTCCTTAACTCTCTAACTGAATTCATAACTTATGGATAAAAGAGAAAACGGCGCTGCCCAAGAAACGGGCAGCGCTTCAACCGAGGCACCCGAAAACCGTCGATCACAAAGGCAGGACAGCCCGGGCAAGGTGATCGCGCTGCTGAACCAAAAGGGCGGTGCCGGCAAGACGACGCTTGCCACGCACCTCGCCGGCGAGCTCGCGATGACAGGAAGCCGCGTCACGCTGCTCGATGCCGATCCGCAGGGGTCAGCTTTGGACTGGGCGCAACGCCGCCTTCAGAACGGCCAGGGGCGGCTCTATGGCGTCTTCGGGCTGGCGAGGGACTCGCTGCACCAGGAAGCGCCTCAGATCGCGCTGCAGGCTGACTACGTCGTGATCGATGGACCGCCTCGGGTCGCGGCGCTCGCGCGCTCCGCGCTGCTGGCCGCGGACCTGGTGCTGATCCCGGTGCAGCCGAGCGCCTACGACGTGTGGGCCAGTCATGAGATGGTGCAGCTTGTCATCGAAGCGAGAGTGTTCCGACCGCAGTTGCGCGCGGCCTTCGTTGTCAACCGGCGTGTTGTTGGGACGGTGATCGGACGTGAGGCGCGCAACGCGCTCGCGGACCAGCCGTTCGCAGCGTTGCCCACTGAAATCTCGCAACGCATCGTGTTCGCCGACAGCGTGGCTGCGGGCCGGCTCGCGTGCGAAGCGGCACCCCAATGCGCGGCGGCGCGCGAGATCGCGGCGCTCGCGCAGGCGGTGCGGGAGTTGCTGCAATGACAGCGTCACCGACCGCGCCGCCGCTACGGCGTGCGCCGATCGGCTGCAAGCCTGCGACCGATCCGGCATCAGCCTGGGTACGGCGAGCCGACGCGTCCGCTGTGCCAGCGAAGGCATCGGTCTACACCGCGCGTCTCACCATCGACGTGACACCCGCGCTGCGTGGTCGCATCAAGGTGACTGCGTTCAAGCGCGGTATCACCGCAGCCGACATGCTGCGCGAGTTGCTGGAACGGGAGTTTGATGGGGGCACGCCGTGACGCTGCCGAATGTCCAGGCCGCGCAGCATGCGCCTCAACACGCCCAGTCATCTCGTCCCGCGCACATGCCCGTACTCATGAAGGTGTCGCTCGCCTTCGTCGAGCAGCGGGTGAACGTGTGGTTGCGCTTCGGCAAGCCGGTCCGCGAGATCATTCTCGATCGCTGGCGGCGCGTTGCCGTGTTCGAACCAGGTGCAGTCTGCTGCCGCGTGAAATGGATCGGCAACGACTACGGCACTGCGCTCTGGCAGCTTATGGTGTTGCAGGCGCCAATGCCATTCGAGAGTGCGCAGCGCGTCGCTGGCGTCCTTCCTGGCGCACGCATCCTGCTGCGCGCCGATGGCGAGCGGCAAGTCAAAGCGGTGCTCGCAGTGATCGACGCCATCGAGGCGTCGGAGATCGATCCATGTGCGGTGGCGGTGACCTACTGGCACACCATCGCCAACCGGCTGGCCGCGCGCCAGCCATTGCCCGACTACACCGCCGAGCGACATACCGCGCAATTCGCACGCGGAGCGTTGCAATGAGGCGCCGCATGTTGCTCGCATGCTCGGGCTTCGGCTTGGCGGCGCTGTGCGCGCCGGCCGTGGTGACGATGCCGGTAGCCATCGTCTACAACCCGAGCGACAGCGTGCCGCGCGGCTGGTATCGCGTCAGCGGCATCAGGTGCCCCGACTCGCTGCACGTTGGCAGCATTGTGCTGGCGCGGATCCCCGCCGACGCGGCCGCGCTGGCCGCACAGCGCGGCTACCTGCCGGCCGGTGTGCCGATCCTCAAGCGTATCGGGGCTGTGGCTCCGCAGTCGATATGCGTGTGGGAGCAGGTCGTACGTATCGATGGCGCAGCCATGGCAACCGCTCGGACGCATGACGGCATGCACCGGCCGCTGACTGTCTGGCAGCAGTGCCGGCCCCTCGCCGGGAACGAACTGTTCCTGCTCAGCGACACGAACCCGGCGTCGTTTGACAGCCGGTATTTCGGTCCCATCACAGCATTCGCGGTGCTCGGTGTTGCGCGGCCGTTGTGGGCATGGAGTACGCCATGACGCCTCGCTTCTTCTTGCAGTCCGGTCGGGCGCGGAACCGCACGGCACATCACTCCACTATGCCTCCGTTCGTGCGAAAAACCTGCACCGCTCGTGCGTGGATGTCGCGATCAATCTTGCGCTGGACGTGTGGCCCACCTGCAGTAGACCCCGCGTCCAGACGGCCTTCCGACATGCACAGACCCCGGCGCCAGTGTGCAGCACCTGCTGCACTGACGCTGCCCCTGAGGCAGCGTTGCGCACATGGTGCGCGGCTGGCGCTAGGTCGGAGCCGGGAGCGGATGCGGAAGGCGGAGACGGAGGGCAAGACAAAAGGAGACAGCACTCGGCCGTCTGCAAAGCCAGTCTGCACATGGGATTGGTGCGGCACACCTCTGCTTGTCCGTTGTGCCGTGCAGGCCGCGGATCCCGCGTCGCCACGGGCGCATCCACGTGCCTCGTACGCTGGAAGACGCCGCAGCTTTCTGAGGACGCGGCCGTGAGCGATCGCCGCGCGGATGATTTCCGGGTTCGTCCCGGCGCCTCGAGAACCGGGAGCAGGGCTTCGTCGCCAGGGTGCTGAAGGAACTCGGCAAGACCAGCGGCGGCAAGTCCTCGATGCGCCGTCCTGCAGTGGACCGGCAGGGTGGCCAGCGGCCCGGAGCGCGTCTGGGCCGCGGCCACGCGGCGGCACGCTTCGCCGGTGCGAGGCTGACGCCCATGGCCCGGCGGGTGACCATCAAAACCTTGCTTGTCAACCAGCGCCAGGCCAGCCCGCGGTCCCTCGCCAAGCATCTGCGGTACGTCGAGCGCGACGACGTCGGCCGCGATGGCGAGCCCGGCCGGGCCTACGGGCCACAGACCGACGAGGCCGATCTGGATGAGTTCAAGGAACGCTGCGCAGATGACCGGCACCACTTCCGCTTCATCGTCTCGCCCGAGGATGGCGCGGAGCTGGAAGACCTGCGCACCTACACACGACATCTGATGAGCCGCATGGAGGCCGATCTAGGCACGCCGCTGGAGTGGGTGGCGGTGGATCACTGGAACACCGACAACCCGCACACCCACCTCATCTTGCGCGGGCGCGACGAGACGGGCAAGGACCTCATCATCGCGGGTGGCTACATTGCCGACGGCTTTAGGCACCGCGCTGCCGAACTGGCGACCGAATGGCTGGGGCCGCGTACCGAGTTGGAGATCCGGCAGACCCTGCAGCGCGAGGTGGAGCAGGAGCGGTGGACGGGCCTGGATCGCACCTTGAAGCGTGCGCTGGGCGAGGATGGCCAGGTGCGGATCGAGCACTTCAACGAGCCGAAGCTGCAGCGCCAGCGACTGCTGCTGATCGGCCGTCTGCAGCACTTGCAGCGCTTGGACCTGGCCGGCGAGATACAGCCCGGCACCTGGGCCGTCCATGCGGCCGCGGAAAAAACCTTGCGCGCTCTGGGCGAGCGTGGCGACATCATCCGTACTATGCAGCGGGCCATGGGCGGCCAATCGCGCGAGCTGGCTGTGTTCGAGCCGGGCCGTGATGCCAATGGAAGTGGCCGCACCGTCATCGGCCGCGTGGCTGCGAAGGGGCTGGCCGACGAACTGCACGATCGCGGCTATTTGGTCATCGACGGCATGGACGGCAAGGCCTACTATGTTGCACTGAACGCCCGCGACGAGCTGGCGAACTATCCGACCGGCGCGGTGGTGGAAGTGCGCGGTTTCGCCGAGGTACGGGCAGCCGACAAGAACATCGCCGCGATGGGGAGCGACGGCATGTACCGCAGCGACTATCACCTGGCGATTGAGCAGGGCCGGGCCAAGGCCGGGCGCGATCCGCAGGAGGTTGTCGCCGCTCACGTTCGCCGGCTGGAAGTCCTGCGCCGAGCCGGTATCGTGAAGCGTGTTGCCGATGGACTATGGAAGGTGCCGGACGACCTGGTTGAGCGTGGCCGCCAGTACGACGCGCAGCGGCTGGGTGGCGTGGCGGTGGAACTGAAATCGCACCTGCCCATCGAACGGCAGGCCCGCGTGATCGGAGCCACCTGGCTCGACCAGCAACTGATCGGGGGCGGCCGTGGGCTCGGCGACGTGGGCTTTGGTGGCGACGCCAAGCAGGCCATGCGGCAGCGGGCCGACTTTCTGGCCGAACAAGGATTGGCCGAACGGCGCGGGCAGCGCGTGATCCTTGCCCGCAACTTTCTGGGTACATTGCGCGACCGGGATCTGGCGCAGGCCGCCAAGAACATTGCCGCTGAAACCGGCTTGGTGCATCGGCTCGTCACAGACGGGCAGCGCGTGGCCGGCATCTACCGACGCTCGGTCATGCTCGCCAGCGGGTGCTATGCGATGCTCGACGATGGCATGGGATTTAGTCTGGTGCCGTGGCGGCCGGTGATCGAACAGCAGCTGGGGCATCAGATTGCCGCGACGGTGCGCAGCAGTGGCGTGTCGTGGGAAGTCCGGCGACAGCGCGGAATCTCCATCAGCTAGTGAATCGGCATTGCAGCGCTAACTCATTACGACAACGACAGCGGGCTAACAGTTCATCCACACCTCAATTCTGCCTTTGAAGGATTGCTGCGAATCATTGCCTGTATTCATCCGGCGGCAGGTCGACAATTTTCAAGAAGACTTTTCGGAAGGCGCTACCCAACCTTCCAGGCAATCCAGTCGAAGGGCAGCTTTGTCGCTTCAAGTCGTTTCGGCACTGTCAAGTTGACTTGGACTTGACGCTGTTGCGCGGACGTTGGGACTTGATTGTCAAGTCCCAACCCGGGTGACCGAGGCCAAAGGCGTCGGGTCCGTCCAACGCCGCGTTCAGGTTTTGGACACAGCCCTTCTAAATCAGGTGGAGGGCCGGCACGGCTTGAATGAGGGAGCTGGCTTCGCTTGAGTTCCACATTGTTGAACTATTTTAGAAATAAATACCATACTGTTTGTCATTGTTGAATATTCGGTTAGGATTCCAGCCAGCAGTCAGCGAACGGCGCTATGTCAGTGCCCGCAGCAGCACTGGCTTCTTACCTCCATCCACTTTGACAAGGGAACAGATATGGCTCGCATCATTCTCATCACAGGCGCCAATCGCGGTATTGGCCGCGAACTCGCCAACCAACTCGCGGCAGATGGCGACACCGTGCTGCTCGGCGCCCGCGACATTGGCGCCGCAACCAAGGCAGCCATGGAGATCGGCGGCAATGCTCGCGCGGTTCAAATCGATGTCTCGAACCAGTTAAGCGCCGACGCGGCGGCGAAGAAAATCGAAGCCGAATTCGGTCGTCTCGACGTACTGGTCAACAACGTGGGCGGGGTCTTCGACTACACGCAGCAGGCTTCCACAGCCGACCTTGCGGTAGTCCAGCAGGCTCTGGATATCAACTTTTTTAGCGCCTGGCGTGTCACGCAGGCGATGCTGCCGCTGCTGCGTAAAGCGCAAGGCGCCCGCATCGTCAACGTGTCGAGCGAAAAGGGCTCGCTGGAAAACATGACGGCTGGTGTCCCCGGCTACAGCACGTCGAAGGCGGCGCTGAACGCCTTGACCCGGAACCTCGCCGCAGAACTCGCCGATCAAGGCATTGCTGTCCACGCCGCCTCCCCCGGGTGGACTGCTACCGATCTGGGTGGCGAAGGCGGCCGCCCAGTGGCCGAAGGGGCGGCCAGCATCAAGTACGTGGTCAACCTGTCGGCTGATGCCGGTACTAGCGGGTTTTATCAAGACGGCAAGAGCCTGCCTTGGTGAAGCCTGAACCTCGCTGCGATCGGTGGCGCAGTTCAATCAGTCCGATCAGGCTGCGCATCAATTCTTGTCACCAGACAATCAAGGGAGAATCATGAAAGCCGTAGGCTACAAACAGGCTGGTCCGATCGACCGCCAAGACGCCCTCATCGACATTACGCTACCGAAACCCGTTCCCACGAACCACGATCTGCTCGTCGAAATCGCGGCTACGGCCGTCAACCCGATCGACTACGAGATCCGTCGCAACGCCGCACCGACTGACGGCGAAGTTCGTGTCCTGGGATGGGATGCCGTTGGCATCGTCGTAGACAAGGGCTCGCTCGTCCAAGGTTTCGAGATCGGAGACAGGGTGTACTACTGCGGCGCCATACAGCGGCAGGGGTCGAACGCCGAGTACAACCTTGTTGATGCACGCATCGCGGCGAAGGCTCCTGCCTCCTTGTCCAATGCCGAGGCGGCCGCCTTGCCGCTGACCTCGCTTACGGCCTGGGAAATGCTTTTCGAGCGTCTGGACGTGACCCGTCCCGTTCCTGGAGCGGCTCCGGCCGTGGTCATCATCGGTGGCGCCGGCGGAGTGGGATCGATGGCGATCCAACTGCTTCGCGCCTGTACCGATCTCACGGTGATCGCCACCGCATCACGCCAGGAAACCAAGGAATGGTGCGCCAGCCTCGGTGCCCATCATGTTGTTGATCACAGCCAGCCGCTGGCCCCGCAGATCGAAGCCCTGGGCATTGGCGCGCCTGGCTTTGTCTTTGCGACAGCCGGTTCCATTGAGTATCGCGACGACATAGTGAAACTGATGTCGCCCCAAGGACGCTACGGCTACATCGACAATCCCAAAGTGTTCGATGCCAACCCATTCAAATGGAAGTGCATTTCGATTCATCTTGAGGCGGTCTTTATGCGTTCCCTAATGCAGACGACGGACATGGGTGTGCAAGGCACCATCCTCCGGCAAGTGGCTGAGTTGATCGAGGCCGGCAAGATTCGGACAACCCTAAACGAGACCTTTAGTCCGATCAATGCAACCAACCTTAAGCGGGCGCACCAACTGCTGGAGAGCGGCAGAGCACGGGGCAAAGTCGTACTTGAAGGCTTCTGATCGTTGTGTGATCAGACCTTCGACGCACTGGCGTGGCGTCCGACGCCGCGCAAATTGAAGTACACGATTGCTGCTCTCAACCTTCCAATCGGGCAATAAATCGAGCGAATTGATCTATCGCTTCGCCCCTCAGTGCTGGGATCATATCTGCGACGGAATAGATCCTTTATATGGCCGCGTTCACCTCATCGATGGAGATACTGGCATGAATATTCACATTGCCAAGGCGATGCACGCAGGCAGATTTACCGGCCGACGCGCAATTCTGACCCTGGCTCTCGCAGCGCTTGCGGCTTTCGGCACGGTTGCGCCCTTCGCCGTTGCACAGGGCGCATCCGCTGCGAAGGCTGGCGTTTTCGCGGTCATTTACGAACGCGGTTCGGCCTATGAAGGTAGCAAGAGCGTCGCTGAGCAGTCCAAGATCAAGGAACACATCGCGTACGGCCAAACTCTTGGGCGCAAGTTCCTGGCCGGCGGATTGCTCGGCACTCTCACCGAGGACAAGGTGCTGGGCATGGTTGTGTTCGAAGCTGCGAATATCGAAGCGGCGAAACAATGGGTGAACCAGGATCCAGGCGTGAAAAGTGGTGTGCTAAGCGCGAGCGTACGTCAATGGCAGGTCACCAGTATCAAAGCCTACCAAGGAAAATAGCTGCTTGGCTTTGTCTGCCTATAGCTGTGCGTGCCTAGGTCGTCACAGGCGCAGGTTGCTATTCTCCAAGCCGCGCGTTTCGCTGGAACATCATGCCGCCTGATCTGCGGCATGACATGTATCAGAACATCAGAAGTTACCTGGAGATCGTTTTGTCGCGCTGATTGAATGCAATCTGCAGCCAAAATTAATGTCTTCCAATTACCCTTGCAGTCAGGCAAGAAATTCAAGCGAATTGATCTGTCACTTCGCTCGTAAATTTCGGGAGCATATGCAGCCTGAAGTCCGCATGGCCGTGACATAAGAGCGTCGCGGCGAACGCGTCACTGCGCCGAATTCAATGATCGAAGTGAGGGACCGCCATGATGATTTCTCGTGAAGACCGCCGCGAAGCCGAAAATCAGATCGCGCGTCTGATCCATACCTATTGCTACCGGCTCGATGCAGGTGACTTGGAAGCAGTGGCCGCGTTCTTCGAGGATGCGGCCTGGCATATTTCCCCGACCGTAGCTTGCCACGGGGCTGCGGAAAAACTCGCGTGGTTACGCCAGAACGCTCCAGCGCACAAGGCCTATCTCGGTCCGCAGCACTTTATTGGCAACATCCTCATTGACGTGGCCGACGGCGGGCAGACGGCAGACGGCATGTCGTATTTCATTGTGTCGCATCTGGCGGAAGGCTCGGCGGTTCGGTTGGCTGCGCGAGGACGCTACGAGGATCGCTTTTCTGTCCGCAACGGGCAATGGCATTTCGTGGAGCGGCATGTCCACATAGACGGCCGGTGAAGCCAATAAATCTTGAGCTCGATAGGAAATAAGAACACACATGGCTGAAGCATCTATCTCTCCGTCCGCGTCAGGCTCATCTACAACGGCGCACCTGCCGCTGGTCGTCTATGTTCTGACAGTAGGCACGTTTCTCATGGGGACGGCCGAGTTCATCGTTGCCGGCTTGTTGCCCGAGATCGCTGCCGACTACAACGTATCGGTCGCTCAGGTAGGCATGGCGATTACGCTGTTTGCCGTCGGAATGATCTTCGGCGCCCCAGCGGTGGCGTTGCTCACTTTGCGGATGCCAAAGCGGATCACACTGATGCTTTCCCTCGTCATATTCGCGATCGGGCATTTGATTGCAGCGCTCACGACAGACTTCGCTGTGCTGCTTATCAGCCGCGTGATCAGCGCTGTTGCTACGAGTTCGTTCTGGACCATCGCCGCTGTTGTTGCATCCAAGGCTGCGGGGTCTACTGCTAGTGGGCGGGCGTTAGGCATTGTGATCGGTGGCGGCATGCTCGCTAACGTCTTGGGCGTGCCTCTCGGCTCGATCGCCGGACAGATCGCTGGGTGGCGGGGCCCGTTTTGGGCACTCGCGATCATTGCCGCGCTCCTTGCCATCGCCATCGTCAAACTTGTTCCCGCAGAGGCGCCGGGGCAGACGATCCCGCGAATCCGCGACGAGTTCGCAGGACTGCGCTCGATTCGGCTGTGGCTCTCGCTGCTGGGTTGTATCACCGTCAACGCTGGCGCGCTCTCTGTCTACAGCTTCATCGCTCCCTTGCTGACCGAGCACACGGGCCTGACAAGCCAATTCATTCCAATCGCACTGGCTCTGTTCGGTGTGGCTTCGTTGATCGGGTCTATCTTCGGCGGCCGGATCGGCGACCGCTATCCGCATACGATGCCGATGTTCACCGCCGGCATCTCGGCGCTTGCCTCAGCGGGACTGCTCGCATTCTCATCAATCCCCGCCGCAGCACTGCTCATGTTCACATTGCTAGGCTTGGTTGGTCTGGCGGCCAACCCGGTGCTTACCAGCTTGGCCGTCGGCTACGGCGGCAATTCTCCTACCCTGGCATCGTCAATGGTGGTGTCCTTCTTCAATGTCGGCACTGCCTTGGGCACCTGGTTTGCTGGGATGCTTATCGAAACGCAACTTGGGGTGCTTGCACCTGCGTTGGTAGGTGTCGTCTTCAGCGTGCTCACGTTCGTGCCGGTGGTGACAATTGCCGTACTAGAACGTCGCCGGCCGATTCTGCGCAACACGTTCGTGGCTGCCAGCGAAGTCGTTTAGAGAGCATTCCCGTTTCTGGCGTCGGCGGCTGTCCGGTGCTCATGTTGCGTCCCTTATCGCTGTTGCTTCCGGCAATGTACGCCAGCATAATTCAGCATTATGGAATTGACGACGTCGCCCGGCCGCATAATTCAGTCCGTACAGCGGGCCTTCGATCTGTTGGAGCGCATCGCGAAGCATTCAGAGGGCGTGCGATTGAGCGAACTGGCAGATGGCAGCGGTCTGAATCGCAGCACCGCCCACAATCTTCTCGCGTCCCTCGAAGAACTCGGGTACATCACGCAGGACAGGAAGGGCGCGGCCTATCGACTGACCGGAAAACTCAACGGACTTCTGCGGCCGGATGCAGAGGCCGAGCACGCGTTGCGCGCCCGCATCCGGCCCGTGCTGCAGGCGGTAAGCGCTGCATCGGGTGAGTCTGCGTTTTTAGGCTTGGTCAGCGGTAGCAACTACCTATGCGTGGATGCCGTACAGTCGGACAAGCCGCTGCATCTGGCCGTCAAGCCCGGAGAGCGAACCGCACTGCTCGGGCAGGCGCTTGGCCATGCGCTGCTAGCGGCTGACACCGACCTTGGTCATTCCATCCGTGGCCACGACCCTGCCGGGTGGAAGCACCACGCCAAGGAGATCGACGACGCCCGGCGCAGGGGCTTCGCGCTCGACTTGGACAGCGAGAACGCCGGAATCTCTTGTGCCGCGGTAGCAGTTACTCCATGCGCCGCCATTGCCATCGCAGGGCCTACGAACCGCCTGCCGGAGTTGCGTCTGATCGAGATTGCCCAGCAAATCCGTGAGGAACTGGACAAGGTGCGCCCGATGGGCCAAGGCTGGTTCTAAGTCCTGACTACGTCAGGCCTGCCGAAACCAAAGCTAGCAGGCCCTGCTATTGCGCTTGGTTGGGCTAGGCGAGTCCATTGAACGTAACGCTGCAATATTGCGTTTCGGCGGTGCCCCGAACAAGCGGCTGTACTCGCGGCTGAACTGAGAGGGGCTTTCGTAGCCCACCTTGAACGCGGCACTTGCACCATCCATGTGCTCATTCAGCATCAATCGTTTCGCCTCGTTCAATCGCAGCCATTTCTGGTACTGCAATGGACTCATCGCGGTCAGGTGGCGAAAGTGATGATGAAAGGTAGGCGTACTCATCTGCACGCGGGTCGCGAGCTCTTCAACGCTGAACGGTTCGGCATAGTGCAACTTCAGCCAGTCAATGGCTTTCGCGATGCGATGACTTTGGCCGTCAATAGACACAACTTGACGCAAGAGAGAAGCCTGATCACTTGTCAGTAGTCGGTAGTAGATTTCGCGTTGGATGAGCGGCGCGAGCGTGGGAATCGCCTCGGGCTCTTCCAACAACGCTAAAAGGCGACTAAACGGTGCCAAGAGGCTCGGCGTCGCTTCGCCGATACCGAGCCCCGTGCCATTGGCCCGATCGCGACGGGGCGGCAGATCACCTTGAGCGATCAAATCGGCCACGGCCCGCAAGTCAATTTTCAAGGTCAACCCAAGGCACGGTCGATCCGGACTGGCGTCCATGACCTCGGAATTGGCGGGGACGTCCAATGAAGTGATCAGGAAGCGAGAGGTGTTGTAGTGATAAGGCTCGCCGCCCACCCACATCCGCTTTTCCCCCTGGGCCACCAATACGATGCTGGGTTCGACCATGCAAATAGACGGTGGTGAGGGCAAGTCGCGCCGGAAGAAGGTGAGGCCATTGATTGGTGTCGCCACATCGCCCGTTGCAATGGTGGCGTAAGCGCGAATTGTCGTTGCCAAGGTTGCCACGATGGATTCGTGCTGGGCTGTCATATGTGATTCGTGTTTCGTTGCCATATGTGGGCCAGTCTACCGAATGGGCGTCCTTTCTGCTACACAAAATACGTACCAATCCATATTAATAGGCAAGAAAATAAGCGGATTGCTCTATCGCTTGTATGAAGAGCAAGGCGAAGATGCTCTCTATCGCAAGCAAGTAGGAATACCATGTTGATTCAAGCCTATGGCGCCCAGGCAGGTGACAAACCCTTGGGGCCGATGCAAATAAGCCGTCGCTCGCCCGGCGCGCATGACGTGCAAATCGACATTGCCTTTTGCGGTGTCTGCCATTCAGATCTGCATCAAGTACGCGCTGAATGGGCGGGCACCCAGTTCCCATGCGTGCCAGGTCACGAAATCGTCGGGCGCGTGACGGCTGTCGGCGCGCATGTATCCGATTTCAGCATCGGCGATCTCGTTGGTGTCGGCTGCATCGTCGATAGCTGCAGGCATTGCAATGACTGTGACGCCGGTTTGGAAAATTACTGCGACGGACTGATCGGCACCTACAACTTTCCGACCCCGGACGCGCCCGGTCATACCCTGGGTGGTTATTCGCAGCAAATCGTCGTCCACGAGCACTACGTGCTGCGTATCCGTCATCCCGAGGAACAACTGGCGGCGGTGGCCCCGCTGTTGTGCGCAGGTATCACCACGTATTCGCCGCTGCGTCACTGGAAGGCGGGGCCTGGCAAGAAGATCGGCGTCGTTGGCATCGGTGGTCTGGGACACATGGGCATCAAGCTGGCTCACGCGATGGGCGCGTATGTCGTGGCACTGACCACGTCCGAATCCAAACGCGTAGAAGCCAAAGCACTGGGTGCCAACGAGGTCGTGGTTTCCCGCAACGCCGAGGAAATGGCCTTGCATGCCAAAAGTTTCGATTTGATCCTGAATACGGTGGCGGCGCCGCACGATCTCGATGCACTGCTGGTACTGCTCAAGCGCGACGGCACGATGGCCCTGGTAGGCGCTCCAGCGACGCCTCATCCGTCGCCCAATGTGTTCAACCTGATCATGAAGCGTCGTTCCATCACCGGCTCAATGATCGGCGGCATTCTGGAAACGCAGGAGATGCTGGATTTCTGCGCAAAGCACGGCATCGTCGCCGACATCGAGATAGTCCGCGTCGATGAAATCAACAATGCCTACGAACGGATGTTGAAAGGAGACGTCAAGTACCGCTTCGTAATCGACAACGCCACACTTTCCGCCTGACTTTTCGGGCTAATTTCTGAGGACATACGTGAAGAAGATCTTTCTTATGCTGGCCCTACTGGCCAGCTCATTTATCGCTATGGGGCAAGACATGTCCCATGGAGCAGACAACTTCTACAAGAGTGACAAGGTGACTGTGGAGAAAGTCACATTTAAAAATCAATACCAGATGGATATCGTGGCGAATCTGTTTGTGCCGAAGGGGCTGGATCGCAGCAAGAAATATCCAGCCATTGTCGTAGGCCATCCCAATGGCGCAGTGAAGGAGCAGAGCGCGAATCTGTATGCGCAGAAGCTTGCTGAACAGGGATTTGTGACATTGGCACCTGATCTGTCGTTCTGGGGCGAAAGTTCGGGTACGCGTAATGCGGTTTCGTCCGACATCTACACCGAGGTTTTCATGGCCTCGACGGATTTTATGGGCACGCGGTCATTCATCGACAGGAACCGGATCGGTATTCTGGGCATCTGCGGCAGCGGCGGCTATGCCATCAGCGCAGCCAAGATCGACCCTCGCTTGAAGGCGATCGCCACGGTCAGCATGTACGACATGGGTAGCGTAACCCGCAACGGCCTCAATCACTCTCAATCGCTTGAGCAGCGCAAGCAGTTCATCGCCGCAGCCGCGGAACAGCGCTACGTGGAGTTCCTGGGCGGTAAGAAGAAGTATTCCGACGGCATGCTCGAAACGCTGCGCCC
The DNA here is from genome assembly GCF_016082275.1 of Variovorax sp. E3. GTDB lineage: Bacteria > Pseudomonadota > Gammaproteobacteria > Burkholderiales > Burkholderiaceae_C > Variovorax. The sequence continues at coordinate 23,993 of NZ_MOWM01000022.1, forward strand.
GGACGCTGGCGCGATCGAGCGCGAGTTCTTCGACTTCTACCGCACCAAGCGCGGCGCATACGTCCCGAAGGGTTCTTCGCTGTATCTCACGACCAATCGCCCGATCACCGCGGAAGTGAAGCAAATGAACTTCTACCCGTTCAACGACATCGAGACGATCTCACCCCGCCCGATGCTGTTCATCACGGGCTCCGAAGCCCACTCCCGAGAGTTCAGCGAAGAGGCTTACAAGCTGGCCGGTCAACCCAAGGAACTGGTCGTCATTCCGAACGCCGGGCATGTTGACCTCTACGACCGCACTGACCTTATTCCGTTCGCCAAGCTGACTGACTTCTTCCAGAAGAATCTGAAGTAAGCAGAGTCGCAACGGTCAGTAACGTCACCAGCTTTCGCGAGGTACCGTCTGCGGTGCCTCGCATAGCTAGCACCGATTTAGCGTTTTCGAGCGCGGCGGACGTCTTTAAATGTTACTCCCCGCGAAATTCACTCCTTATCGAGTCATTACTACATGAACAAATTTATCCTTGGCGTTGTTCTTTCATTGGTTTCCTTGGCCTCGCAAGCGCAGGAGTTCAAGCTCACAAGCAGCGATATCAAACATGGCGAGCAGGTGAAGAATGCCCATGTACAGAATGGTTCCGGCTGCTTTGGGGCGGACATCTCACCAGCGCTTTCATGGTCTGGAGAGCCGGAGTCGACCAAAAGCTTCGCTGTCACCGTGTACGACCCCGATGCTCCGACAGGCAGTGGCTGGTGGCATTGGACGATCGTGAATATCCCCAAGGACGTTCACAGTCTGTCAGCGGACACGGGCAACAGGAATGGATCGAGGCTGCCTTCGGGAGCTGTACAGGGAAGAACGGATTTTGGCAACCCAGGTTATGGTGGCCCGTGCCCGCCGGTCGGGGACAAAACCCATCACTATCACTTCAAAGTTTGGGCTCTCAAGGTTGAACGACTGCCGATTGATGGCGAGTCGAGCGGCGCCGTGGTTGGCTACATGCTCAAAATGAACAGCGCCGCGACTGCGGAGCTGGTTCCTACTTCAACGCGATAGATCCTGCTGCGACGTTTATGAGTTTTCATCGCCACGTAGTAGCAGCCTCACCTAAAAGTTATCGGCTCCTGTAACGCTGGTGGTACCTGTTCAACGATATCAAGACGACTTGAATTAGATCTGCTCTGAGCATTAGGTAGCGATCAACAAAATGGAGATGGTCGATGGAACTGCGCCATCTGCGTTGTTTTTTGCCGTGGCCGAAGAACTCCACTTCACCCGCGCCGCGGAGCGGCTGTGCACATCGTCGGTGCGGGCCATGCTGATCCAGGTGTTCTTCTCGCCCATCGCGCAGCAGGCCGATCAGCTGCCGCAGTCGTCTACGTCGCGCATCGCCTTCGTCGCCAGCGACGAGGCGCAAGCTGGCAAACAGCGCATGCGCGATCGCCGGCGGTGCCGCGGTCGTATAGATGTAGCTGCGCGCTGACTGCACCAGCTGTCAGTGGTCTTCCAATAATCCCGTTGTGGTCGTCGAATTTCCCCCACCCATCAACGCGAAGGAGCGAACGATGGAAGTGGACGTTCAACCGGTCTTGGAGACGGATGAGAGTTGCGCAGCACAGGGCCCGAGGGCCCTGTGCTGCGCGGGCGCTACGGTGCCCGTATTCAACGAGAACACGGAGACGCCGGTGCTGGGTCAACAACAATGGGAAGCGGTTCACGAACGGCGGGCCCGAGGCCAGAGCAGGTCGGCTAGGTCGCCGTCCATGCGGAGGACGGCGTCTGTGACGATCAGCTTGATCGGCGTGCTGCAGCGCCCGAGCTGGTCCGCGAGCAGGTCGAGCCGGCAGTGCGGATAGCGCTGCAGCGGCGTCTCGGCCAGCAGCGCACCATCGACCAGCGAGGCATGGTTGAGCTTGTCGGTGTTGGCATCGCCCAGCGCGGTGAGCAGCGCCAGGAACGTTCTACGCGCCGACCGATGTGTACTCGCTGACCATAGGGTCCCACCATTGCAAAATCTGCTCCTTCAAAATGACAGGGCAAGGCGCCGCGCATGGACCGCCGAACGCATCGAACTGGTGTCGTACCGAGTTCGCACATCGTCAGGCAGCCTGAGCAGGCGATGGAACATCGTCGGGCCCCACTGGCTCACGCTGGCCCGATGGTCTTCGATGGCCTGAAGGGCGAGTTCAGGGTCAAAGCGCTCCAGGATGATGCTGGTCGCGCCATAGTGAATGGCGGCCGACAAGAAACGGTTGGGCGTGCTGTGGTAGAGCGGCGACGTGGGACAGATACACCGATTGGGCGCTTGCGGGTTCCCAAAAGACAGGTCAGTCGACGAATTCAGTTTCCTGAGATTCGATTCTGCATTCTCTGGCACAGGAAATCCGCCGAAAAGCAAAGCTTTGGCGTAAAAATATCCTACAATTAGGCATTAATTGATGGGGCGCGGCATGCGTTTGTCATGCCGTTCTTTGACGCCAAGGAGACGCTGTGCTGGAGTCGACGAATTTGGGAATCTTGCCTGCGTATTTGGGCAAGCGCATGCAGATGGCCTTCGTGGTGCCGGATTTGGACGAGTCGTTGCGCTTCTGGACCGACGTGCTCAAAGTTGGCCCGTTTGTGGTCATCGAAAACGCGATGAGCGACAGGCATTTCATCCACCGAGGTCAGCAGAGCAAGATCGACATTTCACTGGCTTTTTCGTACGTCGGTGAGACGCAGATCGAAGTCATCGCTCAGACCAACGATGGAGCCTCTCCTTACAAGGAATTCTTGGACAGCGGACGCCAAGGCCTGCATCACGTGGCTTTTTGGCCGGAGGACACGGAGGGCGCCTGCAAGGCTTTGCAGCAGAGCGGCTTCGACGAGGTTTGTTCGGCCCGTGCGCTCGATGGCGGCGGGAAGGTCGTTTACTTCAGCGGGCCCGATCACCTGGGTGTGATGTTGGAGATCGCACCGATGACTCCGGCGCGTTCCGCGTACTTCGCGGGCATCAAGGCGCTCGCCGACGCGTGGGATGGGAGTCGCCCGTGCGAAAGTTTCGCTCCCGCGCCGATTACTTGACTTCTGCCGACTGCAAGGCAGTCTCAGCTAGTCGATGATTTTCGGTCTGCCTCTCAATGAACGAAGCGAAGCGGCATGTGCTTGAAGATTCGCGGTGTGCTGCTTTACGTCGATCAACGCCGAAGCGATCAGCGGTGGGGTCCTAGCGCCAGGACGAGCAGGCGGAATTTGGCAAAGGGTCTTGATCAACAGTTCGCGCGCCCCATCGACCTGGCATGGACGCGGTGGTGCGTGCCCGACTTCTGGTGACCAGAGTTCGAATTCGAGCGGAGCAATGCCGAGCCGATGAACATGGCACCGCAGCTGCTGCGTCTTGCTAGCGGACCGGACCGGTTTTGTACCGTGGGTGTTGAACTGGTCGATGGCTGCGCAGCCGCTGTCCAAGCCCACTGAAGGTTCAAGTCATGTCCAAACTGGACGATGCTTCGGGCGCCGGTCAGAAAAGAATGGATCGCTCAAGCGCTGGTGCGAGTTCGTGCGTGGGTGTGCACACGCTCGTGCGAAGGATGGACCTCTTTACCCTCAGGCTTTTTTTGAGCGTCGCAGAAGAAGGCCAAATTGGCCGCGCTGCGGCGCGCGAGCACGTGGTTCCCTCTGCCGCGACTCGCCGCATTCAAGAGCTGGAAGATTTGGCAGGGACCAAGCTCCTCGAGCGCAACGCCAAAGGCGTCGTTCTCAGCGCTGCCGGCCACATCGTTGCTCGCCATGCAACATCGGTGTTGAAGGCGCTCGATGCGATGCAAACGGAGCTTGCAGCCCAGAACCCCGTCGTTCTCAGCATCCTCAAAATCGTGTCGACGCGCTTGCAGATCGTCTACTTTCTCGCGGACCAGCTCGGCGAGCTGGTGCGTCGGTTTCCGCAAGCCAACGTGGATCTTCGCGAAGAATCGTACAAGGGAACCCTGAGGGTGCTGTTGGCAGGCGAGGCGGAGCTGGCCGTCTTCGACGTTCGAGGGTCCGATATCCAACTCGCTGGTATTCAGAGTCGTGAATGTCGCAAAGATGACCTCGTGGCCGTGATGCCAAAAGTTCACCCGCTGGCTTCGAAGGGCAGCGTGTCACTCGAAATGCTGCTGGAGCAGGATTTGATCGGCACTCGTCCGGATTCGTGCCTGATGGAAAACCTTCGAGAAGCTGCGAAGGGCGTTGGGCGAGACCTGCGTGTCAAGCGCAGCGTTGACACCATTGAAGCCGCACGCAGCTTGGTGGGCGCGGGCCTAGGCATTGCTTTGCAGCCATCGTGCGGGACTTTGTCGCTTGAGGAACGCGAGCGGTTGGTGGCCGTGCCGATCTCAGGCGAGTGGGCCAAGCTCAGCTACCGTGTCGGGTGGCGCGAAGGCAAGGAGCTCTCTGCGCTCGCATTGAAGCTCGTCCATCAACTCACAGCGGCGCCGCCCGCCGAGGAGACGCAGGGTCTTCCCATCGTCACGCCGCTGCAGGAGTAACTCTCAGGTGTCGATTGCGCTGGCGTTGGTACGATCTGCTGCTCGGGGGCTATGCGCTTGGTAAATTGCCAGGTTGGTGGTCTTGACTAGCCTCTATCACCCACACGATTGCTTGGGTGTCGTGAGTTCGACTTGCGGTGCAGGGCTCGCCCGACCGACGTCTGGATAGCCATGTGCCGACCAGGGGCGCCAAGCCCTCGCGCGTGGTGAGGCGAGCTCATCGGCCGTCATCGCGCACAAATCAAACATTCGAGCCGTTGATGTAAGCCGCTTTCTGATAGAGGTAGCCGTCAATCTGAGACTCGCCGCCTTTCCAGCCGTATCCACTCTCTTTGTAGCCCCCAAACCCAACGGCCGGATCGATCAGCCCATAGCAATTGACCCAAACCGTGCCGGCCTGGATGCCGTGCACCATCCGCATGACAGTGTTGACGTTGGACGACCAGACGCCGCTGGCGAGCCCGTAAGGGGTGTCGTTGGCCAGCCGAAGTGCCTCTTCGACGGTACCGAACGGGATGACGGACGCGACGGGGCCGAAGATTTCCTCTCGCGCTACCGTCATGGCGTTCGTGACCTGGCCGAACAGGGTGGGCTCCAGGTAGTAGCCCTCGGCCAGGTCGCCCCCCATGCGCGAACCGCCAGCAACGAGAGAGGCTCCCTCGTCTTGTCCGGTGCGAACGTAGCCCAAGACCCTGTCCAACTGCCGCTGCGAGATCAGAGGTCCCAGAACCGTGTCTTCTTCCAAGGGGTTGCCCACCTTCAACGTCTTGCTGTAGCTGGCAAGTTGATCCAAGAACTCTTCCTGGATGCCGCGCTGAACAAAAATGCGCGTGCCAGCGAAGCAGATCTGGCCGCTGTTGGAGTAGACGCCCATGGCCACACCTGGGACCGCTTTCTCGAGATCGGCATCTGCAAAAACGATGTCCGGCGACTTCCCTCCGAGCTCGAGCTGCAGCCGCTTCATGTTGCCGGCAGAGGCCTTGATGATTTCCCGCCCTACCTGCGTTGACCCCGTGAACGCCAGACGGTTCACGTCGGGGTGGGCGGCGAGGGCCGCGCCCGCTTCCACGCCGAGCCCCGTGACGACGTTGACCACACCGGGCGGCAAACCCGCTTCCAACAAAAGCTCTGCCGTCCGAAGGATCGCCAGCGAAGCGTCCTCTGCAGGTTTGATCACCGCCGTGCAGCCCGTTGCGAGCACTGGACCCAACACATGCATTTGAGAGAACAGTGGGCCGTTCCACGGGATGATGGCGCCAACCACACCGACTGGCGCCTGGATGATCATCGTTGTCACGTTCCCGGCGAGGGAGTTGTGGGGGAGTGCGCCTCCAATGTTGCGTGCCTGCGCCGCGAAGTAAAGGATGGTCTGAATGATGCCGCTTTTGCCGGCCCGCAACCTCTTGTGCAGAGGTGCGCCCATGTCCAAGGACTCCAAAAGCGTCAACTCGTCGAAGTGCTTCTCGAACAACTCCGCAAAGCGCATGATGACCTGTTGGCGTGCGGCCGGGGTGAACAAACGCCATGGTCCCTCAAACGCACGTCGAGCGACTTGAACCGCGCGATCAATGTCCTGCGTTCGGCCACGCGAAAGCGTTGCCAGAACGGCGCCAGTGGCCGGGTTGAACGTGTCGATGCGCTCTTCGGACATCGACGCGACCCACTGTCCGTCGATCAGATGCTTCTTGTTGGGGTCTTCCAGAAAGTTGGGGAGCAAGGTCGACCGCTCGTTCAATGACATGGTTTTTTCGTCGTGATCCATGATTCAGTCAAAACTCAAAACAGGCCTTGCCCGCTAACTGCTTGTCGAACTCCTGGTACGCCAGCGCTGCGTCTTCAAGCTTCCAGCGGTCCGTGAATTGCTTGTCCAGGTCGATGCCGTTCTGGGCCACGAATTTCACGCAGCGGTCCATCGAGACATCCGAGAACGTGAGATGACCGATCACCGTCCGCTGCCGAAGAATCAGGTCGTTTGTGACGTCCAAAGGAAGGCTCGGGCCGATGCCGACAAAGCCAATCCGTCCCCAGGTGGCCGTCGATCGGATGGCTGCCAATCGGGCTGGCGCAGCTCCGGCGCTGTCGATGGCCGCCGTGACACCCTTGCCGCGGGTCCATTCGAGAATCGCCTCCACCGGGTCCACCTCGCTCGAGTTGTAGGCCACCGTAGCTCCGAATTCAACCGCTCGCGCCACTCGGTCCGGTGAGACGTCGATGGCCGCCGTTGCAATGCCCATGGCCCTTGCGAGTTGCAGGATGGACAGACCGACCGGTCCGAGACCAAACACCGCAAGAGTGTCTCGTGCGCTGAGGTCCAGGCGCTCGATGGCGGCGAATGCCGTTCCAGTGCCGCATGACACGGCGGCGCCAGCTGAGAAACTGATGTCGCTGGGCAGGTGCAACAGCGACTTGGCAGGGGCCTTCATGAATTGCGCATGACCGCCGTGAGCAGTTTGTCCGTAGATGGTGGAGCCCCTATCGCACATCTGCACCCATCCGGTTCGGCATTGATGGCAGTACCGGCAACCGTCGTAGTGGTAGACCATCACGCGATCGCCGGGCTTGATCACCTTTTGATCGACGTTGGATCCCACCTCGGCAACGACGCCGCACGGTTCGTGCCCGGCGATGATTGGCTGATCTGCGGTCAATCCGCGGTCGTGCAGGAACTGCGCGCTTTTGCTCGACAAAGACGCTCCGCGCTCGCCGCGGTAATGGTGCAGATCGCTGCCACAGAAGCCAGACGCCTTGATCTCAATCACCACGCCGTCCGGATCCGGAGTGGGATCGGGGAACGTCATCAGCTCAAGGTGTCGGTGGCCGCGAAAAACTACTCCTTGCATGGACAGTCCTTTTTGATGGGGAGGTTATTCAAGCGAAATGTTGAGTCGAGTCACGAGATCTTTGTACATGCTCGAATCTGATTGGATGACCTTTTGCAACTCCGATGGCGTCGTGGTGAAAGGCTCAAAGCCAACGGCGAGCATGCGCGCACGGACGTCGGGATCCTGTAGCACCTTCGCGATGTCAGAGCTCACTTGCTCGGCGATCGCTTTGGGCACGCCGCGAGGTGCGAGGAGCGCGACCCACGATCTCAATTCAAAACCGGAAGGGCCACGAGCCTCTGCGACCGTCGGAACGTCGGGAAATGCGGGAAGCCGCGAAGGCGACGTGACCGCCAGGTACTTGATCTTTCCGGAACTCAGCAAAGGCGCCGTCGTCGACGCGGTTCCCATGGACCAGTCGACGTCGCCTTTGCTGACGTCAATGTAAATCTGGGGTGTCTCTTTGTAGGGGATGTGGTTCATCCGCGCTTTGGTGGCCGCTTCCAACATGGCACCACCCAGATGCAGGTTTCCTCCATACCCAGACGAGCCGTACGTGACCTGTCCAGGTTTGCTCCTTGCGGCGTCCGCCAGATCGGCGACGTTCTTCCATTTGGACTCGGAGGAAACCGTCACGAAGTAATAGTTGCGAAACAGCGTTGCCACCGGCTCAAAGTCATAACCTGGGTCATAAGGCAGCTTCTTGTAGAGATGGGGCATGAGGCTGACGAGTGGCGTATCGACTTGAACGAACGTGTACCCGTCGGGTGTCGATCGCTTTGCCGCCTCCATGGCGATCCAGCCATTGCCGCCGGGGCGGTTGTCCACGATCACCTGGTGGCCCCACTGCTTGGCCAGCTTTTCTCCAACGTGGCGCATGACGGTGTCAGGACCGGTGCCGGCAGGGAATGGAAGGATGATGCGCACCGGCTTGGTTGGAAATGTGTCCGCGTGAAGCGAGGCGCTCATCAACAGTCCGAGCGACACCGCGCAAATGCTTTTGACTTTCATGTTGTCTCCGTTTCGTTGTCTGCCATCCCGATCGATTGACGTCGATCGGCACAGGGTCCGCGCGACTTCCCCGATCCGAAGGGGGGGTACGCACGCCTCGCTGATTCACTGTCTGGCAACAGAGAACGTCATCTATCCCATAAGACTGCTTCGGCTCACAGTCCGATGAGAGTGATTGGCGCCTCAACACGCCGACAGGGTTGCTTCTAGTCGCTGTCAAAGTAAGAGATGGCACCAGCGATTGATAATAATATCCCGCAATGTTGGACAAATTACAACTGTTCTTTTGGCGTTGGCGCGTGTTTATTCAGGGCTTGGTATCCTTCGAGAAGGGTCGATGAGAGTTCAAGCTTTGGCCCTGAAAAGATGCCCACGAAAGGCTTGGGGGACGCGCTGCGCTGACGCGCACGAAAGCTGCGCATGCGGCGGCTTCAAGGCGCCGGGTACGAGCGCCTGGCCGACGTGCCAGGCTCCAATCAGCGCCTGACGTGCTCAGGACTGGCCATCTTCCAGCAGGAACGATGCCGCTCGCTCGCCGATCATGATCGATGCAGCGTTCGTGGGGCCGGAGACGATGGTGGGCATCACCGATGCATCTGCGACGGTCAGTCCGCCGAGTCCTCGGAGACGCAGGCGAGCGTCCACGACCGCATCGAGATCTATCCCCATCTTGCATGTGCCCACGGGGTGGTACACCGAACTGGCGGTGGCGCGGATGTAGCGAAGCAGATCGTCGTCACTTTCGACGGACCGGCCCGGTCGCTCTTCGCACGCGATCTCCTGCTGCAATGGACCCATGTCTGCGATGCGGCGCGCCAGTCGCAGCCCATCGAGCATGGTGCGTCGATCGCTCTCGGCAGCCAGGTAATTCGGATCGATCAAAGGAGAGTCCTTCGGGTCATTGGACCGAACGCGAACGGTTCCACGGCTTTCGGGGCGGAGCAAGCAGCTAGCGATCGTGAAACCCGGGAAACGGTCGAGTCCTTTCCGCAGATCGGCACTGGAAAACGGCATGACAAAGTACATGATGTCAGGCCGATCCAGTTCCTCTCGTGTGCGCACGAAGCCGCCTGTCTGTCCTCCCGCCGACGCCAGAGGCCCTCGACGGAAGAACGCGTAGCGCAGCCCCATCAGCACGAGCTGCAGCGGATTTCCCACCTGGCTGTTGAGGGTGCTGAGACGACGACTGCGGATCGCCAAGCGGGCCTGGATGTGGTCCTGCAAGTTGGAGCCGACTCCCCTTAGCTCGTGCTGCACCTCGATGCCAGCCGCCTGCAGCCACTCGCGTCGACCGATGCCTGAACGCTGTAGGATCGCCGGCGAATTCAGGGCGCCTGCCGAAAGAACAACCGACTTCCTGGCGATGGCCTTGTGCCTTTGACCGCCCTGCAGGTACGTCAGTCCCGTCACCGTGCCGTTGTCGATCGCGAGCCGTTCAACCTCGGCCCCTGTCTTCACGCATACGTTGTTGCGTCGCTCCGCTGTTCTGAGAAACGCGACCGCACTGCTGACGCGTCGCCCCGTGCGTGCCGTCACCTGGAAGGAGCCCACGCCTTCTTGACGCGACCCGTTGAAGTCGGTGTTGCGCGGGATGCCTGCCTCGGTCGCGCTGTCGACGAACGCGGCGCTCAAGGGATGACAATCGTTGACATCGAAGACTTGCAGTGGGCCAGCGGCGCCGTGAAAGTCGTCCTGGCCATGCTGCTGGTTTTCGGACTTTCGAAAGAACGGGAGCACGTCGTCGTAGCCCCACCCCTGGTTGCCGGCACGTTCCCAGCCGTCGAAATCTTCGCGCTGGCCACGGGTGTAGACCAGACCATTGATGGAGCTCGATCCGCCCAAAACCTTGCCACAGGGCGAGTACACCGAGCGTCCGTCCAGGCCAGACGAAGGCTCGGTGAAGAAGCACCAGTTGACGTGCTTGTTCGCGAACGTCTTGCCGAAGCCGAGTGGCACGTGAATCCAGGGATTGGTGTCTCGTGGGCCCGCCTCGAGAACCAGGACGCTGAACTTGCCGTTCTCGCTCAGGCGATTCACAACGGGACAGCCTGCCGACCCTGCACCGATGACGACGTAGTCAAATGAATCCATGGGCTTGCTGCGGCAGGAAGGTGGCCTTCCCTTTCGCTTCTTCTTTGTGGTCGGTCACCGTTGGAGGAAGGCGTTCGCGGGCGAAGCCTCAGCGGTGGAGATCATCACGCTCTTCGTTTCCAAGTACCCGTGAATGGCTTCGATGCCGCTCTCCCTGCCCAGACCAGAGTGCTTCATGCCCCCGATGGGCACCATGAAGCTGTAGGCTCTGTAGGTATTGACCCAAACCATGCCTGCGCGCAGCGCCTTGGACATGCGCACCGCGCGCCCGATGTTTCCCGTCCAAACGCCCGCAGCCAGTCCGTAGATGACGTCGTTGCCAATCCGGATGGCATCCTCTTCGTCTTCGAAACCGATGATGGATAAGACGGGTCCGAAAACTTCTTCTTGGGCGATCCGCATCCCGTTGGTGACATCCGTGAAGATGGTCGGTTCAACGAACAGCCCCTTGCCCAGGTCGGGTCCCGATGCGGCGCCCCCTCCCAAAATGCAACGCGCACCGTCCGCCTTGGCCACGTCGATGTAGTGAAGCACCTTCTCGTATTGCGGACGAGTTGCGATGGGACCGATCTCTGTGTCCGGCTTCATCGGGTCACCCATCTTGAGCTTGCCCGCCATCGTGAGAAGGCGCTCCGTGAATTCTTCCCGAATGCTGTTCTGAACCAGCAGCCTGGAGCCGGCCGTGCACATTTGACCCGCGGCGCCGAAGATGCCCGCCACCGCGCCGACGCACGCTTGATCGAGGTCAGCGTCGCTGAACACGATGTTCGGCGATTTGCCTCCCAGTTCCATCGACGCGCGCTTCATGCCGCGAGCCGCTGCCTCGTACACTTTCGCGCCGGTCGTGTCGGAGCCAGTGAAGGTCACTTTGCCGATGTTGGGGTGTTCAACGAGGACGGTTCCGATCTCCTGCCCAAGCCCTGTCACGACGTTGATCACGCCGTCTGGCACGCCTGCGTCGCGTGTCATCGCTGCGAATTCAAGAGAACTGGCAGAGGCAAACTCCGATGGCTTCAACACCACCGAGCAGCCCGCGGCGAGCGCTGGAGCGCACTTGAGTGCAAAGAATGCGAGAGGGGAGTTCCAAGCGGTGAGCGCCGTCACAACGCCGACAGGCTCCAGGAGCGTCATGGCCAGCATGTCCGCCTTGTCCACCGGGATCACCGTCCCTTGGATCTTGTCGGCAAGGCCAGCGTAGTAATACCAGTGCTCTGGAAGGTAGCGCAACTGACCTTGCATTTCCACAAGGATCTTGCCGTTGTCTCGAGACTCGATCTCGGCAAGTCGTTGCGCGTTTTTAGGATCGGCCAGCACATCGCCAATTCGTCGAAGAACCTTCCCTCTCTCCGTGGCAGTCATCGTGCTCCAAGGACCCTTGTACATGGCATCGTGCGCAGCAGCGATGGCGAGCCGGGCGTCCTCTGCGTTGCCTCGCGCAACCCGAGCCCAAGCGATGTTGCTGTAGGGATCCACCGTGTCCAGCCATTGGCCGCCAGAGGGTGCCGCGAACTTTCCGTTGATCCAGTGGTTGTACGTGTGCATCGTCTACTCCTGTGCTTTGTCGTGGTGACGGGCTCAAGTCATTGAAGCTTGATGCCGAGCTCCTTGACGACGGGACCGATCACGGCCGATTCGCTGCGAATGAGCTTGGTCAAGTCCTCCGGGCTCGTCCACCGCGTCTCCATGCCGATGTCGGAGATCCGGCTGCGCACGTCCGGCATGCCCAGCACCTCTTTCAAGTCGGCCGCGATCCTGTCCCTCAAAGCCTCAGGCAGTCCTGCTGGAGCCATCACCGCATACCAGACGGGTATCTCGGTCTTGCTCAGCCCCTGTTCAACGAGCGTGGGCACCTTGCCTTCAAACGAATCCAGACGTTTCGGACTCGTCGTTGCCAGCCCGCGAAGCTTCCCCGACTTGATGTGGGGTGGGTAGACCGTTGGCCCGTCGAAACCCAATGTGATCTCGTTGGACAGCAAGGCTTTGGTGATGTCGACGCCGCTCTTGTAGGGAACGAGGCGTGCCTGGATACCCCAGTCGCGCATGAAGGTTTCGACGGCGGCCTGAGCGACGATGGAGGCATAGCCAACAGTCACCTCGTTCGGATGTGCTTTGGCGTACGCAACGAACTCTTGCATGTTCTTGGCTGGAAGCTGATTGGTTGCGGCCCAGATCATGGGGACCGAAGCCAACTGGCTGATCGGTGTGAAATCTCGAACTGGGTCGTAAGGAAGCTTCGAAGCGGCGAACGGATTCATCGTCAGCGTGGAGTTGACGGATTGGTACAAGGTGTATCCGTCGGGTGCTGCGCGCGCGGCTTCGACCGCCGAGATGATCGTGTTGCCGCCGGGTCGGTTGTCTACGTTGACGGCTTGTCCCCACCGCTCCGACAACTTCTGCCCGATGAGCCTTGCCAAGCCGTCGGCGCTGCCACCGGGGGCAAATGAGACGATGAATCGCACTGGCCGCGTTGGCCAGGAAGCCTGCTCTGCGGTCGCAGGGCCCATGGCAGAAGCGAGAAGAAGCGCTGCCACCAATCCAGTCCGAAATGACATGTTGTCTCCTGTTTTTTGGGTCATGAAGCGTTCCTGCATCGGTGTTCGATGAACAGGTCCGAATCCGGGCGCTTCACTGCGGGTAGCGTATGACCCGGGGGGCCTCGCAATCAATTGATCAATCGCGAAGCTGCCGGTTCTTCGATTGATAACTGGGCAGCGAGTGATGAGCGCAGGCTTTGCTGTTGCGCGCTGCAACCGACTGCCCTTGCGCATTGACCAAAAACGCGAACACGTTGATCTCGGTCTTCGGCCCTGTCGCGAGTAAGTTGCTTGAAAACGAGGTTGCCTGCGAAATGGGTCGGAACCGTGCACGCGCTAGAGGCGAGGTTGTCGAACAATTTGATCTGGTCGATCGGGGGTCCAGGAGTTGCATCCGCAGCTCCGCAAGCGTGTTGTCGGCCGGCCTCAAGCCCTGACGCCCGCGATGAAGCAGTCTGCGGTCATCGAGCTGTGCATGGGGGAAGGCAGCGCGCAGTTGGTGGCCGAGGAACTGGGCGTGTCTCGTCCATCGCTGTACACCTGGAAGATTCAGCTGCTCGGCCACAACGCACCTGCATCCATGAAGCGCAAGCAAGATCTTCCGCCAAGCCCTGAGCTGGCCGAGTGAGAACAACAGGCGGCGGCTCTGCGACAAGATATCCTGCGCCCGCGCCTGCGGCCCGAGCAAGACCTGTTGAAGAAGGCGAACGAACTCCTAAAAAAGACCTGGGCATCAGCCGGCAGCCCCTGACGAATCGGGAGAAGACGCAGCTGGTTGATGCCCTGAGATCGACCTACGGGCTGACCGAGCTGCTGCATGAAGCGGTCCTGCCCCGCAGCTCCTACTTCTACCATCGGGCGCGGCTCGATGTCGCGGACAAGTACGTCGACGTGCGTCGCGTCATGGCCGACATCTTCGAGTGCAACTGCCGTTGCTACGGCTAGCCACGCACGTGCGCCGGCTTGAAGCGCTGCGCCCCGCCGGCACGTGGAGCGAGCGGCCGAAGGTCTCCGGCGCGTCCCCGCCGATTTGGCCGATCCGGCCGCCAGTACGACGTGCAGCGCCTGGGCGGGGGCGTGGCGGTGGAGCTGAAATCGCATCTGCCTATCGAGCGGCAGGCTCGCGTGATCGGCGCCATTTGGCTCGACCAGCAGTTGATCGGTGGCGGCAAGGGGCTGGCCGACCTTGGCTTTTGGGGCTGAGGTGAAGGACACGCTGCGCCAGCGCGCCGACTTTTTGACAGAACAAGGACTGGCCGAGCATCGCGGGCAGCGTGTCGTGCTCGCGCGCAACCTGCTGGCGAAGCTGCGTGGGCGCGAACTGGCACAGTCTGCGCAGCTGATCTCGACCGAAACCGGGCTGGAACATCGGTCGGAGGCCGATGGCCAGCGCGTGGCCGGCACCTATCGCCGCAGCGTGATGCTCGCCAGCGGGCGTTACGCGATTCTCGATAGCGGCAAAGCATTCAGCCTAGTGCCATGGAAACCGGTTGTGGAGCAGCGGATTGCACAACACTTCGCCGCAACGCTACGTGGGGACGGGATTACGTGGGAGGTGGAACGAAAGCTGGGACTCTCAATGTAGCGGCGACCAACAGAACGAGGTTGGGCACATGCAACGAAATTTTGGTGGCGCCGATTGAGTGGCGTGTGGCGCAGTTTGCATGTTGCCGGCGGGCTGCGGTCCATATACTGAACCTTCTATTTTCAGTGTTGAAGAGCCCAGCCGGGAGTATCCCAATGACACGCAATCAAACCTTTTCGCTGGATATCAGGTGGCAAGTCTTGCTTAAGGACTTCGGTGTCGAGCCCAACCATGTGCTGCGTAGGGCTGGCCTTCCTGAAGACCTGTTTTCGCGTGAGGGGCATAGGCTAACTACGGAGGAGTATTTTCGTTTTTGGCGGTCCTTGGAAGCGGACGCCGGCGATGTCATGTTTCCGTTGCGCATCATTGAGACCCTTTCGGTGGAATCTTTCGATCCGCCTCTGTTCGCAGCGCTATGCAGCACGAACCTGATGCAAGCGGTGCAGCGCTTGGCGAAATACAAGCAGCTTTTGGTGCCCATGAGTCTCGAAGTCGAGGTGGGCAATGGTGGGGAATTGACGGTTCTGCCTCGCTGGCTGACCGTACAGATGCAGGTGCCGTTTTCATTGCAAGTGGCCGAAATCGCGTTCTACGTGCGTCTCGCTCGGCTCGCTACTCGCGAGCCGGTCAAGGCGTTGCGCGTAGCACTTCCAGAACTCCCTCCGAGCGCTTATTTGCAGCGCTACGAGAACTTCTTCGGCGCCCCGGTGCAACAGGGGACTACGCTGAGCATCACCTTTTCGGCGGCGGATGTGTTGCGCCCGTTCCTCACAGTCAACGCAGGCATGTGGCGCGTTTTCGAGCCCGACTTGCGCCGCAGGCTTAGCGAACTGGATGCGACCGCCACGACAGCCGAACGCGTGCGTGCAGTTCTGCTGGAGCTGCTGCCGAGTAATGCGGCCACCATCGAAAAGGCCGCGGAACGCCTTGGCATGAGCAAGCGCACGCTGCAGCGCCGCCTGGACGATGAGGGAGAGAACTTCCGCGCCATGGTCAATGCCACCCGAGAAAACCTGGCACGCCACTACTTGACTAACACCAAGATGTCCGGTGGCGAGATCGCCTTCCTGTTGGGCTTCGAGGATCCCAATTCCTTTTATCGCGCATTCCAGGACTGGACTGGGCAGACGCCCGACAGTGCCCGCAACGCCATGCATTTGAACTGAGAAAATCACCCATGGCCACGCATGCTGAACAACGAACGGTGCTGCTCGCGGGTGCGACGGGCCTGGTCGGTGGCTTGATGCTCCAGGCGTTGCTCGCCGATCACACAATCTCGGCAGTACATGCCCTGAGCCGCCGTTCGCTGAATGTGCGTCACTCAAAGCTTGATGTCCGCATCGTGGATTTCAGCCATTTACCCGAACTGCCTAAGGTCGACGAGGTGTACTTGGCCTTGGGCACCACGATAAAAGTAGCGGGCAGCAAAGAGGCCTTCCGCGCCGTTGACCTAGAGGCCAACCTGGCGGTGGCTCGGGCGGCTGTTCAGGCAGGGGCACGACGCATTGGTTTGGTCAGTGCGGCCGCAGCCAACGCCAGAGCCTCCATGTTCTACAACCGTGTCAAGGGCGAGCTGGAGGATGCGCTTAAGGCGATGGATCTCTCGGCGCTGGTGATTGCCCAACCTTCTCTGCTGCTGGACTACCGGGACGGCTTGGGGCAACCGCCGCGCATCGGGGAGATCATTTCGATCCCGATCGCAAAGGTGCTCGCTCCTATTCTTCCCGGCGCCTACCGGCCGGTGCACGCGCGTGCTGTGGCGCTGTCTTTGGTCAAGACTGTTCCGACGGCGCAAGGCGTGGTAGTACTCGCATCGAACGTGCTTGCCAAGGTCGGCAGTGAGCATTGAGCCGGCCAACTCGTTGATGAAGTGGGTGCCGCGCCGCTTGCTCCCGCTGGTGCTGACGGTCGTGCTGCTTGCCGCTTGCGCGGGAACGCCTGAACGGGGCGAGGCCTTGAAAGGGGCATGGCTGGTGGCGGGGGGCTTGTCAACACAGCCAATGGCCCCAGTTTCCGAACGACAGGCGACGTCACCCCGGGTGCCATCGCGCTCGGCGGAGGCGGTTTGCGTGGTTATGCGCACATAGGAGTGTTGCAAGCACTGGAAGAAGCAGGCATTCGTCCTGACCTGGTGGTGGGAACCTCCATCGGGTCAATCATCGGGGCAGCCTATGCCTCCGGCACCTCCCCAGACCAGCTCTGGCAGCTAGCCAATTCCATGCGTGTGACCTCGCTGGCCGATGTGACCCTGCATGGGCCGGGCTTCGTCAAGGGCGAAGCGTTGGCACGTTGGGTCAACACATTGGTCGGGTATCAGCCGATCGAACGCTTCCCAATGCAGTTCGCCGCCGTGGCCACGGACATCGACCGCTCCTTACCCTACGTAATCACCCAAGGAGATGCCGGCGAGGCGCTGCGGGCGTCGGCGGCTATTCCGGGCGTATTTCTACCCGTGCAATCCGGCGGCCATGAACTTGTCGATGGTGGCGTCGCCTCACTGGTACCTGTGCGCGCAGCCCGTGCTTTGGGCGCTGACGTGGTCATCGCCGTGGACATCTACTGTAATGGTCCGCGATACCCATCGAAATCCGCCATGTCGATGTGGCTGAGGGTGTCCCAGACGCAGAGTTGCCTGCTTTCGGGCCCGGAAACGGCATCAGCCGATGTTCTCATCGCGCCGGCCATCGCATCGGCCGGACTTGATGACGCGGCTGGCCGGGAAGCCGCCAGGAAGCAGGGCTATGAGGCAGCGGTCGCTGCCTTGCCAACATTGTCAGCTGCCTTGCGACACTATGGCGTTGGCCCCTGAACGCGCAGTAGGCTATCGGCAGGCGCGTCGACGAGTCCTTTCCATCAGGGGCTGACACGGATTGCTGTCAAAGTGGCGCGATTGGCAGGTAGGCGGCGGGAAGTTCGGCTCTATGGTCGTGGTGTCACCACCACATCGAAGTTCCCTATGAACATCAAGCATGCCGGATTCTCTGCCGCCGCCCTGACGGCCCTGTTCCTGGCCCAGCCATCTTTCGCGCAGGACGGTTGGTCGCTCGCCAAGGATTCCGAGGGCATCAAGGTCTACGTGCGCGCCGTCCCGGACTCGCCCCTAAGGGAATTCAGGGGCGAGGTCCAACTCGAAGCGACTCCCGACAGCGTCGTGCGGGTCCTGCGCGACGCGGATGCATTCCGCAAGTGGATGCCAGACGTCGCCGTCTCGGAACTGCTCAAGGCCACCGACAGCGAACAGTTCCACTACTTAGACTACAAGGCGCCTTGGCCCGTATCGAACCGCGACGGCGTCTACCACTTCACCTATTCACGGGACAGTGATAGCGCGGTCACCGCACGGGTGGAAGCCGTCCCCGATTACATACCGCTGCGCGAAGGCAAGGTGCGGATTCCAAAAGCCGAAGGGCAGTGGAAGCTGGTGCCCAACGCTGGTGGTGTGAACGTTACCTATCAGATGCATGCCTCCCCGGGCGGCTCGATCCCCAGCTGGTTGGCCAATCAGATGGTGGTAGATGCGCCCTATGGAGCGCTCAAGGCCTTGCGAAGCTATTTGCAAAATACCCGCTGACGTTAGCAACTAAGTTTGGCGTGGTTTGCTTAGAGACTGGCGCGAATCGCTAGGGAGCTGGCGCCGCCCGCTGCGTACAGTGGGTAGCACAGAAGGCGAACCAAACCCCAAGGCGCCATGCGCATCAAATTTTCGAACCAAGGATTTTAGAAATGAATACGAAAGTCGCTCTCGTCACAGGCGCATCGTCCGGCATCGGCGAAGCCACCGCCCTCAAGTTGAAGGCCCTCGGCTACACGGTTTACGCCGCAGCGCGCCGCGTAGACCGGATGCGAGACCTGGCGGACGCTGGCATCAAAATCTTGGCTATGGACGTGACGGATGACGCTTCGATGCAGGCGGGCGTCCAGGAAATCATCGACAAGTCGGGCCGTATCGACGTCCTGATCAACAACGCCGGTTATGGCTCCTACGGTGCCGTAGAGGACGTACCCCTCGATGAGGCCCGCGCACAGTTCGACGTCAACGTGTTCGGTGCCGTGCGCCTTGTTCAGTTGGCCTTGCCGCACATGCGCAAGCGGCGCTCGGGAACCATCGTCAACATCACCTCGATGGGCGGCAAGATCCACACGCCGCTGGGCGCCTGGTACCACGGCACCAAGTTTGCGCTCGAGGGGATCAGCGACTGCCTGCGCGTGGAGGTGCAGCCTTTCGGCATCGACGTGGTGGTCATTGAACCAGGCGGCATCAAGACAGAGTGGGCCGGAATTGCTGCGGACAAGCTGCGCGAGACTTCTAGCAAGGGCGCTTATGCCGGACAGGCCAATGCCTTGCTCAAGACGATGGTGAGCGAAGCCAACCTCAAGCGCATGTCACCGCCTGATTTGATCGCGGATACGATCGGCAAGGCAGTCAGCGCCGGCCGTCCAAAGACGCGCTATGCCGTCGGCTTCGGTGCCAAACCCATGATCTTTCTGCGCCGCCTACTCTCTGACCGGGCCTTCGACAGTTTCATTCGTATGGCTACGGGGATTCCGCGTAAAGGCGTTTAAGACGGTCTCTTGATGAGCAGTTCTCGGGCATTGGGAACCGGCTGCCGTTGGAAACCGGAGGCTCGCCTGCCCCCACGCAGGTTCCGGTCATCACATCTTTAGCGACTGAGGAAGAGAAACGCCTGCAAAAGTCTGGTTCATCGCAGGCGCTGCCCGCGGATTTGGACGTGTCTGGGCCAAGGCCGCCCTGGTGCGCGGCGACAAGGTCGCGGCTACCACACGCGACGTGGCATCGCTAGATGGTCTCGTCGAGCACTACAGTGAGCACATTCTGCCGCTTACGCTGGATGTCACCAGCGAACAGCAGGTCCTAGATGCAGTGGCGCTTGCCCACCGGCATTTCGGGCGCCTCGATGTCGTGTTGAACAACGCAGGCTATGCACTGGTCGGCGCCACCGAAGCAGCGAAGCTGGGAGAGGTGAAGGCGGAAGTCCGAGACCAACTTCTTCGGTGCGCTGCGCGTCATCCAGGCGGTGCTGCGGATCCTGCCCCAGCAGAACGCGGGGCACATCCTTGGAGTCTCAAGCGTGGTCGGCATCGTGGTCGGGCCCATCCTGCATATCCTCTGGTATTGGGAAAGTGGCGGTTGGTGTCCACCTCTCCGCTAGAGATGTTCATGTGTTTCGAATACTGAAACGGGAACAGTCTGCATTGTGTCCCTTGCTGGCAGAATCCAGCTGATGAGAGGTGGGTGCGCTCAGGCGGCGGCGTCGCAAAATCAATCGCCCTTCAAACTCCTCATCCCGATTCAGATGAACACATCGCCCAATATCCAACGTGTTCTGCAAGCGCTCAATGCAAATCGCACACCTGGCTGGCAATTTCCAGCCCACTACCTCGGCCTCGCATTCGAGCAATTGACGGAAAAGCGCGCAGAAGTATCTATGTATGCTGGCCCCCATTGCATCGGCGCGCAGCGGAGGGTTTCATTGGAAGCATTGGGTGTGCTTGCTGATGTGGCTATGGCCGGTGCAGTGCGCGGGCGAATGGGAAATGCGGCTCGCGTTGCTACCGTCAGCATTCGTCTCAGCCTGGGTGTGCTCCCTGCAGATGGAAAACTTCGGGCTGCCGCAGAACTAAAGCTCAACCCGGCCAATTCGGCTGTGCGGATGGCGACAACAGCTTTAACCGTGGAAGCGAACGGCTCGCTTTGCTGCATTGGGGAGGCGAGCTTTGCTGCTATCGATAGCCGGCGTGTAGTGGCTTCCCATCCGCTTTCCAAGTGCAGTGCGCTCGAATGTACGCAGCCTCTTGCACCCGAAGAACTGACGCCGGAAGAATTGTTCGTTTTGAATAGCGCACGCTTGGCTGATGCCGAATCGCGGGAGGACCATGCATTCATTGAGCGTTTCTGGGGCTGTTCGGCCACTCACGGTGATGGCTGGGCTGCACTTCGCGTGGCGGGAGGCCTGCACACTGCCAACCGAGTGGGAGACATTCAGGGCGGCCTCTTGCTTGGTCTCGGCGGACGAATCTGCTTAGCCGCACTTTCGCAAGACTGGCGGCTCGTTGACCTCTCGGCACAATACATCACAGCAAGTCCTGGCAAAGGGGTGGTGATGCAGGCAAAGACGCTGCGTGTGGGACGTAGCCTCGCCTCAGTGGGATGCGAAGCCGTTGATGATGCAGGGAATATTACATTTCGTGCTCAGGCGAGCCTGGTGCGGAACATACATTCTTGAGTCTCTCTGCATCCGTGCTGAGTCGGGTTGAGGAAAAAAACCGACAAAGCTATCTAACCAATCGCATGATCAATCTGGTCTGACCGCTTCCATTGAGTCGCTCAAATGTCGGTGAATGGAATGCCGTGTCAAGGCGATGTGACCCAGGCTGCTTCCACCTCTGCAGCCAACGACAGAAGTTTCTGACCGAGCGTCTGAATAGTAAGGTGAGGAGGAGGGCCCGCGGATGCCAAGTAACTGGCGTTGAGTCCATATGTTGAACCCTGAGGCCCTAGGACTGTAGTGCCAACGCCTGCATTGCCAAAAACTGAACTCGCTTGGCTGTATCCCAATTTTCGTGCAGAGCGAATCGCAACATTCAGAGTCGCCCGAATCTTTGGCCACTCCCGCCCACGTTGCTCCGCCAGCATGGCGTAAACAGCCGCGCGCTCGCGCGCCCCAAGATGCGCGAGATAAGCGATACCTGGCGAACAGGTCTCGATAGGCAGACGAAGGCCTGCTGCCACCGTCCGAGTCTGGACGCTCCGTCCCCTGCGAAACGTCGTCACATAAACCATATGCACGTGGTCATATGCGGATAGTCCGACATTGATTTGGTTTTCTCGGGCAAACGCTTCTAGCAAGCCGTTAACGGTTCCGAGTTCGGAACGACTGAACTGAAAGGCCCGTCCAAGACTCAGGCAAGATGGGGCTAGGCGGTAGGCTTCTTCCTTGGGATCGAACTCAAGCATCCCCGCATCCACAAGAGACCGGCTCAATCTGCTCACCGTCGCCTTGGGCAATTGCACCCTCGCCACAAGCTCAGAGTTGGAAAGGCTTGGTGCCCCTTCGAGGAAGGCGCGGAGAAGCCGGATTCCACGCTCCAAGGACTGGCTACCGGGCGTAACCCGAACGAACTTTCCGGTCTCCCGGCTCATGTGGCGGCTTTTATGCATGGCGTCCCCTAAATGCGAAAGGCTCAGGGCTAGCCTCTATGTGGGCCAAGTGCTTGTCCCTGACAGCGACTCAATTTAGCACCAAGCCGGTGCGATTGCGCGGCAGCGACCAGCCATGAAGACTGCGTTGCCTTCTTATCTGGGCTGGCGAAATAGACGCTACTGACGGACTTGCTTCAACCAACGGCCCGTGGCGGTCGGTCGGTGCCAACGTTCGTGTTGCCGACTCGTTCGGTTACCGCTGCCGCCGCCTCGACGACTATGTTGGAGAAACTTTGTATTTCGCTGCGCTTGATGCGGGACGGAGATCCCGTGATGCCAAGGCTGCCGAGGATGTGGCCCGACCGATTGAAGATGGGGGCGGATAAACCGAACACGCCAGGGTTGATCTCACCAACCGTATACGTGTAACCCTCCAAACGGATGCGACCAAGTGTCTCTCGGAAAGCCGTCCAGTCCGCGCCCAGTCCGGACGTCGCAA
Organism: Variovorax sp. E3; assembly: GCF_016082275.1. Lineage (GTDB taxonomy): Bacteria > Pseudomonadota > Gammaproteobacteria > Burkholderiales > Burkholderiaceae_C > Variovorax. The sequence continues at coordinate 46,206 of NZ_MOWM01000022.1, forward strand.
TGGTCTTGGCGGATTTTTTGTATATGCTTCTCAGCTGATGAGGGCGCAAATGTGCAAGGATGATCTTCGAGGCTGCGCCAAGAAACAACGGACGCTGCTGCCCGCGCGAAAGAATATTCGGAGGGCTATCCTCCGTTAACTCCTCCCGTACACAAAGCACCGTGCTGCTATAGAGCGCGCAGACTTGCGCAGAGCATCCGGTTGCTTGGACTAACGATTCCAGAATTTCCCCAGAGGCGATGTACAGCGGGTCACACTGCCTGATCTGATGGTCCAGCTGAATGATGAGCGGCCCCAGGATGTAGTGTCCATTCGACACAGCGGCGATAAGTCCAGCATCGCCAAGCGCTTTGATGTAGCGATAACCGGTGGACCGGGAAAGACCTTGCGATCTGATGAGCTCCTCGCTGGACCATACCGGCGCCGCGGGCGTGAACAGGGTGAGTACTTCAAGCAAGCGAACCAAGCTGTTCGATGGCGCCTCGCCGGCTGTGAGGGAGAGTTCGGATTCCTTCCTGGGAGCCCGCTTAGTCCTTGGTTTTGACGGTACCTCAGCAGTGCTCATTTCCTTTGCCATCTCAATCTTCTCGCCTATTAAATGCGCCTAAGGGGTCGGGTGCTTCAGTATATCCATCCAATCATTCTGAGCGACTGCGCCCGAGAAATTGGCTAAGAGTGCGAGAAAAAGCGGGGCAAGCTCAGGCTTGCGTTCGATGTTATTTTGTCCTACTATTTGGAATATTTTTTCTTGTGTTTGCTTGCATGGAGTGGGTAGCGCATTGCGTTTCTGCACCGCTTGATCGAAAGGTCCAACAATGTTTCCTGTCTCCACGTCGACTTCTCTTCATTCATTTTTGGGTGAGCGAATGCAACTTGCCTTCGTGGTGCCTGATCTCGATGAGGCCCTTCATTTCTGGACTACGAAGGCCCCGCTCATTTTGGAGCCTTCCTGGAGATTGCCCCGATGCGCCCGACCGAGCGAAGTATTTCGGCGGTATTAAGACGCTCGCGGACACGTGGGATGGCAGCCGGCCCGTGCGAGTCTTCCGACGCGTGCGGAGTTCATGGCTTCTGACGACTGCAAAACAGTGTCTGTGTAGCGCGTGCATGTGCCACAAGCACGTTGCGGGGGGAGGGCTCTACTCTCCGAGCACAGATCCGGATCTTCCTGGCGACGATGCATCGGTGATCGGGGGAGGGCGACGCGCTGAACTGAGCGGGACAGCGTAGGACTCAGGTTGAAGAGTTGAGTGCAATGTTCAAGTAATGAGTATGAGAAGGCTCGAAGATAAAGTCGTTCTGATAACGGGTGCGGCGCGCGGCATTGGAGCTGAGACTGCACGAGTTTTGTGGCGGAGGGTGCGCAGGTCATTCTGGTAGATCTACTTCAAGTGCCGCTGAAAGCGCTTGCCCAAGAACTGGGTAGTCAAGCTTCGTTCCATTGTGCCGATGTCACCGATGACCGCGCGTGCCGCGAAATGGTCGATTTGGCTGTTCACCGATTTGGCAGGCTTGATGTCGCAGTGCTCAACGCGGCGGTCGCCGGTCGAGTTGAGCGCCTTGTTGACTATCCTGTGGAGACTTTTGACCATGTGATGGCGGTCAACGTGCGAGGCACTTGGCTGGGCCTGAAATACGCGATGAAGGCGATGGCTAGCACGGGCGGCAGTATTGTCGTCATGTCTTCAACGTCTGGTGCGCGGGCCACGCCCAACATGTCGGCCTACGTTGCTTCCAAGCATGCCGTGATCGGATTGGTTCGTGCTGCCGCCATGGACGGCGCGGGGCAACGCATTCGGGTGAACAGCGTTGCGCCTGCGTCGATTGACACTCCTATGGCGCGAGACCTGAATCAAGGCGCATTCTCGGAAGCAAACACTACAGAGACGAAGGCGCGCCTCATTCCTCTTGGGCGCCAAGGCACATCGGCCGAGGTGGCGCACATGATCTTGTTCCTGGCCACCGATGAAGCGAGCTTCTGTACCGGGGGGGTCTACATGGTGGATGGCGGCGCGACCGCAGGTCGAGCCGAGTAAGTTGACGATTGTTCCTAGGCTGAGGACGTTTTCTAACAGATGCTTGGTGCCTTGTCGCGACGGTGGTAGGTGCGTGCAAACAGGCGGGTGCGCGTGGCTTGGATCACCTTCCGGTCGGCCAATCCGCTGGGAAGTCCCTAGCCTTCAAGGCAAAGGCCCGAGCAAAGGTGCAGGGCATCTCGCAGCTCCAATCGAGCGTGTGTAGACGTGCAAATATTCTCCATTCTCCATTCACACGCTTCAGCCTGTCCAAGTAGCGCAAACTCCGCGCCAATACTGTTGTGCCATCGGAATTCACCAAGAACGCGAAAACATTGTGCTCGGTCTCGGCAAGCTCCTCGGTCTGACTCTTGAACACCAAGTTGCCCGCGAAATGAGTTGATACCCTGCACGCTCCGGAAACCAGATTGTCGAAGAGTGCGATCTGAGCCATTAGCGCGTCCACTCCGTGAGCCTGGGGTCTGCCTTCGTACTGAGCTGTGACGTCTTCAGTGAAGCAGTTCCGCACCAAATCCTTTCGGCCTGAGTCAGCCGCGTTGAAGTAGCGCATCAGCACGTCGTGGATATCGGCCCTGTCTCGGAGGTAAATTACGGAGTTACTCATATAATAAATCCCTCATTATGAGAATGTTTCTATTAATTTTAAAGAAAATAATCATGAAGCATTGACGACCAGGATTGCAGAAGCTAATGCACCGGCGATCTGTCGCTACAATAAAATCCCGAAAGCTTGTTAGCGACTGCTGATCTGGATCGAAAGATCGCCGAGATAGCTATAACCCGCAACTGGCATTGATTCTTGCGGACTTGTGATCCTCAGGCCGCCAAGGTCCTCGACTGAGTCGCCGAAGTGCACGCTCTTCAAAACACAAGTCGACCTGGCGCACAGCCCCATGCGGCTCTCGAGTGAGTGGGGTCCTGCACGGTCAGCGGTACTTCGCAGTTAGGCCGCCGTCGATAACAAGCGTTTCGCCGGTGACATAACTCGCGTAGGTCGACAGCAAAAATAGCACACCGTTAGCGATCTCATCGCTGACGCCTATTCGCTTCAATGGGATAGTTTCTGCGACGACATCAAGGGTGGTCCGGTTGCTATTCTGTATCGGCGTGTCAATGACTCCAGGGGCTAGCGCATTGACGCGGATGCCAAAGCCTCCGAGGTCCAACGCAAGCGCCCGCGTGAGGTTGATTAATGCTGCTTTAGATGTCGCATAGCTAGCTCTGTTCTCCTTGGCTTTTAAGCCAGCGATTGAGGCGATGGTCACAATAGCTCCGCCACGTTTGGCCGCAACCATCTGCCGGGCCGCGGCGCGGCAAAAATACATGGCCCCATTGAGGTTGACATCGATAACGCGATGCCACTGCTCATCTGTGTCCGTCAGCACGTTGGATGGGCCGACGATGCCAGCACCAGCGACGGCATGCGTTGTCGGACCATGGGTATGCAGAATCTCCTCAAAGCACGCGTCGATCGCGTGAGAGTTGCAGACGTCAACGGCGTATGCATGGCGGGCCGCCTCTTCAGCGCTGCCATATACCTCGCTCGCCGCAAAGAGGAGCCTGTCTCGATTGACATCGATCATTGCTGGCGTCGCGCCTTCCGCCCGCAGCAGTTTGCATAAGGCAAGACCGATGCCGGACGCCGCTCCCGTCACGGGAACTACCGCAGATTTCAGTTTCCAATTACTCATTTGTATCCATCATTTCAGACCGACTGGTTTGCTTGCTCTGCGGACCTTTGGTTCTTAGCTTCCGTCCCGCTCGTGCCTGCTGGTTGTCACGTCGGATCATCATCCCTAAGCGGGCGACCAATATCAGCATCTTAAAAACAAATCTCTTAAGATGGGATAATCTTACACTCTCGTATGATGATCTGCAAACACCGGGATTGATCACTCTGGCACCGTAGCCGGAACGAGAGGCCATTACTTCAGCCACCTCCTATCTTCATGAGAATCACCATGACTGAATCAAGTTCGGATCAAAGAGGGTTCAGCGGGAGATCGACGCTTCGCGCTTCGATGCGGGCGGTGTGCTTCGCCCGGTTCGGCGGTCCAGAAGTCCTCCAAGTCATCAAGAGGCGGAGGCCCCAACCAGCAGACGGCGAGGTGCGTATTCGCGTGGCGGCGGCCACCGTAAACCCCACCGATGTTCAAATGCGAAGCGGCGAGCATGCATCGATGATGACGCAACTCGAGCCACCGTTCATTGCCGGCATGGAGTTTTCCGGACAGATTGACGCCGTGGGACCAGGCATATCGGAAGACATGTTGCTTCGTCAGGTCATGGGCATCGTGAACCCTCGCAGGCCGCAGGGGGGCGCCCACGCTGATTGGATCTGCGTGGCCGCTGACTCGGTGCTTCCTATTGAACCCCACCTAGACTTTGCGGCCGTTGCGACTCTTCCGATGAATGGCCTCAGCGCATTGCAAGCGCTTGAACTACTTGCCTTGCCAGTTGGGGGCACGTTGTTGGTCACCGGTGGGGTCGGTGGGCTGGGTGGCTACGTGATTGAACTGGCGCGGGCAAGCGGGCTCACGGTAGTTGCGGATGGGAATCCGAAGGACGAGCCCCTGCTGCGCGAACTCGGCGTCAACGTAGTCGTGCCGCGTGGAGAGGAGATGGTGGCCGCAGTGCGACGAATGTACCCTCAAGGGGTCGACGGTCTTCTCGACGCCGCGTTGTTGGGGACATTCGCCGCTGCTCTGGTACGCGATGGTGGCGTTGCTGTAAGCGCGCGTCGCAGTCATTCCATTGACGATCCGCGACTGCGATGCGCAAACGTCATGGTGACGCAGCTGATGAATGAGGCGACCATGCTCCAACGGCTTTATGCGCACCTTGTTGCCGGCCAGATCACACCGCGTGTGGCAGCGCGAATCTCGGCTGCGAACGCCGTCGAGGCGCACAAGCTTGTGGAGGGTGGGGGGTTGCGTGGACGCGTCGTCCTCATGTTCTCGTAGCGACTCTTCGCTTCATGGAGGACGGAAAGGTCGCCAATCTTGCCGAGCCACAGCTGCCTGGCTAAAACATGGGTAAAACCCTAGGCTTCGGAAATTACTAACAAAATCCCTTGTAGTGGGATTTATAGATTGGTATGCTTCGCTCCATATGAGCGCAGAACCGATCGTCGACTTGTGTATTTCCACCAAGCGCCAGGGCGGAGCGGGAAAACTCATCCGCCTGGCGTATCAAGTCGTTCTTCCGGGGCAGCTGCGACATATAAGGCCGCGCTGCCCTGCTACTCACTGATATGGATGCGCAGCAGTAAGTCATGCATCTGAGGGGATATGCCCGCTTGCCTGATATTTATGCTCAAACAAGCGATCGAAATGAAACCCGGCTTCCCCAGCTATTCCAAGATCGGGCGCTTGAGATTCAGTCGCGTCACTTTTGAAAGTCCTATTGTTATGCACATGGGCGATGTCGGACCATTGAATCAAGTGATCCAACTTTTTTGGGCCGAGCACTTCGCGGACGTAGAGGACAAACGGACGAATCCAGACAAGGAGTTGGTGCCGGAAGGCGATACCGCAGAGCGATCGATCCGTCTGTGGCGGCACAAGACGTGTGCCTAGTTCGTCGGGTTCCCGGGTTGTAGTCTCGTGACCAAGGCGGCGTGAGCAGACGCGCGCACAGACGCCTCATGTCGGTTTCTGCGAAACGCAAGATTGAAAAGAAGGAGACACAAATGAGCAAGTCAAAATGGCCCCAGCGAATGAAGCTGATTGCAATCCTTGCGATCGGAACCGCAACTCTCCCGCATGCCGCGGTAGCCGCGCCTTATCCGGACAAAGCCATCCCATTGAAGATCGTTGTTCCCTTTGGCGCAGGCTCGGCGGTTGATGCCGTGGGGCGCGCCTTGGGCAGAGCCATCACTGAAGTCTCGGGACTGAATGTTGTCGTGGATAACAAGCCTGGCGCTGACTCAGTCATTGGCATGCAGGCTGTGCATCAGGCACCCTCCGATGGTTACACCATCTTGCTTGTAAGCAGTTCGACGCCGGTCTTGAATCCACTGATTCTGCCTAAGCAGCCTCTGGAGATAGAGCGGGACTTCGTTGCAATTTCTGCCGTTGCTAAGAACTACCCGGCGGTATTCAATGTAGGCCCCAGCACGCCCTTCAAATCGGTGCTCGAGTTCATCGCGGCCGCCAAAGATAGTCCGGGTAAGTACACCTATGCGAGCGCTACCACCACGTCATTGTTGGCAGGCCAGCTATTCGAGTCGGTCGCAGGGATTCGGTTAGTCAACATTCCGTACAAGACCATCACATCCGCTGTTGTGGGAGTCGCTGCCGGTGAAGTTGATCTGCTGATTACAGATCCAGGAAGCGTGAAAGCACAATGGGACAGCGGCCGCATACGGCCGCTTGCGGTAGGGGCGCCATCCAGGTTACGTAGCTTTCCGCAGATTCCGACACTGCTCGAAACCGGCATCCACTACGAGTTGCCTGCTTGGTTCGCCACTTACTTCAATTCGAAAACTCCCCCGGAACGGGTTGCGGCGATGCGAGATATTGTGCGAAAGGCAGTCCAGTCTCCCGACTTCAGCTCGGCATTGAACCGGTTCTATATTGAGCCGTTCGACATAGCCGGCGACGAACTTACAGCACTGACTAAAAAGGACGTCGAGTCGTGGGGAAGGGTAGTTCGCGAGTCAAAGGCTCGAGAGAAGAAATAGCCCCTGTCGATTAATTATTCCTCATATATATAGCCTCAACGGAGACATGGATGAAATTTCCACCAAAAGCCGCAGTCGTCCTCGCCATGTTAATTACTACATCGGCTACCTTCGCACAAGAATATCCTTCGAAGCCGATTCGAATCGTTGTTCCGCTGTCAGCAGGAAGCCTGACGGACACATTGATTCGCCTGATGGCGGTCAAGATGGGAGCGACACTTGGCACCCCCATGATCGTGGAGAACCTTCCAGGTGCAGCGGGGATCGTTGGCACCGTCTCGGCGGCGAAGGCTCCGCCCGATGGCTACACCATGCTGGTAGCGGCAGCCTCGTCGTTCTCGGTCAACCCGCACGTGAACAGGAGCCTGCCATACGACCCGTTGAAGGATTTCGCTCCCATCTGTCGCTTTGGCGGAGCAACCAATGTCCTTGCCGTAACTCCTTCGCTGGGAGTGAAGTCGGTCGCGGAACTTCTGCTGAAAGCGAAAGATGGCAGCGTATCGTTTGCCTCAGCAGGCGTCGGCACTACTTCGCATCTTGCGCAGGAGTTGTTCAAGTCAAAAGTGAGTGCTTCATTTCTGCACGTGCCATACAAGGGGACCGCGCAGGCGGTCACCGACACCGTAGCAGGGCATTCACAGGTGATCTTTGATACACCCGGTCCTCTGATAGCTCAGATACAAAGCGGGAAGTTGATTCCGCTCGCCGTTATGAGTTCGCATAGATCGGCTTCGCTTCCCAACGTTCCGACATTCGAGGAGCTCGGCTACCCTGGCCTCACCCTGCAGGGCTGGTCCGCGCTGGTTGCCCCGGCCCGCACGCCTGCGGCCGTCGTGAGTCGCCTTGCGCAAGCATGCCAAGCCGCAGTGGCGTCGCCCGACTTCCAAGAGCAGGCACGTTCGAGGGGGTTTGATATTGACTTCGCCGGCCCCTCGGAGTTCGGAGCGTTCATTGTCAGCGAGTTGCCGAAGTGGGGGAAACTCGTGAAATTGGCCGGTATCAAGCCTGAGTAGCGCTGTGCTCGTGCAGAGGAGTCGCTTTGACTGGCGCGCCGCGCAAGCGTGAGCCGATACCCGGCGAGTGTATCCAGCCAGCGCAGCGGAATGTTCGAAGGCAATGGTCCGACCTCCGGCGGAGGGCTCTTAAAACTGCATCTTCATGAGCCCCGTTGCCAGACGATCGTCTTGCGGACACTGCGCTCTACCATTCGGCGGAGCATAGGTGGCTCGGATCGGTCTGATATCTGTTGTGCCAGAGCAGCCGGGAGACGAAGCTCCCGATCTGAATCGGAAATGGGACGAGCTTGATAGGAAACATGTACGAGAGCTTTTCGCCCATGAACACATTCGGAACGGTGCAGATTAAATCCGTTTCGGCCACGACCCGCGCGGCGGCGAAGTGGTTGTCAACGAAGAGCGCAACCCCTCGATGAATGCCATTCGCACGCAGACGTTCCGTGATGGGATCCACGGAGTCACTGACTCGTTGCACCACGACATGTCTCGCGTCGGCGTACTCCTTCGCTGAGAGCGGAGACGCAGCCCATCGGCTACGGGCTGACACCATGCAGATCACGGTGTATTCCCCGAGTCGCTGCTGGCGTAGTGAACGATCTGCTCCGGCCAGCGTGCCGACTGCGAGGTCGGCTTCGCCGAGCTCGAGCGCCTCGCGCAGCCGTGCCTGAGGGATTCTTTTAGTGCGGATGCTGCAGCCAGGCGCCTCGGAGGCGAACGCGGATGCCAGGTCCGGAGCGATCAGGTACTCGCCAATGTCCGTCATGCAGACGATGAACTCCCTGTTCGCCGCCTTCGGGTCGAAGTCCGCACCTGGCTGCGAGATCAGGTTGACGTCGCGCATCACGCGATCAACGACAGGCCCGAGCGCGATGGCTCGCGGCGTCGGACGCATCGTATTCCCGCTTCGAACAAAGAGCTCGTCCCCGAAATATTGACGCAGCCGGCGGAGCATCTGACTCACGCTCGGTTGGGTCACGCCTAAGGCGTCAGCAGCCCTGGACACATTGCCAGTGTCCAAGAGCGCCTTGAGAGTGGCGAGCATTGTCAGATCGGCGAGGCCATGCCCTTTAGGGAAGTTGGTCATAGGCGCTACTTATATCCCCTATAGGGCCAGATTGCTTCAACCCGCGATCGGATCAATGTGAAATTCAGCATGGCCTAGCACACCGCGTACCCGTGCTGCGCTGAATCAAAAACCTACTAGGAGACACAGGATGCGCATTTCTAGAGTTGATACCGGCTGGCCACACTTTCGACTGATTCAACTGCTATTGCTATGGCTCGTTATAGGCTTGGGCAGTGCCACAGCGCAAAGCTATCCCGAAAAGTCCAAACCGATCCGTTTGGTAGTGCCTTTCAACGCGGGGAGTTCAACCGATGCCATCGGCCGCGCTTTGGCGCGGGGTATGGCCGAGGTCGCCGGCCTCAACGTGGTGGTTGAGAACATGCCAGGCGCTGAGGCCGTCCTCGGCACGCGGGCGGTCAAGCAGGCGGCGCCTGATGGGTACACGATGTTGTTGACGACACTCTCAACACACGCGGTCAATCCCCACATGCTGCCCAAGCTGCCCTACGATCCGATCAAGGACTTCGTGCCGCTGGTGGGTGTGGCTCAGGGGCCATTGGTAATGAGTGTTGGGCCAGCGTTTCCATTCAAGTCGGCGCGGGAATTTTTTGCCGCGGCGCGCGCTAACCCGGGCAAGTACACGTTCGGCAGTGCGTCGGCCACGACGCGGCTAGCAGGTGAGATGCTAGGACAGGCAGCCGGAATCCGACTGCTGGCGGTGCCGTACAAGAGCTTCAGCGACCTGATGACGAATCTGGTCGCCGGCGAGATCCACTTCACGATCGCCGATGTTGGCGGGATGAAGCCGTTCTATGGCTCCGGCGTGCGCCCGCTGGCAAGTGTGAGCGGTAAACGCATTCCTGCGTTCCCAGACGTGCCCACGATGCAAGAGGAAGGCCTGCCCTCTTACGAAGCCTCAGTCTGGTTTGCCACCTACTTTCCAGCGAATACGCCGCCGGCCATCGCGGAGAGGATGCGCGACCTCTTGAACGACGCCGCGAAAACAAAGTACGTCACCGAGGTTCTTTCCACCTCTTCGTTAGAGCCAATGCCGCTGGCTGGCCAGGAACTCGACGCGTTTCAGCGGGCGGAACTCGAGAAGTGGGGCAAGGCGGTGCGCGCCGCCAACCTCGGTCCCAAACAGTAGCCGCCCGACCGCTCGCGAACATCATGAACTACTTCAACCGCTTCTTCGGCGCGCCCGCGATTCGGGTCACGTTCCTCTGGCTCATGCTGGGCATGGGTTGTGCAATGGCTCAGACCTATCCTGACAAGGCTATTCCGCTCAAGATCGTGGTCCCGTTTGGCCCTGGATCATCTTCGGATGTGATCGCGCGGGCGTTCGGCAGGGCTATCTCGGAGGTCTCTGGTCTGCACGTGATCGTTGATAACAAGCCTGGTGCTGATACGGTCATCGGCATCCAATCGGTGCTCAATGGAGCTGCGGACGGAAATACGCTGCTCCTCGTGAGCAGTTCGACGACGGTCCTGAATCCGCTGATGGTGCCGAACCAGCCGTTCGACATGCTGCGCGACTTCGTCCCGCTCGTCGCGATCGCAAAAAACTCTCCGGCATTCAACTTGGGACCCAGCACGCCGTTCAAGTCCGTCCGCGAGTTCGTCGCGGCGGCAAAGGCAAGGCCCGGTAAGTACACCTACGGGAGCGCCAGCACCACATCCTTGCTGGCCGGTCAGCTTTTGGAAGCGCGGACGGGAATCGAGATGCTCAACGTGCCTTACAAGACCACCACGGCCGCACTGACCGCGTTGGCAGGCGGCGAAGTCGATCTCGTGCTGGTGGATATCTCGAATGTGAAATCACTTCAGGAGGCCGGGCGAGTAAGGGCACTCGCGGTTGGTGCTCCGGCCCGTCTCAGCGGCCTTCCGCAACTTCCAACAATGATCGAGGAAGGTGTTCCCGACTATCAGATCACCTCTTGGTTCGGCACTTACTTCATCAATCGCACGTCCTCCGAAAAGGTGGCAGCCATGCGTGAAATCCTGCGCAAAGCAGTTAAGTCTCAGGCGTACATCGATGCATTGACAAAGGTCAACCTGGAGCCGTTCGATCTCATCGGAGAGGACCTCACCGCGTTGGCGAAGGCCGAGATTGCAATTTACGGAAAGATCATCCGCGCTCCCAAGGCCCAAAGCAAGTAGGCCGCCAAGTACTCTGATTTGCTAGAAAAGGAAAGTTGTATGAGCTCCAAAGACCTCTCTCATGAGTTTGCATCGTTCGTCGCAAGCTGTCGCTTTGAAGACCTGCCGGAAGACGCGATTGAATCTGCTAAGAAAAGCATCCTCGATCTGCTCGGCGTAAGCTTGGCCGCAAGCGGCACGGTACCCGCGGTTGGCGCTGTAGTTGATCTCGTTCGCGAAAATGGTGGCATCCCGGAATGCAGCATTCTTGGATCGAGGGAGCGCGCGCCGGCCCTCATGGCTGCCTTTGCAAATGGCGCGATGGCGCACGCCCTGGATTTTGACGATATGGGCGCCGATGGTCATCACCCGAGCAGTTCGATCATTCCGGCAGTTTTCGCTGCTGCCGAACATGCAGGCAATGTGTCCGGAAAGACTCTCATCACGTCGGTAGCGCTTGGGCAGGACATGTTTCTGCGGATGCGGCGTAACGTCGCGGAGCGTCAAGACTGGCTCATGACTACCGTGCTCGGTGTTTTTTCCGCGACGGCGAGTGTGGCGCATGTGCTCGGGCTCAACGCGGACCAGGTTTCCAATGCCTTGGGTATCGCCAGCTTGGGCTCGTGCGGCACCCTTGAGATGCGCTACGGAAGGGAGAGTGATTTAGGACAGCTGTATGCGGGCTTCATGGCGAAGAGTGCGGTCTTGTCCGCATTGCTGGCGCGCAAGGGCGTTACTGGAACGCAGAGCGTCTTCGAAGGTAAGGCCGGCGTGATGAACGTCTACTTCGGCGGCAAGTACGACCGTACCCGGATGCTCGCCGACCTCGGGCACAGCTTTGCAGGCAGCACGCTCCAGTACAAGCCGTGGCCGGTTTGCGGGCTCGCAAACACCTACATCCATGCAACCCTGCAATTGATCCGGAAGCACAAGCTCGTTGAGAGCGATATTCGCGATATCCGCCCGTATGTCGGCGACTTCTCGCAGCGGATGTGCTATCCGCTCGAGGAGCGTCGTTGCCCTGCAACGCCCATGGACGCACGGTTCAGCCTTCCTTTTGTATTGGCGGCGGCCATCGTGCATGGCGACGTAAAAGCGTCGCATTTCACGGAGTCGGGATTGACCGATGCAGCCGTGTTGGCCGCCGCTCTGAAGGTTGTGCCGGTGGATGACAGCAGCATGGATTGGACTGGCGACATGCCCAACGCGCGAGTCGACATCGTTACGCGGGACGGTAGGACATTGACGGGCACAGGAGACGGCACTCCTGGGAGCAGAGATAACCCAATGGGATGGACCGAGCTCTCAAAAAAGTTCGCCGAATGCGCATCACTCGCTGCCAATGCACCATCCAATAAGACGATTCTCACGGTGCAGGAAATGGTTCGATCACTTGAGAAGCTAAGCGATGCTACCGAGCTCATGCGCTCCTTGACTTGATGCCGCGCCAACGCAACACATCAAACAAATAGAAAAAGATAAGGAGACAATATGAAGGCTATCGAGTCAAGAAGAAAGCTAAGCGGTGCCTCGATCGGGAACTTTGGCGAAGCCTACGACTCGCCGTCTTCGGACTTTCGGTTCCATTTCTCGCGGCTCACTTCTTTCCTGGCAGCGACCCGTCAACAGCGATTCTCAGCGCTTTTGCGGTCTATGCGGTCGCTTTTGTAGCGCGACCGGTGGGAGGCCTGATCTTCGGCTACATGCTCGACCGGATCGGGCGGGTCAAGGTCTTGGCCATGACGATCTGGTTGATGGCCATGGGGACGGCAGCTATCGGACTGATCCCGACTTACGAGTCCATTGGACTGGCCGCTCCCTTGCTTCTTGTGATCTGCCGGTTGGCCCAAGGTTTTGCAGTCGGCGGAGAGATTACCGGGAGCACCACCTTTATTCTGGAGTCGGCTCCAGCCGGGCGAAGAGGAACGTGGGTGGGCATCATCTATTTCTTTGCCAACATCCCTAACGCTCTTGTCGCGCTCATGTTGCTCAGCATGCAGCTACTCATCGGCAAGGAGACGTATCTCGAATGGGCATGGCGCGTGCCATTCCTTCTGGGCGGTTTGATCGGCATCATTGGATATTGGCTTCGACGTAACCTGGAAGATCCGGAAGAGTACAAACGAGCATCGCGAACCGTTGAGTCTCGCAATCCGCTCCGTGCCGTTACGCGCTCAGGGGTGCGGTCGATGCTCTACGTGGCGATGATCCTTCCCGTTCAGTCGGTGGCTTCGTATCTACTTCTTGGATTCATGTACACCTTCTTGGTGAAACAGGTCGGACTTGACTCCACATCCGCACTCCTGGCCAATGCTGCAGGAATCGTTGCCTACGCGATATTCATTCCGATCGGAGGCGCACTGAGCGACCGCTTTGGACGAAAGAAAGTACTTTCGGTCGGCGCGTTGTGGATCGGAGTTCTTGCTTACGTTTCTGTTCGATTGGCCGCAAACGGCTCACTCTTGGAGGCAGTCGCGGGGCAGGTCATCCTCGGAATTGGCATCGGCCTGTATGGCGGAGCTTGCTTCGTTACCTGCGCCGAATTTTTCCCTACGTCCTTTCGAGCTACGGGCCATGCCATTGCATATCAGCTAACGGTCGCGGTGCTTGGTGGCACAGCTCCTCTCGTATGCGCATGGCTGATCAACGTGTTTCATTCACCCTTCGCGCCCGGATGGTATGTCGCGGTTGTCGCACTGGTAAACATAGTTTTGATCCAATTTGTGCCTGAAACAAAGGAGGTAGATCTGCGAACCTCCATCGACTCTGCTCCACCAGCTGTACGCTCCTCTCAAGGGGTTGGACCAGTCCTGCGTGACTTGAAATGAGCACAGAGGATTCATCTATGGAAATCTACGACTACATCATTGTTGGAGCCGGTTCCGCAGGGTGCGTACTCGCACGCAGCCTCAGTGAAAATCCCCAGAATCGGGTTCTTATGCTCGAAGCTGGTCCACCATCCGACCGGTTCTGGGTTCGAACGCCCGCAGGGATGGCAAAGCTCTTCTCTCACAACGAGCTCAACTGGAAATATTTCACCGAGCCAATGCCGGAACTCGGTGGTCGGAAGATGTACTGGCCGCGTGGCAAGGGACTGGGGGGCTCGAGTTCAATCAATGGGATGATTTTCATCCGCGGCCATCGACGGGATTTCGATAACTGGAGGGATCTCGGCAACCCGGGATGGGGGTACGACGATGTTCTCCCCTTCTTCAAATCAATTGAACACAACGAACGCGGACCGGACGAATACCGCGGGTCAGGCGGGCCCTTGCATGTCAGCGACCCATTGGTGAAGGTGTCTAGTTCCTATGACTTCATCGAATCAGCCAATCGGTTTGGCATTCCGAAAACCGACGACCTCAACGGTGAGCTGCACGACGGCGTTGGGTTCATTCAACACACCATCGAGGTGGCCGGCGCGAGTCGGCGTACTACGCATTTCTGAAGCCCGTTCTCGATCGCCCCAACCTGACCGTCCTCACCGACTGTCTTGTTCATAGGGTCGTTTTCGAGGGCAATCAGGCAATTGGCGTCGAGGTGGAAAACAACGGTCGCAAGCAGACCATTCAAGCTGCCAGGGAAGTGATCCTGTCAGCGGGCTCCCTGAATACGCCCCAGCTGCTGATGTTGTCAGGGGTGGGGCCTGCAGCAGAATTGCAGAAGCACGGCATCAAGCAGGTTCAGGAGTCGCCCGGCGTGGGAGCCAATCTTCAGGATCACTTCTACGTGCACACGGCTCACCGTTCGACAAATGCGAGCTGCTACAACCGCAACCTTCGTGGACTGCGGAAATACCTTGAAGGTGCCCGCTATCTGTTGACTGGGGGCGGCTACTTGGCACTGGGAACATCGCAAGTCGCCGCCTTTGTCAAAAGCAGCCCTGAGATGGACTACGCCGATCTTCAGATTAGCTTCCGGCCCATGACCTTTACCTTCCACTCCAGTGGGCATGTCGAGGTGGACCGCGAGCCAGGATTGGGTGTGTCCGTTTTCATTCTTCGTCCACGGTCTACGGGTGTGGTCACATTGAACTCCGCCAATCCGGCAGAACCACCCAAGCTCACGCCGAACTTTCTGAAAGAGGAGGACGACGCCCGCGTCATGATTAGCGGGATTCGCCAGATCCGCGAAATCATGGCCATGGCGCCCATCGCCGGCCGTGTGCTCGGCGAGTGCCTGCCAGGTCCGAAGGTTCAGTCCGACCAGCAGATGATGCAGTACATGGTGGAAGCCGGGAATACGGCCTCGCACCAGACGAGTACCTGCAAGATGGGGCAGGACTCCATGGCGGTAGTGGATGAACGGCTCCGCGTCAGAGGTTGCTATCGACTGCGCGTCGTGGATGCCTCGATCATGCCTCACGTGACCTCCGGGAATACCAATGCGCCAACCCTAATGATTGCGGCGAAGGGAGCGCACATGATCCGCCAAGATGCGCTTCCAAGGCGTGCCGTCAGTTCTCGGCAACTGGACGCTGTTTAAAAGAAAGTGGAGCAGCGCTCCTAGCACCAAGAGAGGATTTTCGAGCATGCCCAAGCAATCAATCGAATGGCATTCGACCGGGAGTGGCAAAGACGAATACCCCCGAATCGGACTTTTCCTGGACGGCGAATGGGTCTATGACCGCGCAGACGCCGGCGTTGTGGTCAATCCGAGCACTGAGGAAGTCCTTGCAACCGTTCCCAAGGCCACTGATTCAGATCTGCAACGCGCCCTGGGCGCGGCAGCTCGCGGATTCCTGATATGGCGAGATACGGCGCCGACGGAGCGTGTTCGGGTTATGCAGAGAGCCTTGCACCTACTGCGTGAGCGAAAGGAATCGATTGCACGGATTTTGACTCTCGAGCACGGAAAACCGTTGTCCCATGCACGTGCGGAGATTGAGCGCTCGTTGAACTTCTATGAATGGGAGATGGGTCAAGCCCTGCGTGCTTATGGCGCCATCGTGCCGAGCGCGCCACAGATGCAGAAAATGGTGACGCGGCAGCCTATTGGGCCGGTTTTCGCTGCCACTCCGTGGAACTCTCCCATGGGCTCAGCGGCGCGCAAGACCAGTGCGGCCCTCGCGGCAGGTTGTTCGGTGATTCTGAAGCCTGCAGAGGAGACGCCAGGCACGGCGTGCGAACTCGTCAGGTGCTTCGAGGAGGCAGGATTGCCTGCAGGGGTGCTCAATCTCGTCTTGGGTGATCCTGAGCACATCTCATCCGTGCTGATTGCGTCGCCGGCGGTTCGCATGGTTACGTTCACCGGCTCGACCGGCGTTGGAAAGCACCTGACGCAACTGGCGGCGAAGGTCATGAAACCGGTGGCGATGGAACTCGGTGGCCATGCGCCGGTCTTGGTGGGAGAAAACGTTGATGCAGTTGCAATCGCCCGGATGGCGGCAATCGTAAAGACGCGAGGTTCGGGGCAAATCTGTACTGCGCCTTCTCGGTTCATCGTGCATCGCAACTCCTACTCGGAGTTCGTGGCAGCGTTCGGCAAGGCGCTCGACGAACTGCGCATGGGCGATGGTCTTGATCCAGAAGTCGAGGTCGGCCCTGTATCCAACGCCAGAAGGCTGGCCGCCGCGCAAGCCTTGGTTGCCGACGCGAGACAACGTGGGGCCCGCGTGGTTGCAGGTGGCGATCGGGTCGGGGATCGAGGTTTTTTCTTTGCGCCCACATTACTGGCCGAAGTGCCGCTGGACGCAGACGTCATGACAACTGAACCGTTCTGCCCCATTGCCGCTTGCGTGTCGGCGGCTGACCTTGACGAGGCGATTGCCATCGCCAACAGTTTGCCTTTCGGTCTTGCTGGGTACGCCTTTACAAATTCGCTGGAAGAAGCGGAGCAGATCAACAGGCGCTTGGAGTGCGGCATGCTTTCGATCAACCACTTCGATACTCCTGATGCCGATACCCCGTTCGGAGGAGTCAAGGAGAGCGGGCTCGGCCGTGAAGGAGGTCCAAACAGTTTGGATGCGTACCTGGTCACCAAAACCATTCTTCAGTACACCGCAAAGGTCTGAACGCTCATGGCCTCCGGTAGACGAAGCTCGCGCGGTTGCTGCACAGCAACTGCGCTTCCCGCAAAAATTGACGCTGTCGATGATGGGTGGATGTTGATGCGCAGCCCTTGCTCTGGGATAGACGCAGCGGTTGCTCCGATGGGCAAGCCCCTATTGACGTACAGGCCGGGGACGGGAGCGTCACGGCTGCTGGAAGATAGTCGCATGGAGGCGGTCGGATGCGTATTCAAAGACGAGGGCTAGCGCGAGCCTCATCTCAAGGAGCTCCGAGAAATACTGCCGCGTGAGTTTGCATGTTCCGTCCAAAGCGAGGCCGGTGACGATGCTGAGTGAGCCCAGTGTCCCGCTGCCATCGATGCCCGAGCGCTGATGCAGCACGGGGGGGCATGGTTAGTCGAGATGATTGCTTCCGTGGCGCGAAATTCAGAGTCCCTTCATGGTCCGTGACGCCAACGACGTGCCGGCCTTCCTAGAGCAGGGATCTACCCACCCCGCCGCACCTTTCAATAGTAGGATGGGGCAGAGAGGCGATCGGCAAGCACGCACCTAGCCGAGCCCGCTCCGACGACGCGGTAGTCGTAGGCGGGCATCACGCGGGCGCAGTCCCTCAATCTTTTGCCGCCAGCGATTGGGCGCGGCGGTCCAGCCACCAGCCGACAGGATCCGGCCAATGTGCATAGCCTCCTGCGGGATCCAGTTGTGTGCGGGCGACGTTTGGCCAGTTCGGGTCTCTGAGAGCTTCGCGGCCGATGGCTACTATGTCGGCCCGTCCACTGTCCACAATCTCCGCCGCTTGCGCGGGCTCGAGAATAAGGCCGACGGCCACCGTGGCAATACCCGCGTCCAGGCGGACGCGTTCTGCAAAAGGAACCTGGAAGCCGGGTCCCCGTGAAACACGCGCGTTGACGGCCGAGCCACCCATTCCACCGGAGGAGCAGTCGATTGCATCCACCCCCCGCAGCTTGAGTTCTTGAGCCAGCGCAACCGTGTCATCGAGAGACCAGCCTCCTTCGACCCCGTCGACCGCCGAGACCCTAACCAGCACCGGCCTGTCCTCAGGCCAGATCGCCCGCACGACGTCGATGATTTCGAGGAGAAAGCGCATCCGATTCTGCAGACTTCCACCGTATTCATCGGTGCGATGGTTGGCGACGGGGGAAAGAAACTCATTGATCAAGTAGCCATGAGCCGCGTGGACTTCGATGATCTCGAAGCCTGCACGAAGCGCGCGTTCTGCGGCCGCGGCGTATTGTGTGACCAACTCGCGCACCTCCGCCGTTGTCAGCTCTCGAGGCGTCGGAGCGCTGGGCGTGTAGGGAAGGGGGCTGGGTGCTACTACGGTCCAGCCCTTTTCGCCGCGCAATTTCAGATCTGTTTCATCGAGAGCCCGGGCGCCACCATGCCAAGGCCGCGTCGAGCTGGCCTTGCGGCCTGCATGTTGCAACTGAATTGCGGGAATACTGTCCTGGGCTTTGATGAAGTCCGTGATGCGTTTGAGGGGCACGATCTGTTCATCGTTCCAGATCCCGATATCGCCATAGCAATGACGGCCGTCCGGAACGACCGAAATCGATTCGGTCATCACAATGGCCGCACCACCGGCGGCCAATCGGCCGTAGTGCATCAGGTGCCAATCATGGGCCATACCGTCCTGGCCGGCGCGGTAGGTGCACATGGGGGAAATCATGAAGCGGTTCTTCAGAGTGATCCCACGCAGGGCAAACGTTTGGAAGAGCTTTGTCATTACGGTCCTCAGTCAACAATGATGTGTTTTTCAATCGCCAGTCTTTTCCACATGGCATAGTCTTGGCGCACTCGCTGCGCGAGTTCTGGAAGGCTTCCTTGAACAGGAGCGGCGCCATCGGGCTTTAGAAGCGTCTGCACTTCCGGGCTTCGCGCGGCTTCGGTTGCCTCCCGATGAAGGCGCTGCATTAGTGAAGGCGGAATGCCCGCGGGCGCAAAGAGTGCATACCAGATGTTGGCGTTGTATCCGGGTGCGGCAATTGCCATGGGCGGCAGTTGTGGAAAAGCGGGATTCGGCTGGGCGGATGTAACCGCAATCGGGACCACTCGTCCGGAACTCAATTGCGACGCCAATGCAGAGTAGGAGCCAATTGTCAGTCCCACTCGTCCCGCCGCGACGTCGATCAGTGCGGGCGCTGTGCCGGTATAGGGTATGTGGCGCAGCTGAATCTTGGCGGCGTCGTTGAGAAGTTCGACGCCCAAGTGCCCGATAGAGCCAATTCCGGGCGAGCCGTATGTGATTCCATCAGGACTTTTCTGCGCGGCCGCGACCAAATCCTGCGGCGTCTTGATTTTCGACAACGCGGATACGCCGACAAGCATCGGGCTTTCTGCGATGAAGGAAAACGGCAGCAGATCGGTTGTGACATCGAATAGCTGCCTCTTCGACGTAGCCGCACCTGTCACCAAGCTAGTCGAATGAAACAGCAGCACCGATCCATCTTTCGGTCCTCTGGCAACTGCAGCAGCACCGATCAGGCCACCATTGCCCGGTCGGTTCTCGACAATGACATTTGTGGCTAATCGTTCACTCAATTGCTTGGATACGACTCGAGCGATTACATCGCTGCCGCCTCCAGCGGCGAAAGGCACGACGATCTTTATCAGTGCTGGTATGTGCTCTTGTTGAGCCGAGGCGATCGAGGAGATGGCGAGAAGTGAAAGCGCTGCAAGGAAGGCGCGACGCCGGCTGCCACTGGGCGGCTGGCCAAAAATTAGGCGTTGGGCCAAGTGCTGATAGTGTGCTCGAAGCATTGTGAGGTCCAGTCTCAAGGTGATCAATCTCTCAAGCTGCATTCAGCGAGCCGACCAGCCGCCGTCCAGCGTCCACGCGGCCCCTCGCACCTCTGAAGCATGGGGGCCACACAGATAGGCGACCATTGCTGCAACATCCTCACTGGGGATGTAGTTGCCCGATGGCTGTCTCAGGGCCATGACCTGACGTTGAACTTCCTCTGGGGACTGCCGCGTCTCTAAGGCCTGCTTGCGGTGCGACTCGCGCACTCGGTCGTTGCCGACCAGTCCTGGGCAAACGGCATTGCATGTGATCGCTGTCCCCGCGGTTTCGAGTGCGACCACCTTGGTCAGTCCAATCAATGCATGTTTGGTCGCGACGTAGCCGATGCGATTGGGCACTGCAACCAGCCCGAGTACAGACGCTACATTCACGATACGCCCCCAGCCTCGAAGGCGCATGCCGGGCAAAGTGCAACGGATCGCGTGGAACGGTGCACTGAGATTGACTGCCACCTGATGGTCCCAGGCCTCAATGCCGAAGGACTCCGTCGGCGCTTCGATCGAGTAGCCGGCGTTGTTAACCAGTATGTCGACGCGGCCACGGCCGTGTGCGTGCGCTGCATCGACCAGATCTTGAACTTCGACTCTGCACGATACATCTGCCTGGTGATGAGTGACGCGCACGCCGTGGCGCTTCTCCAGAGAGGCGCGGAGGTCTTCTATCGCGCCATCTATGCCGAATCCGTTCAGCACCAGATCCGCACCCTGCTTCCCGAGCTCGTCTGCGATGGCTAGTCCGATACCTGCGGTTGAACCCGTGACCAAGGCGCAGCGGCCATTAAGAGGCCGTGTGCTCAAGTTGTCCTCCTGAACGATCGTGCCTGGTTTGCGCCAAGGCGAGGCATCGCGAGCTGGGCTTCCTTTGTGGTGAGGCCTCTCGGTGCATGGGCGGGCGCTACATGTTTGCGTGTCGAGGACGCCATGTTGTCTCCATTTTTTTGATTCGATAAGTCGCAGTATGCGGGATTTTAGAAATAAATTCAACTCCAGATCAGAGGACTTCGTTTTTCCCGTGAGTGTGGCAAGGCTGGACCCATGGCTGTAAGTCAGAAATTTGGGTCTTGAAAGAAATCCAAAAATATGGGATAATTGGATTTCCTCGACGAAGTGCTAGGAGTAAGTCGTCGATGGACCAACTATCGAAAGAGAGAAGCTGTCCTATGAACTCATTGACCGCCCAAGCCGGGCAATTTCTTGCCGACGTCAGGTACGAGCAGTTGCCTGTGGAGGTTCTTCCCGCTGTACGTGACGCGTTCACGGACACCATCGGTGTGATCATGGCTGGCATCGATCAGCCCATCTCCGGCATCCTCCGCAAGACGATCGTGGAACCAGCTGGCCGCCAGGAATCCCGCGCCTGCCTGTCCACCCATCTCGTCGCCGGTCCCGATGCGGCATTGCTCGGCGGTGCTGTGGCGCATTGCCTCGACTATGGTGTGCAGACCATGTCTGGCCATCCGGCCGGCGTTCTGGTCCCCGCCATCCTCGCCGAAGCCGAAGTCCTGGGGGCGAGCGGCAAGGACATGGTGACTGCATTTGTCGCAGGCTACGAGGTCTGGTGCGAACTATGGCGTCGCAATCAGAACTATCACAGCGCCGGTTGGCATCCCACTGCGGTCTTGGGCCCGCTCGCTTCCGCGGCAGCCTGCTCCGTGCTGCACCGCTTGTCAGCCAATCAAGCGACGATGGCTTTGGCCATCGCCGCTAGCCACGCCGGCGGCCTGTTCTCGAACTTCGGTTCGATGACGAAGGGCTACCACTCTGGCATGGCGTCGCGCAACGGCTTGGTTGCCGCCCGCCTTGCCGCAGCAGGCATGACCGGCAGCGTGGACGCGTTGGAGAATGTGCAGGGATATCTGACGGCGTTTTCGTCCGGTGGTGTGCCGGATCGTGAATCGCCGTCCAAGCTGGGCAAGGAGTGGTATCTGCCCAAGCACAAACTGCAGTTCAAGATGCACCCGACCTGCTTCTTCGAGCATCGTTCGTTCGAAGGGACCGTCAAGATGCTGCAAGGTCGCAACATCGATCCGCGTGACATCGAGTCGGTGGAAGTGGAGATGGGTCGTGGCCAGGTCACCTGTCTCGTGCATGAGCGTCCGCAGAACATGTTCCAGGCGCAGTTCAGCGGGCAGTTCGCTATTGCTGCCGCAGTGATCCTCGGCAAGCTGGGTGTCGCAGAAACCGCCGACGAAGTCGTGCTGCGCGACGACATGCAGGCTTTCTATCCGAAAGTGAAGCTGAAGGCGGTGGACGAGTTCGATCCGCGCGATCCGGTCTTTTCGCCGACTGAGTCAGTCACTATGAGGCTGCGCAATGGTGAAGTACTGGAAAGCGGGCCGATCGCGACGGTACCCGGCTACGCCAGTGCACCGCTCACGACCGAGGAGCTGTGGGGGAAATTTGTCGATTGCACCGACAAGACCCACAGCAAGACGGAAGCACGTGAGCTGTTCGACTTGCTCCAGAAGGTGGATTCACTTGACTCGGCCAAGTCGCTGCCAAGCTGCACTTCGATTTTTAAGGACTGACATTTGCCGCGGCTGCCGGCCGCTTGCGGTCGGCCCAGGAACCCGCG
>NZ_MOWM01000023.1 GCF_016082275.1 Variovorax sp. E3
GGCAAAGCCCGCGCGGTCGCCCGAGAACGGGCGGCAGGCCGAAGAGGGCGCGTCGGCCGGCGGCGGCGCCATCACGCGCATGGCGTGCCAGCTGGCCATCACGCCGGGCGTGAGCATGGCGTCGTGGCCGCCGACGATGGCCACGTCGATCCAGCCGCCGCGAATGGCGCGCATGGCTTCGCCGATGGCCACGGCCGAGGAGGCGCAGGCACAGGCGTAGGCAATGGCCGAGCCGCGCGCGCCGAAGTGCAGCGCCAGCTCCGCCACGGCGGCGTTGGGCATGACCGTGAGCACGGTGGTCGGGCGCATGCGGCGCTGTTCGCCGTAGAGCGCGCTGGTGGTGTTGTCGAAGGTGCCGGCGCCCGCCAGGCCGCAGCCCCAGAAGATGCCCAGGCGGTCGCGGTCGATGGTCTGCAGGTCGATCCTGGCTTCGGCGGCGGCGTCCTGCGCGGCGGCCAGTGCCATGGCGGTGCCGCGGTCCAGCGGCAGGCGGGAGGTGCTGCGCACGCCGTTCGAATCGAAGTCGCAGGCGGCAACGGCCAGCTGCATCGGGTCCATGCCCTTGATCTCGAGCGTTTGCGCGCGCACGGCCGAGCGGCCGGCGAACAGGGCCTCGTCGAAGGCTTCGACGGTGCGGCCGATGGGCGTGACGAAACCGAGGCCGCTCACGCGCACGGGAGCGGAGGCGGCGCGCGCTGCGGAAGCGGCGAGCACGGCGTGGGCGGCTCCGCTGCTCATGCGTGGGCTGCGACGGCTTGCGCGGGCTTGGCCGCGGCGCCGCTGCTTTCCGTGTCGATCACTTCGCACAGGCGCTGCAGCGTGATGCCGGCTTCGCGCGGGTCGAGGCGGTCTTCGGGAATGCGCAGGTGGAAGGCGTCTTCGACGGCGAAGACGAATTCCATCAGCGCGAGTGAATCGAGACCGAGGTCGGACAGCGCGGTGTCGGGCGAGATGGCCGAGCGCTCGACGCGGAAGTCGGTCTCCAGGATCGTCGCGATGCTGTTGAAGGTGGGGGAAGTGGAGTCGGAAGAAGACATGGGAATGCTTTCCTTTCAGGCGTGGAGGGGCAGGTCAG
Organism: Variovorax sp. E3; assembly: GCF_016082275.1. Lineage (GTDB taxonomy): Bacteria > Pseudomonadota > Gammaproteobacteria > Burkholderiales > Burkholderiaceae_C > Variovorax. The sequence goes on from NZ_MOWM01000023.1 coordinate 1,076, forward strand.
GCGTACAGCGGATGTTCGGGCATCGTGCCATGAGCCACCGCGTCGGCAAAGGACACTGTTTCACGCACCACCTGTTGACGGTCGTTATCGATTGTGATCATGTGGTAGCTGTTCGCGACCACCACCGTGCGGAAGGCGCGGCAACGCAGGCCGCGCGCCAGGATGTCGAGGTTGGCCACGCTGGCCACCTCGTCCTGCTGGGCATGCAGCGCGAGCACGTTGTCGCATTGCACGCTGTTGAGGTTGCGGCGCACATGGCGGATGAGCCGGTCGTGCTCGCGCAGATGGCCCACGCCGATCACCGAGCTGCCCGCGCGCGAGACCTTGCGGTGGCGCAGCTCGCGCTCGATCCAGGCGCGCACGCGTTCGTTCTTCACGCCGTAGGGCGGGCGTTCGCGGTATTGCCAGAGGCGCCCCAGCGGCGTGTAGAAGGCCAGCGGCAGCAGGAACTGCGTGCGCGGAATGGCCCAGCCGTCGAAGCGCAGCGTGGTCGACATGAGCACCAGCGCGTCGACGTCGCTGCCGCAGCGGATGGCCGCGCCCAGTGCGAGCGACGAGCCGGCCGAGATGCCGATCAGCATCACGCGGTCGTGCTGCGCGCGCAGCGCCTTGACCTGGGCCTGGATGGCATCGATCCAGCGTTCGAAGGGCGCGGCGCGCTGCAGGGGCGCGCTGGCATCGAACGAGTAACCCTCGATCGTCGTCGGGTGCACCGAGTAGCCGCGGCTGCGCAGCGCCGACTGCACGGTCAGCAACTCGTCAGGCGTGCTGCACAAACCATGCAGCAGGACCACGGCGGTGCGCTGCACCTCGTGAGGCACCACGCTCAACAGATCGGAGGGTTCGCGCGCACTCATCGTGTCGCGCCGGCCATGAAAATGGCCCTTGTTTCATATTGCTGTCGTATGCTCATGTTGCGTTTATCGCTGGAGCGACTGACCGGCTGCTGACCCGTCATTCGTAAGGGCAGATTACCCCAACCACTCAAACACCATGCGAATTCTGCTTGTCGAAGATGACGCCGTTCTGCGCGATGTCATGGTCCGCAGCCTTGCGGACGCGGGTCACCGGGTCGACGTGTCGACCAATGTCGAAGATGCCGACCACCTGTGGCGCGTGCAACCTTTCGATGCCGTGCTGCTCGACCTCAACCTGCCCGCCACCGCCAGCCCGACCAGCGGCCTGGCCAGCGGCCTCACCGCGTTGCGACAGGCGCGCGCGCGCGGCGACCGCACGCCGGTGCTGGTGCTGACCGCGCGCGGGCGCACCGAGGAGCGCATTGCAGGCCTGGATGCCGGCGCCGACGACTACCTGGGCAAGCCCTTCGACCTGGCAGAGGTCGAAGCCCGCCTGCGTGCGCTGGTGCGCCGCGCCAAGGGCACCGAAGACATCGTGGTGCTGGGCCAGCTCAAGCTCGACCGCAAGGCGCGCCGCTTCTCCACCACGGGCGGCCCGCTCGACCTGCCGGCGCGCGAGTTCGAGGTGCTGTGGGAGCTCATGAGCCCGCCGGGGCGCACGGTGAGCAAGCGTGCGCTGTCCGACAAGCTCTCCAGCTTCGACGAATCGCTCGGCGACAACGCACTCGAGGCCTTCATCTCGCGCCTGCGCAAGAAGCTGCAGGGTACCGGCGCGAGCATCCGCACCTTGCGCGGCATCGGCTACCTGCTCGAAGCCGAGGCGTGATCCGCGCGTGACCCGCGAGTCGACCGAACAACCGGCCCCGCAGCGCGCGCCTTCGCTCACGCGGCGCGTGCTGCGCAACGTGCTGGTGCCGCTGGCGCTCACGTGGATGGTCGGCGCCGTCATCGCGCTGGTCATTGCCAACTACTTCTCCGAGCAGGCCTTCGACCGCGGCATGCTCGACGACGCCTATGCGCTGTCGGCCAACGTGCAGGCCGGCGAGCGCGGCATCGAGCTGCTGCTGACGCCGCGCGAAGTGGCCACGGTGCTGTTCGACCAGGTCGACAAGGTGTACTTCGCGGTGCAGCGGCTCGACGGCACGCTCATTTCGGGCCAGGCGGGCCTGCATGCGTCGCTGCCGGTGGATGGTTCGCGCTACCGCTTTTCCGACGTCAACTACGAAGGCAGCGTGCTGCGCGCGGTGGTGCTCGAGCATGACGCCGAGCCCGACCTCAGCATGCCCTACCGCGTGATCATCGCGCAGACCACGCTGAGCCGGACCGCGCTGGTGCGGCAACTGCTCGGCTATGCACTGGCGCCGCAGATCCTGCTGCTGGTGCTGCTCGCGATCTGGCTCTGGTACGGCATTCGCAGCGACCTGCGTCCGCTCGCGGACCTGCAGCGCGCGCTCGACCGGCGCGACGTGCACGACCTCTCGCCGGTGGCGGTGGCGCAGACCTCGCGCGAGCTGCAGCGGCTGGGCGATGCGGTCAATTCGCTGTTCGAGCGGCTGGGCCAGAGCGTGCAGGCGCAGCGCGAGTTCGTGGGCAACGTGGCGCATGAGCTGCGCACGCCGCTGGCCGGCATTCGCGCGCTGGCCGAGTACGGGCTGGCGCAGCACGACACCAGCGTGTGGCGCGAGCAGCTCGTGCGCGTGTCCGAGCGGCAGGGGCGCGCGAGCCACCTGATCGACCAGCTGCTGGCGCTGGCGCTGGCCGAAGAGGCGCGCACCGAACTCAAGCGCGTGCCCGTGCGCCTCGATGTGCTGGCCGAGCAGACGGTGCTGCGCCACCTGGCGCGCGCCGATGCGCGCGGCGTCGACCTGGGTGCGCGCGGCCTCGACGACGGCGTGGTCGTGCATGCGAACGAAGCGCTGGTGGAGGGCATCCTCGACAACCTGATCGACAACGCGCTGCGCTACGGCGGGCACACCATCACGGTCGAACTGGCGGGCCGCACGCTGAGCGTGATCGACGACGGCCCGGGTATTCCGCTCGAAGCGCAGCGCGACCTGATGCAGCGCTGGTCGCAAGGGCCCGCCGGCGAGAAGCTGGGGCAGGGCTCGGGCCTGGGCCTGTCGATCGTGTCGCGCTATGCGGAGCTGCTGGGCGCCGAGTTGCGGCTCGAAGCCGCCGAGCCCACGGGCCTGCGCGTGAGCGTGGCCTTCGGCGAAGTCGCCTGAATCTGCTGCCGCGCGTTCACAGCGGCGTGCCTTGGTGGAACGCCATGCGCCAGCGGCCTGCGCGACAACGCCACAGCGAGCTGCGCAGCGACTGCGCGCCCGGCCTTTCGGGAATGGCTTCGCGGTGCACGTGGTAGGTGACGAGTGCCACGTCAGGCGCCATGCGCAGCACGCGAAAGTCGGTCATCGTCCGCTGCGAGAAAGCTTCTTCGCGCAACGCCTCGATGATCGCGGGCCGCGTCCACACGGTGCCTGAAACGCCGAGCTCATGGAAGTCGTCGTCGAGCAGTTCCTCGAGTCGCGCGGCGCTCGCGCGCACCTCGCGCAGATGCAGTGCGCCTTCGAGTTTCAGCAGCAGCGCGTCGAGGTCTTCGGCCGGCGCGGCTTCGTAGAGTTCGAGCGGCAGGCCGTCGGGGTCGGCGAAGAACGTGAAGTGGCGGCCCGTGTATTCGTCGGTGCGCAGCGGCTCCACCGCAATGCCTTGCGCGCCGAGTTCGTCGGCGGCCGCCTGCACGTCGTGCACCTCGAAGGACAGGTGCCGAAGGCCTTGCGCCTCGGGTCGCGTGGGGCGCGCGGGCGCATCGGGAAACGAGAACAACTCGACCTGCGAACCGTCGGGCAGCGCGAGGTCGAGCTTGTATGAATCGCGCGCGGCGCGGTAGTTTTCGGCAACGATGCGCAGGCCCAGCACCTCGGTGTAGAAGCGCTTCGACACCGCGTAGTCGGCGCAGATGATGGCGACGTGATGAATGCGTTGGAGCTGCATCGGAAGGCTCATTTCAGTGGCTTGCGCAGGAACACGCGGGTGCGTTGCGCGAGCACGAGGCGCTTGTATTCGACGTACCCGATGCGCTCGTAGAGCGCGCGGTTCTCGGTCATCTTCTCGTTGGTGAAAAGGTAGATCGAATCGTGGCCTTGCCGCAGCGCTTCGTGCTCGGCCAGCTCGAGCAGGGCGCGGCCCACGCCCGTGCCCTGGTGCCGTGGCCGCACCGCGATCACGTCGATCAGGAAGCCTTCGTCGGTGGTGTCGAGCACCAGCGCGGCAACGGTTTGCGCCTGCCGTGTCGCGACCCAGACCTGCGCACTGGCGATGGCCGCGCCGTAGTCCTTGGTCATCGGCAGCGGCGTGAGGCCCAGGCGCGGAATGTAGTGGCGAAAGGCTTCCACGGCGCATTCGGCGATGGCGGCGGCGTCGGCTGCATCGGCGCGCCGCAAGGTCCAGGGCGTGCCGCTCATGCGTCGAACTCCACCTCGCCTTCGATCTCGACCGGGATGTTGAACGGCAGCTCGGCCATGCCCACGGCGCTGCGCGAATGCGCGCCGATGTCGGGCCCGAAGAGTTCGAGGATGAGGTGGGAGAAGCCGTTGATCACGGCCGGTTGCCGGTCGAAGCCGGGCGCCGAAGCCACCATGCCGAACACGCGCGTCCACGCGGTGATGCGGTCCAGGTCGCCGAGCGCGCGCCGCAGGCTGCCGAGCATCGCAAGCGCGGTGAGCCGCGCCGCGGCATAGCCTTGCTCGACCGTGACTTCACGGCCCAGCTTGCCGAGCGGCGCGGCAATGGTGCCGTCGGCGTTGAGCGGGCCGTGGCCCGAGATCAACGCGCGCCGGTCAACCACGCGCACGAAGGCGAAGGGCAGCACGACGCCCGGTGGTGGCGTGACGGCGGGCGGCAGCACGAGGCCGAGCGCGGCGAGCTCGTGTTCGATGTGGTGGGCCATGCGGGAACGATGGGGGTGAAAGGAAGGGCTCAGGCGTTGGGATCGAAGTCTTCGTCGATCGCGAACTCGCCGCGCTCGAATGCGGCGATGACCTCGTTGGCCTCTTCGACGAAGGCCTGCGGCACGCGCAGGCTGGCACCGCCCAGCGCGATGCTCCACAGCATGTTGGTCTGCACCAGCTCCGCGTCGGCCACGGTGGCGGGAATGCCCGCGGCCTCGAGGCAGCCGCAGAGCATCTGCGCATCGGTGGGGGTGAAGCGGCGCGCGACGGTGACCATGTCGCCCTGGTAGGGCGCGGGGTCGCGGGGTGCTTCGGATGGCTCGGGCCGTGGCGACGGCGCGGTGATGCCGCGCCCGCGCAATTCGGCCGCGGCGATGCCGTGGGCCTGCTCGGTGAATGTGCCCGATGCGCAGCGGCGCACCAGTTCTTCGTCGCTCAGCATCGCGAGGCGCGCGGCCAGTGCCGAGGCTTCGTCGTTGCCGTTGTTGTCCATTGCCATGCGGTCTCCTTCCCGTATCGGATGAGGGCCGAGCGTACGGGCTCGCGGCCGCGCAGGCAAATCGGCCCACGCGCCTTGCCGCGCGTAGGCCGTGGGACCAGACTCAGGCCAGTGCCGGATAGTCCGTGTAGCCCTTGGCGCCGCCGCCGTACATGGTGGCCTTGTCGAGCTCGTTCAGCGGTGCGTTGTCGCGCAGGCGGCGCACGAGGTCGGGGTTCGAGATGAAGGGCTTGCCGAAGGCCACGAGGTCGTCGCCTTCCTTCAGCGCTTCTTCGGCCAGCGGCCTGTCGTAGCCGTTGTTGACCATCCATGCGCCCTTGCCGCCGGCTTCGCGGTACGCGGCCTCAGGGCTTCGTAGTCGAAGGGGCGGTCCTCGATTTCACGCGGGCCGCCGGTGGCGCCTTCGATGATGTGGATGTAGGCCAGGTCGAGTTGCGCGAGTTGCTTCACCACGTAGGTGAACAGCGGCTGCGGGTTGCTGTCGTGCACGTCGTTGGCGGGCGTGACGGGCGACAGGCGGATGCCGGTCTTGCCGCCGCCGATGGCGTCGACCACGGCGCGCGTGGCTTCCAGCAGCAGGCGGGCGCGGTTCTCGATGGAGCCGCCGTAGTCGTCGGTGCGCTTGTTGCTGCCGTCCTTCAGGAACTGGTCGAGCAGGTAGCCGTTGGCGCCGTGCACTTCCACGCCGTCGAAGCCGGCGGTTTCGACCGCGCTGCGCGCGGCCACTGCATAGGCGTGCACGATGCCGGGCAGTTCACCGGCGTCGAGCGCGCGCGGCTCGGAGGTCTCGACGAAGGTCGGCACGCCGTCCTTGATGAGCACGGTCTTGGTCTTGGCGGTGATGGCCGAGGGGGCCACGGGCTTGCCGCCATCGGGTTGCAGTTCGGTGTGCGAGACGCGGCCCACGTGCCACAGCTGCACCACGATCTTGCCGCCCTTGGCGTGCACGGCGTCGGTCACGCGCTTCCAGGCGTCGAGCTGCTCGGTGCCGTACAGGCCGGGCACGTCGGCGTAGCCCTGGCCCTGGTGGCTGATGGCGGTGGCTTCGGTGATCAGCAGGCCGGCACTGGCGCGCTGGGCGTAGTAGGTGGCGGCGATGTCGGGCGGAATGGCGTTGGGCGAGCGATTGCGCGTCAGCGGCGCCATCACGATGCGGTTGGCGAGCTTCAGGTCGCCGGCCTGGACGGGGTCGAATAGGGTGGACATCGTGCAATCGGAAGCAGAGTTGAAACAGGCGCAAGGCTAAGGCCCCGGCCTCAACCCTGCTGCCACACGGTTGTCCGGATTGATGCTAGGGGAGCAGCGCCAGCAATGCAGGGCTTGCGCGCACCGGCATGGCCAGCAGGATCTGCCCCATGCCCTTGCCCAGCGGGTCGTTGCGCAGCGACGCCATGCCGCCGCCGCCCAGCGCCTGCTCGCAGACGAAATTGAAGGCATCGATGCCCGGCACGTCGTAGCGCGTGACGCGGCCCTTGACGAGGTGCGCGAGCCACTCGGCCACGCGCGCCTCGGTGAGCTGTTCGCGCAGCAGCGGCAGCAGGGCGGGGTGGCGCGCGATGACGCCGATGTTCGAGGTGTCGCCCTTGTCGCCGCTGCGGGCCCAGGCCAGGTGAATCAGCGGGACCTCGACGGTGTCCGTGCCCTGCGCTGCCGTATCTGTTTGCGTGGCTCTGGCAGGTGAAGAGATGCGCAGGGCCGTCACCGCATGCGCTTCGGCGCGAGGAAGGTCGACGGCTTGTCCGTCGACAGTCACGCAAGCCTCCACCCGCGACTTGTCCAGCAGGAAGGCGTACTGCCGTATCGAAGGCGACACCGACGCGCGGCCGCCGCCCGCGCCCGTGGTGCCTGGCGCCCACGAGGTGCCGGCCGGTGCCACCTCGCGCGCGGACAGCTCCAGCGCGTCCTTGCGCGGGTGCGTCACGGCCAGGCGCAACACCGCCTCGCGCGTTGAAGGGCTTGTGCATGCGGTCCGTAGCAGGACTCCGCGCCCAGCACTTCGAGCTGCGTCGCGCTGTAGGGGCCGAAGCCTTGCTGCGCGAACAGCGCGGCGGTGCGCGCAAGGATCGCTTCGCCCGTGCGCCTGGCCTTGGCCACCGCGTCGAAGCCCACGATGGTGAGCTGCGCCGCCGTCTTGAAGCCGTCGACATAGGTCGCGCTGACCTTGTAGCTCGCGGTCGGCGCATGGCCGCGCGCGCCGTGCACGCGCACGCGGTGTTCGCCCGCCTGCTCGATGCGCACCTGCGTGAAGTCGGCCGTGACGTCGGGCAGCAGGTAGGCGGCCGGGTCGCCGATTTCATAGAGCATCTGCTCGCCCACCACGGCGGGCACGAGCTTGCCGCCGGTGCCCGCGGGCTTGGTCACGACGAAGCTGCCGTCGGCGCTGCATTCGACGATGGGGTAGCCGATGTTCGGCCAGTCGGGCACGGTGTCCCAGTCGGTGTGCAGGCCGCCGGTGGCCTGGCAGCCGCATTCGATGATGTGGCCCGCGAGGCTGCCGGCAGCGAGCAGGTCGAAGTCGTCGGCCTGCCATTCGAATTCGTGCATGAGCACGCCGAGCGTGACGGCCGAGTCGACGCAGCGACCCGTGATGACGACTTGCGCGCCCGCGTCGAGCGCGGCTTGTATGGGCCGCGCGCCGAGGTAGGCATTCGCGGTGAGCACGCGCTCGGGCAGTGCGGCGCCGCTCTGAAGCTCGCGCACGGGCGGCTGCGACTGGCGCAGCGCCGGGAGCAGGGCGGACACGTCGTCGCCGCTCACCACGGCGATCTTGAGTGCAATGCCTTGCTCGGCGGCGAGCGCGGCCAGTGCGTCGGCGCAGCCTTGCGGGTTCACGCCGCCCGCGTTGCTCACGACGCGGATGCCTTGTTGCACGACGTCTTTCAGCACGGCCTTCATCGCGATGGAAACGAAGTCGGTCGCATAGCCCAGCTCGGGCTTCTTGAGCCGCGCGCCGCAAGGATCGACATCGTGAGTTCGGCGAGGTAGTCGAACACGAGGTAGTCGATCTGCCCGCTTTGCACGAGCTGCGGCGCACCCACGCTGCTGTCGCCCCAGAAGCCGGAGGCGCCGCCGATGCGGACCACACGTTCACTGCTGTTGCTGCTCATCGGCCGCTCCACTGTGGCTTGCGTTTCTCGCGGAAGGCGAGCTGCCCTTCGGCCGCGTCTTCGGTCAGCGCGAAGAGGCCGATCTGGCTTTCGGTGAAGGCCATCGACTCCTCGAAGGCCATGGCCTCGATCTTCTTCATCGTGTAGAGACCGCGGCGGATGGCGGCAGGCGACTTGTCGAGCATGCGGCCGAGCAGCCAGTCGACGCTTTCGTCGACGTCGTCGCTCACGCGGTTCACGAGCCTGAGTTCGAGCGCCTGCGCGGCGGTGATGGGTTCGCCGGTGATGCACATCTCGGCCAGCACGCGGCGCGGCAGCAGGCCGCCGAGCACGCTCAAGACCTGCGCGGGAAAGAGGCCGACCTTCACCTCGGGCAGCCCGAACACGGCCTGGCTGCCGGCCACGGCCATGTCGCACATCGCCATGATCCCCATGCCGCCCGCCATGCAGGCGCCGTTGACGCGCGCGATCAGCGGCACGGTCGACTGGCGGGCCTGGCGGAACAGGTTGGCGAAGCCCTGGTAGGGCGCCGCGTAGTCGAACTTGAAGGCGGTGCCGCTCTGCAAATCGGCGCCCGCGCAGAAGGCGCGCGTGCCGGCGCCGGTGATGACCACGGCGCGCACGGCGGGGTCGTTGTTGGCGCGGGCGAGCGCATCGCCCAGGCCGGCGAGCACGGCGGCGCTGATGGCATTGCGGCGCTCTTCGCGGTCGATGGTGAGCCACATGACGGGCCCGCGCATTTCTTCGCGCAGTTCGCTGGTGGGGGGAGGGGTGTCGGGCATGGCGCGGGTTCCTTCGTCTTCAGCCTTCTGAAGTTCTGCCCGTAGCGTGACCCGAAAAAAAAGCCGCGGCATGCGGCTTGTGGCTGAAACGGGCCGGGTTTTCCCTGAAGGGTGCCCGGCCTGTTTCGGTCTTTTGAAGACTTCTGCTTGCTTCGTCTTACTTCAGCAGGCCTTCAGCCTTCATTGCTTCCTGAACCGCGGGGCGGGCGCCGACGCGTGCGTGCCAGGATTGCACGTTGGGGTAGCCGGAGATGTCGACGCCAGTCGCTTGCTCCAGTTGGTGACGGTGAACAGGTAGCCGTCGGCCACGCTGAAGGTGTCGCCCATCAGGTACTGCTTGCCGGCCAGTTCGCTGTCGAGCCACTTGAAGCGCGACGCCAGCTTGTCCTTGGCGATGGTCTTGGCTTCTTCGGGCATGGCCGGGTTGAACAGCGGGCTGAAGCCCTTGTGGATTTCGGTGCCGATGAAGGTCAGCCACTCCTGCAGGCGGTAGCGCGGCATGGTGCCGGCGGCCGGTGCCAGGTTCTTGGTGGGGACCAGGTCGGCGATGTATTGCAGGATGGCCGGGCCTTCGCGCAGGCGGGTGCCGTCGTCGAGTTCGAGCATCGGCACATAGCCCAGCGGGTTGATGCCGTAGTAGTCGGTGCCGTCTTGCAGCTTGTGGCTCTTGGTGCTGGCCAGCACGGGTTCGAAGGCCAGGCCGGCTTCGTGCATGGCGATGTGGGGGGAGAGCGAGCAGGCGCCGGGCGAGTAGTACAGCTTCATTCGAAATAACTCCAGTGGATTTGGCGAGGTGGCCAGATGTGATTTTTCTGGGAGACCGCTGCGCATGCTAGCGGGTTTGGCGGCATCGCGTTTTTGTCCTACGGCGCATGCGCGGGGCGACTATCGGGCGCCCGCGCGGCCGTTTCTAAGCTGCGTCGCACGGTGGGCAGGGGTCCGCCGACGAAGGAGTCTCGAATGTTGAAGTACGCGATCATCTTTGCCGTCATCTCGCTGGTGGCCGGCCTGCTGGGCTTCGGTGGCGTGGCCGCCGGCGCGGCGGGCATCGCCAAGTTGCTGTTCGGCCTGTTCCTGGTGCTGGCGGTGCTGTTCGTGGTGCTGGCCGCCCTGGGCGTGGGTGCTGTCAAGAAAGCGCTGGACTGACGATGCCGCGTGACAAACCCCGGTGGCTGCGGGCGCGGCCGCTGGGCTGGCTGCTGCAGAGTCCGGCGCATCGCGTGTTGCGGGTGCTGCTGGTGACGCAGGCGCACTGGCAGTTGCCCGAACACCGCTCGCGTCGACGACGCACCTGATCCGGAAAACCCATGCACATCTCCCACATCGACGCGCGGCTCGACTACGAGGTGGCCGGGCCGGCCCACCTGCTGCTCAACATCGAGGCGGCGCGCTCGGGCGCGCAGGCCGTGGTCAGCGAGGCGCTGAGCATCGAGCCGCCGACGGCGATGCAGGTGTTCTGCGACGAGTCGAGCGGCAACCGCTTCATCCGCTTCGATGCGGCGCCGGGCCCGCTCACGATCAGCTACAAGGCCACGGTGCAGCGCGCGCACCTGCTGGTGCCGCCCGACCTGCGCGAGGTGTCCGTGAGCGAGGTGCCCGACGAAGTGCTGCATTACATGATGCCGACACGCTACTGCGAGTCGGACCTGATGTCGCGTTGCGCGCAGCAGCTGTTCGGCGACCTGCCGCCGGGCATCGGCCGCGTGCAGGCGATCGTCGACTGGATCCACGAAAGCATTGCCTACGAGCCGGGCAGCAGCGACTCGACCACCACCGCGCGCGAAGTGTTCGTGGAACGTGCCGGCGTGTGCCGCGACTTCGCGCACCTGGGCATCACCTTCTGCCGCGCGCTCAACATCCCGGCGCGGCTGGTGGTGGGCTACGTGTGGTTCGACGAGCCGCCGCAAGACTTCCATGCCGTGTTCGAAGCCTGGCTCGGCGGCCAGTGGGTGCTGTTCGACGCCACGCGCATGGCGCCGGTCGACCGGCTGGTGCGCGTGGGCACCGGGCGCGACGCGAAGGACGTGGCCTTCTGCACGATCTTCGGCAACGTGCGCATGACCGACAAGAAGCTCATGGTCCGCGAACTGCAGGACGAAAGCCTGCAGCCGTCGAAGGCGCCGCCGCCCACGGGTGAACTGGTGGGCATCGAGAAGCCCGTGCCGGTGGTGCAAGTGGCGGAAGTGACGGGCTGACGTGGGTTGGTTGCTATTAAATATATAGCAAACTTTGAAGAAGCGGCGGGCCTTGGCGGGCGAATTGGCATGGCCCTCTAGCTTGTCCACACAATGGGCGCAGACGGGCACCGGCGATTAAAATTGGTGCCCCCTTTTGCGCCGCGCACGCGTCAGTTGTGCGCCCCCATTTTCAAATGCTGTACCCCGAAGAATTCGACGTGATCGTCGTCGGCGGTGGCCATGCCGGCACCGAAGCCGCGCTCGCCGCCGCGCGCATGGGCGCCAAGACGCTGCTGCTCTCCCACAACATCGAGACGCTGGGGCAGATGAGCTGCAACCCGTCGATCGGCGGTATCGGCAAGGGCCACCTCGTGAAAGAGGTCGACGCGCTGGGCGGCGCGATGGCCATTGCCACCGACGAGGCCGGCATCCAGTTTCGCATTCTCAATTCGAGCAAGGGCCCGGCCGTGCGTGCCACGCGCGCGCAGGCCGACCGTGTCTTGTACAAGGCGGCCATTCGCCATCGCCTGGAAAACCAGCCGAACCTGAGCCTGTTCCAGCAAGCGGTCGACGACCTGATGGTGGAGGGCGACCGCGTGGTCGGCGCCGTCACGCAGGTGGGCATTGCCTTTCGCGCGCGCACCGTGGTGCTCACGGCGGGGACTTTTCTGGACGGACGCATCCACGTCGGCCTCGACAACTACCAGGCCGGCCGCGCGGGCGACCCGCCGGCCGTCAGCCTGTCGGCACGCCTGAAGGAACTCAAGCTGCCGCAAGGCCGCCTGAAGACCGGCACGCCGCCGCGGCTCGACGGTCGCAGCATCGACTTTTCGAAGTGCACCGAGCAACCCGGCGACGGCATGCCCGGTGGGGCAGGGCCGATGCCGGTGTTCAGCTTCATGGGCCGCACGGACATGCATCCGAAGCAGATGGCCTGCTGGATCACCCACACCAACGCGCGCACGCACGACATCATTCGTTCGGGCTTCGACCGCAGCCCGATGTTCACCGGCAAGATCGACGGCGTGGGCCCGCGCTATTGCCCGAGCGTCGAAGACAAGATCAACCGCTTTGCCGACAAGGAAAGCCACCAGATCTTTCTCGAGCCCGAAGGCCTGACGACCAACGAGTACTACCCGAACGGGATCTCGACCAGCCTGCCGTTCGACATCCAGTACCAGCTGGTGCGGTCGATGCCGGGCCTGGAGAACGCGCACATCCTGCGTCCGGGCTACGCCATCGAGTACGACTACTTCGACCCGCGTGAACTCAAGAGCAGCTTCGAGACCCGCTCGGTCAAGGGCTTGTTCTTTGCAGGACAGATCAACGGCACGACCGGCTACGAAGAGGCGGCGGCCCAAGGCCTGTTCGCCGGCATCAACGCCGCGCTGCAGTGCCGGGGCGAAGACGCCTGGCTGCCGCGCCGCGATGAAGCCTACCTGGGTGTGCTGGTCGACGACCTGATCACCAAGGGCGTGACCGAGCCGTACCGCATGTTCACCAGCCGCGCGGAGTTTCGCCTGCAACTGCGGGAGGACAACGCCGACATGCGCCTGACCGAAGCAGGGCGCAAGCTGGGCCTGGTGGACGACGCGCGCTGGGATGCATTCAGCCGCAAGCGTGACAATGTTTCACGTGAAACAGAGCGACTCAAGTCGATCTGGGTGAACCCGCGCAACCTGCCTGCTTCGGAGTCGGAGCGGGTGCTGGGCAAGGCCATCGACCACGAATACAACCTGGCCGACCTGCTGCGCCGGCCCGACGTGAACTACGAAACGCTGATGTCGCTGGACGGTGGCAAGTACGGCGCACCCGCTGCGCTCAGCGAAACCGAGGTCGAGCAGATCGAGATCTCGGCCAAGTACTCGGGGTACATCGAACGCCAGCACGACGAAGTCGAGCGTGCGGCGCACTTCGAGAACCTGAAGCTCCCGGCTGATTTCGACTACGGGCAGGTCAAGGCGCTGAGTTTTGAAGTCCGCCAGAAGCTGGACAAGCACCGTCCGGAAACGCTGGGCCTGGCCTCGCGCATCTCCGGCGTCACGCCGGCTGCCATCTCGCTGTTGATGATTCACCTGCGCAAGGGCGGCCACAAGGCCTTCGCCCGCGACGCTGCGACCACGGAAGCATCTGCCGAATGACGGCGCCGATCGACACGCTGCGCGCAGGCGCAGCCGCCATGGGCGTTGCCCTGTCCGACGCCCAAGGCGAACAGCTGCTGGCCTACGGCACGCTGATGCTCAAGTGGAACAAGGTCTACAACCTCACGGCCCTGCGGGATCCGGCCAGCGTGCTGACGCACCACTTGCTCGACAGCCTGGCGGCCGTCGCACCGTTGCAGCGCGAGTGGGCAGGGAAGGGCAAGCTGCTCGACGTGGGCTCGGGCGGTGGTTTGCCCGGTGTGGTGATCGCCATCATGCGACCCGACATCGAGGTGAGTTGCCTGGACGCGGTCGCCAAGAAGGCTGCATTCGTGCAGCAAGTGGCCGCCGAACTGGAGCTGCCGAACCTTCGCGGGCTGCACGCCCGGGTCGAATCCCTGGCCGGCAGCTACGAAGTCATCAGCTCGCGTGCCTTCGCCTCGCTGCCTGATTTCTTCAACGGCTCGATGAATCTGCTCGCACCGGGCGGTGTCTGGCTGGCCATGAAGGGCAAGCTACCGACCGACGAACTCGCCGCCTTGCCTGCCGGCGTTGCAGTGTTTCACGTGGAACAACTGACGGTTCCGGGCCTGGATGCTGAGCGCTGCATCGTCTGGGCGCGCAAAGAGACCGCGTAAATACGCGAAAGAGACGGCGACCCCGGCAAAAGCCGGCGCCGGAACGGTCTTCACGGCGTCGTGCTCGCTTAGACTCGATGCCTCCCTCTGGTCTCTCTCTCCCGGCTCGCTTTTTCGAGGCAAAACCCATGTTCGGCATCGCTGACTACGGCGCATTCGTCGCCGCCATCGTCCTCTTCCTTTTGATTCCCGGTCCGGGCAACCTGGCGCTGATCACCTCGACCAGCAAAGGCGGAATCCGTGGCGGACTGGCAGCGACCACCGGCGTGATCCTTGGCGACCAGTGCCTGATGTGGGCAGCGGTGGCGGGCGTGTCGGCCGTGCTGGCTGCCTACCCGGCCGCATTCAAGGCGGTGCAGTGGCTCGGTGCCGTGTACCTGGGCTGGCTGGGCCTCAAGATGCTGCTGGCCAAGCCCGGCTCGGCGCCCATCCTGAACATCAAGCCCAGCCACTTCCTGCGCCAGGCCTTCACCATCACCCTGCTGAACCCCAAGGCGATCGTGTTCTACATGGCCTTCTTCCCGCTGTTCGTGGACCCCGCCCGTCACCAGGGCCTGGTCACTTTCGGCGCGATGGCGGTCACGATTGCCGCGCTGACCTTCCTGTACGGCCTGACCTCGACGCTGCTCACGCACTTCCTGGCCGAGCGCATCCGTGCCAATCCCCGCATTTCGAGCACCCTCGAAAAGCTCGCCGGCACCTTCCTGATCGCCTTCGGCATCAAGCTCGCGATTTCCCGCTGACCCTCCGGTACTGACGACATGGCCAAGATTTTCTGCATTGCCAACCAAAAGGGCGGCGTCGGCAAGACCACCACCACCGTCAATCTCGCGGCCGGCCTGGCCAAGGTTGGCCAGCGTGTGCTGATGATCGACCTTGATCCCCAGGGCAACGCGACCATGGGCTCGGGCATCGACAAGCGCCAGCTCGAGCTGACGGTGTACGACGTGCTGCTCGAATCGGCCTCGGTGGCCGAGGCGCGGGTCAAGGCCGACAAGCTGGTGGAGGGCGGTTGCGGCTACGACGTGCTGGGCGCCAACCGCGAACTGGCCGGCGCCGAGGTCGAAATGGTGGCGCTCGACCGCCGCGAAAAGCGCCTGCGCACGGCCCTGGCCGCGGTGGGCGCCGAGTACGACTTCGTGCTGATCGACTGCCCGCCCAGCCTGAGCCTGCTCACGCTCAACGGCCTGTGTGCCGCCCACGGCGTGATCGTGCCGATGCAGTGCGAGTACTTCGCGCTCGAAGGGCTGACCGACCTGGTCAACACCATCAAGCAGGTGCACGCCAACCTCAACAAGAACCTGCAGATCATCGGCCTGCTGCGCGTGATGTTCGATCCGCGCATCACGCTGCAGCAGCAGGTGAGCGAGCAGCTCAAGTCCCACTTCGGCGACAAGGTGTTCGACACTGTGATCCCGCGCAATGTGCGGCTGGCCGAGGCACCCAGCTACGGCCTGCCCGGCGTGGTGTTCGACCCGGCCGCGCGCGGCAGCCAGGCCTTCATTGCCTTTGCCCAGGAGCTGATCGAGAAGATGCCGCCCGCGAGCGCGTTCGCCTCGGGTGCGGTGGCGCCGCCGATCGCGCCGGTCGAGCGCATCGCGCCGGACCTGCCGATTCCGGACGACGTGATGGCGCCGGCCGCTGCACCGGCCGCCGCGTCCGCATCCACATCCGATTCCCCCAGCGAAAACAACGCCTGAGGCGAGGCCGCCCCATCCCATGACAGCGCCTCGCATCCTGCTGCTGCCCGGTTGGCAGAACAGCGGCCCCGGCCATTGGCAGACCCGCTGGGAATCGGTCTACGGTGATCACCGCGTCGAGCAGCACGAGTGGATGCGCCCGCGTCGCGGCGACTGGTCCGCCCGGCTCGAGGAAGAAGTGCTGGCGTCGCCCGGCCCCGTCGTCCTTGCGGCGCACAGCCTCGGCTGCATCCTCGTGGCCGCCTGGGCCGCGCACTCGCGCAACACGCACAAGGTGCGCGGCGCACTGCTGGTCGGCCCCGGCGACCTGGAGCGCGACGACCTGCGCCAGCAGATTCCCGGCTGGGCGCCCATCGTGCGCCAGCCGCTGCCGTTCCCGGCGGTACTGATCGCCGCCAACGACGACCCGTACTGCGAAGCCTCGCGCTCGCGCCAGCTGGCCGGCGACTGGGGCGCGCGCTTCGTCGACGCCGGCGCGCGCGGCCACCTGAATGCCGAATCCGGCCTGGGCGACTGGCCCGAAGGCCGGCAACTACTGAACGAAATCTCGAAAGAAAAGAACTGATGGCGACCAAGAAACCCAAGGGCCTGGGCCGCGGCCTCGAAGCGCTGCTCGGCCCGACGGCCGCGCCTTCCGCCGACAACAACGGCATCGGTGGCGGCAACAGCGGTTCGGAAGAGGGCGGCGCGCCGCAGAACCCGAACACGCTGATGCTCGACCAGATGGTCGCCGGCGTCTACCAGCCGCGCACGCGCATGGACGAAGGCGCGCTGTACGAGCTGGCCGAGAGCATCAAGGTGCAGGGCATCATGCAGCCGATCCTGGTGCGCCGGCTCGACGCCGAATCGGCCGCGGCCAAGAACGCCGAGTTCGAAATCATCGCGGGCGAGCGACGCTTTCGCGCCGCCAGGCTCGCGGGCCTGGACAGCGTGCCGGTGCTGGTGCGCGACGTGCCCAACGAGGCTGCGGCGGCAATGTCGCTCATCGAGAACATCCAGCGCGAAGACCTCAATCCGCTGGAAGAAGCCCAAGGCCTGCAACGTTTAGTTACAGAATTCGGCCTCACGCACGAGCAGGCCGCGCAGGCCGTGGGCCGTTCGCGCAGCGCCGCCAGCAACCTGCTGCGCCTGCTGAACCTGGCCGAGCCCGCGCAGCAGATGCTGATGGCCGGCGACATCGACATGGGCCATGCCCGCGCGCTGCTGTCGCTGGACCGGGGCACGCAGATCACGGCGGCCAACCAGATCGCCGCCAAGAAGATGTCGGTGCGCGAGGCCGAGGCGCTGGTGAAGAAGCTCGCGGCCGAGTTCACGCTCACGCCTTCGCGCCGCGGCAACGACGGCGAGAAGTCGCGCGACCTGCAGCGCGTGGAAGAAGAACTGGCCGACCTGCTCACGGCCGAGGTCGAGGTGCGCATCAAGAAGCGCAGCAAGCGCGGCGGCCGCATCGAGGAGAGCGGCGAGCTGGCCATTCACTTCGGCTCCATCGAGGCCCTCAACGGATTGATCGAGCGCATCCGCCGAACGGCCTAGGGTTGTGAACCGGGGGGCTGGCGTTCGTTTGATTGATTCCTGCAATCCTTTGCGCGTATCCTCGACCGCTGGTTTTTTCCACCCCAGATCTCTGACAACCGAGGGAGTCCATCCATGCAGTTCACCAGGTTCCCGCTCGCGGCCGTGGCCGTCGGCGCACTTCTTCTTACCGGCTGTGCCGCCACCGACATGCAGATGGGCAGCCAGTCGGCCAAGACCATGGCCACGGGCAGCGCGGCCGGCGGTGCCACCGACAACGCCAGCAGCCAGCTCGAGCGTTGCGAGTCGCCGCTGGGCACCGTCTCGCTGATCGAGAACCAGAGCGCGGGCTGGTACACCATCCTCACCGGCGAATACCGCCTGCCGCCCACGGCCAACCTGCTGCGCCTGCTGGTGCAGCAATCGAACTGCTTCATCGTGGTGGAGCGCGGCGCGGCCGGCATGAACGCCATGACGCGCGAACGCGCGCTGCAGCAGTCGGGCGAAATGCGCGGCGGCAGCAACTTCGGCCGCGGCCAGATGGTCGCCTCCGACTACGGCCTGTCGCCCGAAATCGTGTTCAGCAACAGCGATGCCGGCGGCATCGGCGGCGCGCTCGGCGGCCTCGTGGGTGGCGGCCGTGGCCGTGCGCTCGCGCAGCTCGGCGGCAGCATGCAGACCAAGGAAGCCAGCGCGCTGCTGACCCTCATCGACAACCGTTCGGGCGTGCAGGTCGCGGCCTCGGAAGGCAGCGCCTCCAAGACCGATTTCGGCGCCTTCGGCGCGCTGGCCGGCCGCAGCGCGGGCGGCAACATCGGCGGCTACACCAACACGGCCCAAGGCAAGGTGATTGCGGCCGCATTCATGGACGCCTTCAACCAGATGGTCCGCTCGCTGCGCAACTACAAGGCGCAGACGGTGCGCGGCCAGGGCCTGGGCGGCGGCGGCCGGCTGGGCGTCGACGGCGGTGCCGCACCGTCGCAGACCTACGTGCCGGCGGAGAAGCCCGCGCCCACGCGCCGCCGCACCAACTGAGCGATCGCCGTTCGGCCATGAAAAAGCCCGGGGCTCTTGCGAGCCGCCGGGCTTTTTCATGGCGCGGGCAGCGCGCCCGTCGATCAGAGGCTGAAGATCTTCCCGGGGTTCATGATGTTCTTCGGGTCGAGCGCGCGCTTGATGGTGCGCATCATGTCGATCGCGCCCACGCCGGCTTCGGTCACCAGGAAGTCCATCTTGTGCAGCCCCACGCCGTGCTCGCCGGTGCAGGTGCCTTCCAGCGCCAGCGCGCGGCTCACGAGCGCGTGGTTCAGCGCCTCGGCCTTCACGCGCTCTTCGGGGATGTTCGGGTCGAGCAGGTAGCCGAAGTGGAAGTTGCCGTCGCCCACGTGGCCGACCAGGAAGTAGGGGATGCCGCTGGCATCGGCCTCGGCCACCGAGTCGAGCAGGCAGTCGGCCAGGCGCGAGATCGGCACGCAGGTGTCGGTGGAAATCACGCGGCAGCCCGGGCGCGACTGCACGGCCGCGAAATAGCTGTTGTGCCGCGCGGTCCACAGGCGCGTGCGTTCCTCGGGCGTGCTGGCCCATTCGAAGGCATTGCCGCCGTGGCCGCTGGCCAGCTCCTGCACCGTCTCGGCCTGCTCCTTCACACCGGCGGGCGAGCCGTGGAATTCCATCAGCAGCATCGGCTCTTCGCGCAGGCCGAGCTTGGCGTAGGCGTTGACCATGCGCACGGTGTTGACGTCGATCAGCTCCACGCGCGCGATCGGCACGCCCAGCTGGATGGTCTCGATGGTGGTGCGCACGGCGGCCTCGATGCTCGGGAACGAGCAGATGGCGGCCGACACCGCCTCGGGCAGCGGGTAGATGCGCAGCGTGACCTCGGTGACCACGCCCAGCGTGCCTTCGCTGCCCACCATGAGGCGCGTGAGGTCGTAGCCGGCCGACGACTTCTTCGCGCGCGTGCCCGTGCGAATGACGTCGCCCGAGGCCGTGACCACTTCGAGCGCCAGCACGTTCTCGCGCATGGTGCCGTAGCGCACGGCGTTCGTGCCGCTGGCGCGCGTGGCCGTCATGCCGCCGATGGAGGCGTCGGCGCCCGGGTCGATGGGGAAGAACAGGCCCGTGCTCTTGATCTCTTCGTTGAGCTGCTTGCGCGTGACGCCGGGCTGCACCGTGACCGTGAGGTCGTCGGCGTTGATCGACAGCACCTTGTTCATGCGCGACACGTCGATGCTGATGCCGCCTTGCACCGCCAGCAGGTGGCCTTCGAGCGAGGAGCCCACGCCGAAGGGAATGACCGGCACGCTGTGCTCGCTGGCCAGCCTGACCGCGTCGGCCACGTCCTGCGTGCTCTCGGCGAACACCACGGCGGAGGGGGGCGGCGCATCGAACGACGACTCGTCGCGCCCGTGCTGCGTGCGCACCGCCATGGCCGTGGAACAGTTGGCGCCGAAGCGGGCCTTCAGCCCGTCGATCAGCGCGGCGGGGACATCGCGCAGATGAAGCTCCGGCATCAGGTGCGAGGTTTGGGTCGGGGCGTTCATCGGGGCGTCTCCTGCATGGGGTGAGGGGGATCGGTCATTTTACGGAGCGAGCACCATAATGCGCTTCGGAAAAAACATGAACCCCACGACCCTCAGCGCACTCGCGGCCTTTCCGGCGCAACTGGAGGCCCATTACGCGGCCATTCCCACGGCTTTCAGGCACTGGGCGCCGCCCTCGTGGGAGGGCGTGCCCAGCGAGGCATTCACCGCCATCGAGCAGTTGTGCCATGTGCGCGACATCGAGACCGAGGGCTACCACGTGCGCTTTCGCCGCACGCTGCAGGAGACGCACCCGACGCTGGCCTCGATCGACAGCGAACCGCTGGCCATCGAGCGCAACTACGGCGAGGCCGACGCGGCCCAGGTGCTGGCAGACTTCCGCATGGCGCGCATCCAGACCATGGAGATCGTCTCCAGCCTGAGCGACGCGCAGCTGGCCCGCACCGCGGTGTTCGAGGGCTACGGCCCGCTGACCATGCGCAGCCTCATTCACTACCTTTGCAGCCACGACCAGCAGCATCTTGCAGGTCTGCAATGGCTGGCCGGCAAGATCGACGCATCGACCGTCGGCCGGTAGACCAACGACAGGAGCCTTCCATGGGCAACCGACTTTCCCAGATTGCCACCCGCACCGGCGACGACGGCACCACCGGCCTCGGCGACAACACCCGCGTGCCCAAGGACCACCTGCGCGTGCACGCGATGGGCGACGTGGACGAACTCAACTCGCAGATCGGCGTGCTGCTCTGCGAGCCCATGCCCGAGCCCGTGCGCGAGCTGCTGGTCGACGTGCAGCACCAGCTGTTCAACCTCGGCGGCGAACTGTCGATGCCGGGTTTCACGTTGCTGAAGGCCGATGCGCTGCTGCAGCTCGACAACGCCCTGGCCGAGCACAACGCCGCGTTGCCGCGCCTGGCCGAGTTCATCCTGCCGGCCGGCACGCGCGCGGCCTCGCTCGCGCATGTGTGCCGCACGGTGGCGCGCAGGGCCGAGCGCGCGGTGGTCGCCCTTGGCGCCACGGCCGAACTCAACGACGCGCTGCGCCAGTACCTCAACCGGCTCAGCGACCTGCTCTTCGTGCTGGCGCGCGTGCTCAACCGCATGAACGGCGGCGACGACGTCTACTGGAAGAGCGAGCGCATGGCGCGCGCAGCTGCCGCAGCAGAAGAAGCGGACAACAAGGAGGCCCCATGAAATTCACGAACATCCTCGGCACGTCGCTCGCGGTGGCGATGGCCGCCGCGTTCTGCCTGCCCATCGCGGCCCAGGCCCAGAGCGCCGACAACCCGCCCAAGGCCCAACGCGCCCACACGCTCAAGCAGCCCGCCCGCAGCGGCAAGGTGGTGGGCAGCGTGCAGCGCGGCACCAACGCCGCCGGCCGGGGCATCGACCGCGCCGACGCAGCCACGCGACGCGGGGTCAACAACGTGTCGGAGAAAGCCAGCCGGCCGGTGCGGAACGTGGGCGAGGCGTTCGGTCGCAAGCTTTCGCCGGGGTCCAGCGGTCGTGCAGCGCCGCCGCCCGTGGGGCCGCAGGGCGCTGCGCCCTGATGTCGTTCGTTTCGTTCGGGGTGCGCTCACGCCGCCAGCGTGAGCGTTTTCAGAGCACTGGTTGATCAGCCGCACACCAGCAGCTTGCCCAAGGGCATAGGGCATCGGGTGTCTCCCGCAGCGAAATAAAGGAGGAGGGGCGGAGCCCCGGGGGACATTCGCGGAGGGAGATACCCGGTGTCCTGTGCACATGCCCTGAACAACAGCGCCCCGAACAAAGACACGCAAACAAGACCCACGGACATGGCAAGAAACATCGAGATCAAAGCCCGCATCGACAGCGTAGACCGCATCGCGCGCATCGCCGCGACGCTGGCCAGCGAAGGCCCCGCAGAGATCGCACAGGACGACACCTTCTTCCGTTGCAGCGACAGCGCCGATCGCCTCAAGCTGCGCACCTTCGCGCCCGACCGCGCCGAGCTGATCTTCTACCGCCGCGCCAACAGCAGCGGCCCGAAAGAGTCGTTCTATCTCATCACCCCTTGCGCCACGCCCGACGCACTGCGCGAATCGCTCACGCTTGCCTGGGGCCAGGCCGGCCGCGTGCGCAAGCAGCGCCGGCTGTTCCTGGTCGGGCGCACGCGCGTGCACCTCGACCGCGTCGAAGGCCTCGGTGAATTCCTCGAGCTCGAAGTGGTGCTGACAGAGGGCGAGACCGCCGATGCCGGCATTGCCGAAGCGCATGCCCTCATGGCGCAACTCGGCGTCGGCACCGAGCAGCTCGTGCAGGGCGCCTACGTCGACCTGCTCAACGCCTGAGCGTCAGCGCCAGCCCGCGGCCTTGAGCTGGTCCGCAAGCTGCTGCGCGATCTTCGCGTAGCCCTGCGTGTTGGCATGGATGCGGTCGGAGCGCAGCGACGCGTCCGACAGCACGCTCGAATACACATTCGCGATCAGCAGCGCCTGCCCTGACTTCGCCACCTCTTCATAGAACGGCGCATCGCTGAGCGAGCCGACGAACGCGCGCATGGCGTCGGGCGCGGGCGTGGCCAGCACCGCGACATACGGCGTGTGCGCGCGCGCCTGGTTGATCAGCGCCGCGAGGTTGTCGCGCGTGGCCGAGGCCGGCACGCCGCGCAGCATGTCGTTGCCGCCGATGCCGATCAGGATCGCGTCGTAGGAAGAAGCGCCCGCGCCCAGCAACGACGGCAGGCGCTCCAGCGCCCCGGCCGAGGTGTCGCCGTTGATGCCCGCGTTGTCCACCCGCCAGCCCGTGAGCTCGCCCAGTTTCACGGGCCACGCCGCATCGGGCGGCGCGCCGTAGCCGTGCGTCAGGCTGTCGCCGAGCGCCAGCACGCGGGCGCCGGGCTTCAGCGCGGCGGCGGAGGCCTTGCGCTTGCCGCAGGCCGCCAGCACGGCCAAGACGGGCACGGCGGGCACGCCGGCCAGCAGATGAAAGAGGTGACGTCGCTTCATGTTCGTGTGTGGCGCGCAGCTTAAACGCAGCGGCACCGCGCGCGGGCGCTTGCCCCTTTGCTCGGAAAGCGCATAAGCCTCCCCGTTTTTGTTCGTTCCCCGGGGGAGGGTGCAGGCGAAGAATCGCGGCCCTGCACGTTCACTCATCACCAAGGTCCGACACCATGTCGCTGCTGCTTTCCCGCCACCGCTTCCTGCGCCGTGTGGCCGTTCTTTCCGCCGCCTTGCTGGCCGCGCCGCTCGTGGCCTGGGCCGCGCCCGCCACCGGCGAGCCCGTGTGGTTCGGCGTGAGCGGTCCGCTCACTGGGCAGAACGCACAGTACGGCGCGCAGTGGAAGGCCGGCTTCGACCTGGCGCTGGAACACGTCAACGCACAGGGCGGCATCAACGGCCGTCCGCTGGCCTACAACTTCGAGGACAGCCAGAGCGACCCGCGCCAGTCGGTGGCCATTGCGCAGAAGCTGGTGAACGACAAGCGCGTGCTCATCGAGCTGGGCGACTTCTCGAGCCCGGCGTCGATGGCGGCCTCGCCCATCTATCAGCGCGCGGGCCTCGTGCAGCTGGGCTTCACCAACTCGCACCCCGACTTCACCAAGGGCGGCGACTACATCTGGAGCCCGTCGATCAGCCAGGCCGACGCACAGCCGCTGCTGGCCGAACTCGCGGTGAAGACGCTGGGCTTCAAGCGCATCGCGGTGCTGTACCTCAATACCGACTGGGGCCGCACCAGCAAGGACGTGCTCGTGAAGGCCGCGCAGGAACGCGGCGCGCAGGTCGCGATTGCCGAGGGCTACCAGCCCGACGAGAAAGACTTCCGCTCGACGCTGGTGCGCGTGCGCGACGCCAACCCCGACGGGCTGGTGCTGATCTCCTACTACCCCGACGGCGCGCTCATCGCGGGCCAGGTGCGCAGCGTGGGGCTCAAGCAGCCCATCGCCGCGGTGGGCTCGGTGTATTCGCCGAAGTTCATCGAGCTCGGCGGCGCTGCCGTGAACGGCATCTACACCAACACCGCGTTCTACCCCGAAGAGCCGCGCGCCGAGGTGCAGGACTTCGTGAAGAGCTTCCGCGCGAAATACGGCAAGGAGCCCGATGCGTTCAATGCCTATGCGTACGACGCCGTGGTGTACGCGGCCGCCGCCTTGCGCCAGGCCGGCCCCAAGGCCGACCGCAAGGCCGTGCGCGACGCGTTCTACAAGATCAAGGACGTGCCGAGCGTGATCTTCGGCAAGGCGAGCTTCGACGCGCAGACGCGGCGGGTGGTGGGCGTGAAGAGCGTGAACCTCGTGGTGAAGGAGGGGAGGTGGGCGCAGGTGGATGAGAAGGCGGCTGTTGCCTCCACGAAATGACAGGCGCTTTGCATGGCTCCCTCTCCCTCTGGGAGAGAGGGAGCAAAACGGGAGCCAGCCCATGAGCTTCACCTCCTTCTTCGACTACACCGTCAACGGCCTGATCATCGGCAACATCTACGCGTTGCTCGCCGTCGGCCTCGCGTTGATCTTCGGCGTCTCGCACCTGATCAACTTCGCGCATGGCTCGGTGTACACCGTGGGCGCGTACATCGGCTGGGCGTCGATCACGTACCTGCACACGCCGCTGCCCGTGACCATCCTCTTGGTGGTGCTCGGCTCGGGCGCGCTCGGCATGCTGATCGAGCGCGTGGGCCTGCGCCCGCTGCAGGGCGCGGCGCGCATCGCGCCGCTGCTGGCCACCATCGGCATCAGCTTCGTGCTCGACATCCTCGTGCAGCTGGTGTTCAGCCCCGACCCGCGTTCGCTGCCCACGCAGCTGCCCGACTGGCGGCTGCAGATCGGCACCGGCACCATCGGCGCGCTGGACATCCTGATCGCGGGCATCGGCATCGCGAGCGCGGCCGTGCTGTTCGGCTTCCTGCGATTCACCAGGCTCGGCTGGGCCGTGCGCGCCACCGCGCAGGACCGCGACGCGGCCCAGCAGATGGGCGTGGACGTCGACCGCGTGAACCAGACGGTGTTTGCCATTGCCGCCGCGCTGGGCGGGCTCTCGGGCCTGCTGGTGGGCATGTACTACAACAACATCAGCCCGGCGATGAGCTTCCAGGCCACGCTCAAGGGCGTGGTGGCGACCGTGGTCGGCGGCGTGGGCAATGTGCCGGGCGCCATCGTCGGCAGCCTGCTGCTGGGGCTGATCGAGAGCTACGGCGTGGCCATTCTCGGCACGCCGTACCGCAACCTGTTCGCCTTCGCGCTGCTGCTGGTCATCCTGGTGTGGAAGCCCAACGGCCTGTTCGGACGCAAGCGCGCGCTGCCGCCCGAGCCGCTCACAGGCACCTTCATCGCGCCGAGCAAGCCGTGGCGCATTCCGCCGCGCGTGCTGCTTGCGCTGTTCGCCGCGGCGGTGGCGCTGCCGCTGTTCGACCCTTCGCCGTACCTGCTGCAGACGCTCACCAACGCATGGCTCTACGGCGCGCTCGCGCTGAGCCTCACGCTCGTGGCGGGCACCATCGGGCAGATCTCGCTGGGCCATGCGGGGCTGCTGGCCATCGGCGCGTATGCGTCGTCGCTGCTGGTGCTCGACCTGCACCTGCCGGTGGGCACGGGCATCGTGGTCGCGGGCATTCTCACGTCGCTGATCGGCACCGCGCTGATCTTCCCGGCGTTCCGGTTGCGCGGGCACTACGTGTCGATTGCCACGCTGGGCATCGGCGAGATCGTGGCGCTCACCATCCTCAACTGGGAGAGCCTCACGCGCGGGCCCATCGGCGTGTCGGGCATTCCGCCGCTGTCGCTGTTCGGGCGCGATGCCTCGTCGAACGAGGCCATCTACTGGGCTTCATTCAGTGCGATGGTGTTGCTGGCCCTGCTGCAGTGGCGCCTCTTGCGTTCGCACCTGGGCCGCACCTTCCGCGCGGTGCGCGAAGACGAGGTGGCCGCGCGCGCCTACGGCGTGAGCCCCGACCGCTACAAGGCGCTGGCCTTCGGCTTCGGCGGCTTCGCGGCCGGCGTGAGCGGGGCCTTCACCGCGCACATGTACTCGTACATCAACCACGAGACCTTCGGCTCGCAGATTTCCATCCTCGCGCTCACGATGGTGATCCTCGGCGGGCTCGGGAACATCAGCGGCGCGCTGCTGGGCGCGGTCGCGCTCGTGAGCCTGCCGGAGCTGTTCCGCGTCACCGCCGAGTACCGCATGCTGATCTACGGCGTCGCGCTGCTGCTCCTCATCCGCTTCCGCCCGCAAGGCCTGCTGGGCACCGTCTGAAAGAACACCACACCATGAGCCACCTGAACGATTACCTCGCCGAGAAACGCGCCGCCGTGCTGGCGCGCAATGCCGCCGTCGAGGCCGGCACCGCGCAACCCGTGCAACTGAAGGCCAACGTGCGCGCCGAAGGCCGCAGCGGCGTGCGCCGCCTGCGCATTCGCGATCACCAGGTCATCAGCGACAGCCCGCCCGATTTCGCGGGCTACAACCTGGGCCCCAGCTCGCCCGAGCTGCAGCTGGGCGTGCTCGGCACCTGCGTCACGCACATCTTCCTGATCCATGCGGCCGAACGGCAGGTGCCGCTCGAAAGCCTCGAGGTCGAGGTGACCGGCATCATCGATCCGCGCGGCGGCAAGCCGGGCCATGAGCAGACGCCGATCTGGCCGCACGAGATCGGCTACGTCGTGCACATCGATTCGCCCGCGAGCCGCGAGGACATCGACGCGCTGTTCGAGGCGGTCGAGCGCAACTGCCCCATCCTCAACCTGCTGCGCAATCCGCAGACCATCCGCGCCGAGGTGAAGCTCGTCGACTCGAAGGCGGAGGCGGCCAACGCACCGCGGAAAGCGGGCGATGCCGTCGCTGCTTGAAATACGCGGCCTGGTGCGCCGCTTCGGCGGGCTCACGGCCGTCAACGCCGTCGACCTGCATGTGGGCGAAGGCGAACTGCTGAGCGTGATCGGGCCGAACGGCGCGGG
This sequence comes from Variovorax sp. E3, assembly GCF_016082275.1. GTDB lineage: Bacteria > Pseudomonadota > Gammaproteobacteria > Burkholderiales > Burkholderiaceae_C > Variovorax. Next base: position 27,886 of record NZ_MOWM01000023.1, read on the forward strand.
CAAGACCACGCTCTTCAACCTCGTCACCGGCCTCGACAGGCCCGACGAAGGGCAGGTGCTGTTCGACGGGCAGGACATCACCGGCCTGCCCGCGCAGCAGCTCGCGCAACGCGGCCTGGCGCGCACCTTCCAGCACGGTCGCGTGTTCGCGAACCTCTCGGTGCTCGACAACGTGCTGGTCGGCGCGCACACGCGGCTGCGTGCCGTGAAACCGCGCGTCGGCGGCGTGCCGGGGCTGGGCGCGCTGGCCGAGCTCGCGCTCGCGCTGGTGCAGCCCGGCGCGTGCGCCGCGAGGAGCAGCAGCTGCGCGACGAGGCGCATGAAATCATCGCGCTCTTCGGCGAACGCCTCACGCCACGCACCGACCATCCGGCCTACAGCCTTTCTTACGCCAACCGCCGCCGCGTGGAGATCGCACGCGCGCTCGCGCTCAAGCCGCGCCTGCTGCTGCTCGACGAGCCCACGGCCGGCATGAACGAGAGCGAGACCGCCGAGATGCTGGAGATCATTCGCGGCCTCAAGGCGCGCGGCCAGACCATCCTGCTGATCGAGCACAAGCTCGACCTCGTGATGCAGCTGTCGGACCGCGTGGCCGTGCTCGACGACGGCCGCAAGATCGCCGAGGGGCTGCCCGACGAGGTGCGCAACGACCCGGCCGTGATCGAGGCGTACCTCGGCCATCGCCATGTGGGCGCGGCAGAGGCGGTGCCCGCATGATCGCCACCGTCGCCCGCTCCGGCTTGCCTCCCTCGCCCCTCTGGGGAGAGGGTTGGGGTGAGGGGCTGCCCCAACGCACCACGGCCCCCGCTTCCAACGAGGCCGCGCAACCCCTGCTCCAGCTCAGGAAGATCAACAGCTTCTACGGCCCCGTTCAGGCCCACTTCGACCTCGACATCGAGGTGCGCAAGGGCCAGATCGTGAGCCTGCTCGGCGGCAACGCGAGCGGCAAGTCGACCACCATGAAGATCGTGCTCGGCCTGCTCAAGCCGCGCTCGGGCGAAGTCGATTTCAACGGCGCGTCGACGCTCGGCCTGAGCACGCCGCAGATCATCCGCCAGGGCATCGGCTCGGTGCCCGAGGCGCGACGCCTGTTCCCCGCGATGACCGTGCGCGAGAACTTGCTGATGGGCGCCTACGCACGCCGCGACCGCAAGGCCGTGGCCGAAGACCTGGAGCGCATGCTCGCGCTGTTTCCGCGCGTGGCCGAGCGCATCGAGTTCCAGGCCGGCACGCTGTCGGGCGGCGAGCAGCAGATGGTGGCCATGGCGCGCGCGCTCATGGGCCGGCCCAAGCTCCTCTGCATGGACGAGCCGACCATGGGCCTGTCGCCGCTGTACGTCGACAAGGTGCTGGAGCTGATCGCGCGCATCAACGCGCAGGGCGTGTCGGTGTTCATGGTCGAGCAGAACGCCAGCCTGGCGCTGCAGATCGCGCACCACGGCTACGTGCTGCAGACCGGGCGCATCGTGCTCTCGGGCCCGGCGCGCGAGCTGCTGGCCGATGCGCGCATTCGCGATGCGTACCTGGGCGGCGCCGAGGCCGCGCGCACCGCCTCCTGATCGATTCATCCGCCGGGGAAACACATGCCATTGAAACTCGACCACATCGTCATCGCGGTGCACGACCTCGAACGCACCATCGCCGACTACGGCGCGCTGGGCTTTCACGTGCTGCGCGGCGGCAACCATCCGGGCCGCGCCACGCACAACGCGCTGGTGGTGTTCGGCGACGGCAGCTACTTCGAGCTGATCGCGTGGCGCGAGCCGTCGCCCGCCGAGCGCTGGTGGCAGCTGCTGCACAAGCACGGCGAGGGCATCGTCGACTTCGCGCTGCTGCCGCGCGACACCGCCGCCACCGTGGCCGACGCGAAGGCGCGTGGCCTCCTGCTCGAAGGCCCGCTCGACGGCGGGCGAGTGCGCCCCGACGGCGAACGCCTGCGCTGGCAGACCGCACGCGCGCCTTCGGCCGACTTGCCCTTCCTGTGCGGCGACCTCACGCCGCGCGCGCTGCGCGTGCCCGAAGGCGAGGTGCGCGTGCATGCCAACGGCGCGCTCGGCGTGGCGAGCCTGGCGATTGCCGTGCGCGACCTCGACGCCACGCTGGCGCGCTATCGCGCGCTGCTGGGCACGGTGCCCGTCGACGCCGACACGCACATCGGCGAGCCCGTGGCGGTGCCCGGCAGCAACGTGCGCGTGGCGATCGTCACGCTGGGCGGCAGCGTGCTGGTGCTCTCGTCGCCGCGCGAGAACGCGCCGGATGTGCCGGATGCACCGCACGTGGGGGAGGGCGGCCGCAACGACGCGCTCGGGCAACGCATCGCCGCGCGCGGCGAAGGCCCGTACGCGCTGGTGCTGCACACCGAGCGCCCGCAGTCGACCGGCACCTTCGACCTTGCGCGCGCGCACGGCGCGCTGATCGAACTCGACCTGCCCCCGCCCGACCGTCATGCGAAGCAGGGCAACGCACGCAGCCACCAGGCCGACAGCACGGTCGGCGGCTGAACGCCCGCGCCGCGCCTACCTTTTCAGGGGATGTGAAGGGGCGGAGCCGCGATTCCAATCGGGCCTTCGATTCACGAAGGCGGGAGGGGAGTCCATGTTCCGGATGAAGTGGGGCCGCGCGGCGGTCGTTGGCGCGCTCTTGCTCATCGTGGGCGTGCTGCAGGGCTGCGCTGCGGTCGCGGATGCCGTCTATCACCCGGTCTGCGCCGGCGCGGCCAGTTGTTCCGACACCGATCTGCGGGCGGCCGTCGAAGTTCGCGACGACGTGCGCATCGGCCCCTATGGCTGGGAGGCATGCGTCACCGACGAGAGGCACAAACTGTCCGGCAGCCGCGTGGCCGTGGAGGATGCGCGATGCTCCGACGAGGAGCGCACGACCCACGAGAAGGTGTCGTACAACGAGGCATGGCTCGAATACGACGTGCAGGGCGAGCCGCACAGCCGCTGGCAGCGCGAGGCGATCCTGCGCTGGATCAAGGCGCAGCAAGGGCCCTTGCACATCACCGTCTACGTCCACGGCTGGCACCACAACGCCGACACCGACAACAGCAACCCCCGCAGCAATGCCCACAAGTTCGCGCTGATGATGGCGCGCCAGGTCGATTCGCTGCAGCGCCTGGCGCTGACCGACCACCTGGCGCCGCCCCGGGTGCTGGGCATCTACGTGGGCTGGCAGGGCGAGAAATACGTCGACCCCGTGCGCACGGTGCTTTCCGTCGACAGCCGCTCGAAGGTCGCGGACCAGATCGGGCACAAGGGCGTGCTCAAGGCCGATCTGCTGGCCATCGCGGATGCGATGCGCGCGCGGGGTGGCGCCGCGAGCCGCATGACCGTGTACGGCCACTCCTTCGGAGGACGGATGCTCACCTCGACCTTCGGCCGCGAGTTGAATGCGGGCAAGGCCCAGCCGCTGGGCGCGGGCACCACCATCGTGACCGTGAACGCGGCCGTCAGCGCCGATTGCTTCGACGGGGTGTTCGGCGGCGCCAGGAACAACCCCGTGAGTTCACGGCCCACGTGGCTGAACTTCACCAGCGAAGACGACTGGGCCACGGGGTGGATCTACCCCGTCTCCGTCGGCCTCAACCTGGTGGACACCTGCCACCCCGACGCAACCCGCAAGACCATCGGCCACTACCGCCCGTATCTGAACCGCTCGCTCGACAACGTCGGTTGCACGGATTGCGATGGTGCTGTCGATCCGAAGATCGCCGGCAAGATCGCCGCGTCGGAGCCTCGGTGGTTCGAGAAGCCTCAGACGCTCTTCCTGGCGTTCCCGAGGCGGGAGGGCAACAAGCTCCATGCGGAGGATGCGCGCATCCGCTCGGTGGACTTCGGCTACGAGCCCGGCCAGCAAGCCGACCCGCCGATGCGGGGCGTCTGGAACGCAAGGTCGGACAAGAGCGTCTTCGACTTCGGCACCGGCGGCCTCACCGGAACGCACAACGGGTACGTCAGCACGATCCTCATGCGCCTCGTGACCGAACTGCAGTACCCGGAGCTCGGCGCCGTGCCACGGGCCGGCAACTAGGCCGCGCGCTCGCGCAGCTGGAACACATTGCCCTCGGGGTCGTGCCCGTCGCAATGGCGCCAGCCGTTGAAGGCCCATTCGGCCTGCGCCGGCTTCAGCGCACCGCCGCCCTCGGCCGCGAACGCGCGCGCCGCGGCGAGGCTCGCCACCGGGAAGATGAATTTCAACGCCGTGTTCTCCCGCACCACCGGCGGCTGCGCGATCTCGACCTTGGCGGCAACGGCCGAATTCATCGCGACGATGAAGAGCTGCAGCGCCGGTGACTCCAGGCTCGCATGGTCGGCCTCGGTGTGCGTGAGCGCAAGGCCCGCGACGCGGGCGTAGAACGCGCCGACACGCGCGACGTCCTTGGCGTAGATGACCGCCGCTGCAAGGGCTTGATCCGGCATGCGCTTTTTTCTCCTCGATGGTTTCGGTATTCGGCGAACTCGCCGTCATTGTGCCCAAGCGGCTAGCGGCGGCCGAGGTGCTCCTTGCGCAGCGCGGCCTGCATCTTCTTCTGCAGCGCCGGCCCGCCTTTTTCCAGCGCCGCCGACGGCGCGCCGCTTTCCCGGGTCACGGTTGGTGCTTGCGGCCCCAGATGCCGATCTGCGTCACCACCGGCAGCAGGTCGATGCCCATCGGCGTGAGGCTGTAGATGGCCTTCTGCTTGTGGGTCGGATCGTCGGCCTTGCTGAGCACGCCCTGCGCGACCAGCGTGTGGAGGCGCTCGGTCAGGATGTTCGAGGAGATGCCTTCCTCGGACTGCAGGAACTCCCTGAAATGCCGCTTGCCCGCGAACATCAGGTCGCGAACGATCAGCAGGCTCCAGCGGTCGCCGAAGACTTCGAGCGCGAGGTTGATCGGACAGGGGGATTTTTGCTGGATGGCCATCGGGTGTTCGGCTTGCCTTGTGACTGCTTGCATTTTCGCACCGGTCGAAGAATACTCCAACTGCTTGCATTTCAAGATCGGTTTCAACACAGGCACCCTGAAGGAGAGTCGGCATGCGAAAGCTCATATTGCAAATGCAGATGTCCGTCGACGGCTTTGTCTCGCCCGCCAACGGCGGGCTCGACTGGCAGCTGTGGGGCTGGGGCGACCGCTGGGCCTGGGACGACGGGCTCAAGGACCGCTTCAACGCCGTGTTCGAAGGCATCGACACCCTTCTGCTGAGCCGCCCGATCATCGAAGAGGGCTACCTCGACCACTGGGGACGCGCCGCGAAGAACTTTCCTGCCAATCGCCACTACGCCTTCGCGCGGAAGGTGATCGATGCGCGCAAGGTCGTGCTCACCGACAAGCTCCAGGCCTCGCGATGGCCGCGCACGGTCGTGGCGCGCGGCGCCATGGCCGACGAGGTGAACGCGCTCAAGCGCGAGCCGGGCGACCGGCACATCCTGTGCATCGGCGGCGTGGGCTTCGCGTCGGCGCTGGTGGCGCAGGGGCTGGTCGACGAGTTCCAGTTCTTCGTGAACCCCACGGCGGTCGGCGGCGGCCGTTCGGTGTTCCACGACACGCGCAAGGGCCACAGGCTGCGGCTGCTGGACTCGGCCGCCCATGAATGCGGCGTGGTGGTGAACCGCTACGCGCCCGCGTGAAGGACAAGGCCTCGCGCGGATACCAGTGCTTACCTGATTTCACCTGACCGCGACCTGAAGCGGCTGTAACGGACACATGCGGGGCACACAATGGACTCGTCATCATCAACGCATGAAGGATTCCAGATGAACATCAAGTCCAAGAGCATGGCCGTCGCAGCCGCGGCGCTCGCGATGTGCATGGCCGCCGGGAGCGCCTTTGCGCAAGACCGCCGCTTCGACAACGGTCGCCCCGGCGATGGCCGCTACGAGCAGCGCGACCGCAATTTCGATCACCGCGGCCCACCGGGCTATCGCGGCAACCAGGACTTCCGCGACGGCCGCCAGTTCGATCGCCGTGGCTTCCCGCAGCCGCACGCCGAATGGCGCCGTGGCGGCCGCGTGCCGCCCGAGTACCGTGGCCGCAACTACGTGGTGCAGGACTGGCGCGCCTACCGCCTGCAGCAGCCGCCCCGCGGCTACCAGTGGGTGGGCGTGGGCGGCGACTTCGTGCTCGCTGCCATTGCCACCGGCGTGATCGCGAACATCATCGCCGGCCAGTAAGCAAGAGGCCGCGCGCGACGCGCGCAGCGCAAAGCCGCCACGGGCAGCCGTGGCGGCTTTTCTTTTGTCAGGGGCCGGCCGTCAGACCAGCGCGGTGGGCACGGACTGGGCGCACACGTTGCGCCCGGTGATGGTCAGCCGCAGGCCGCCCCCATGCCACTCGAGCCAGTTGAGGCTCACATACGCGTCGATGTCGGCGTCGTCGATGCGATCGGCCTGGCGGCTTTGCAGCAGTTCGACCGTGGCGGGCAGCGCCCGTCTCAAGCGTTCCCGTCGCTCCGCGGCATCGGCCGCCTTGAGGGCGGCCCTGGTTTGCTGTTGTTGCTGCTGCGGGGTCGATGCCATTGCTGATCCGTTTCCAGGAAGCCAAGGAATTAACCCGAATGTACGCTCCCTGTGTGAAACAAGATTCTTCTTTTTAACCTCTCTGTCGTCAGTAGTACACACCGCGCAACTGGCGCTGGACAGGCCCTAGATTTCGTAGTGCGAGGCCCGGGCTTCGTCTCCCAGAGCCTTTTCGACGACGGCACGGGTCAGCGTGGGTGCGAACGACTCGATGAAGGCGTACACATACTTGCGCAGGTAGGTGCCGCGCCGCACCGCGAGCTTGGTGAGGTTGATGCCGAACAGCCGCCCCGCGTCGAGCGCGCGCAGCTGCGTGTCGCGCTCGGCTTCGTAGGCCACGCCGGCCACGATGCCCACGCCCAGGCCCAGCTGCACGTAGGTCTTGATCACGTCGGCGTCCATCGCCGCCAGCACGATGTTGGGCTGCAGCCCGCGCTGCTCGAAGGCCTCGTCGATGCGCGAGCGCCCCGTGAAGCCGGTGTCGTAGGTGATCAGCGGGTAGCGCGTGAGCGCGTCGAGCGTGAGCGGTGCGTCCAGCAGCGGGTGGCCCGGCGGCACGATCACCGAATGCGTCCAGCGGTAGCAGGGCAGGGCGACCAGCTGCGGATAGTCGCCCAGCGCCTCGGTGGCGATGCCCACGTCGGCCTCGCCGTCGAGCAGCATCTGCGCGATCTGCTTGGGCGAGCCCTGGTGCAGGTGCAGTTTCACGTTGGGGAACTGCGTGCGGAATTCCTGCACCGCCACCGGCATCGCATAGCGCGCCTGCGAGTGCGTGGCCGCCACCGAGAGCAGGCCGCTTTGCTGCGCCACGAACTCCTGGCCCGCGTGCTTGAGGTTGCTGCTCTCCATGAGCATGCGCTCGATGATCGGCAGCACATGCCCGCCAGGCTCGGTGAGCCCCGTGAGGCGCTTGCCGGCGCGCACGAACAGCTCGATGCCGAGTTCTTCCTCGAGCTCGCGGATCTGCCGGCTCACGCCGGGCTGGGAGGTGTGAAGGGTGTGGGCGACTTCGGTCAGGTTGAAGCCGCAACGAACGGCCTCGCGTACCGAGCGCAGTTGTTGGAAGTTCATCTGCCACGCAAGAGAGTCGGGGCCCCGGCTGGGGCCGACCGGGGATTCTCGGCACAAGTGCTTATTCGGGGAACGATGCGTTTGTTGGTTTCACATGAGCAAAACATCTTTAAGGCCCTCTCGGGTCGCCTTCATCGCCTCGTCTTGTTATTTCGCACGACTGTGCTAAAGTTCGCGGCATGGACGCCAAGACCCAGAAAAGCGAACTCACCCGCGCCGCCATCGTCGGCGCGGCAATGACCCTCGCGCTGGCCGAGGGCCTGGAAGCGATCACGCTGCAGGCCGTGGCCAGCCGGCTGGGCCTGTCCAAGAGCGGCGTGTTCTCGCGCGTGGGTTCGCGCGAGGCGCTGCAGAAGGCCGTCATCGAGGAGTACGGCCGCGGCTTCCTGGCCGAGGTGTTCGTGCCCGCCATGCAGAAGCCCAAGGGCCTGCCCCGGCTCAACGAGATCGTCGCGCGCTGGATCGCCCGCACGCGCGACGTCGAGATGTACACAGGCTGCCTCTATACGGCCGGCGCCTTCGAGTTCGACGACCGCGAAGGCGAACTGCGCGACCTGCTGTTCGACGAAATCACCCGCTGGCGCGCCGCGCTGCGCCGCACCGTGCTGCAGGCCGTCGACAGCGGCGAGCTGAAGGCCGACACCGACCCCGCGCAGCTCGTGAGCGAGCTCAACGGCGTGATGATGACCCAGCTGCACGACGCGCGCTTCCTGCGCGACCCGCAGGCCGCCGACCGCGCCACGCAGACCTGGCAGCGGCTTCTTTCCAGTTACCGCGCCTGAGTCGCTCGCGAAGCAGGCGGATTTCCCACGTTTCCATTTGCCAGAATTTCGCACAGTCGTGCGATAAAAAGGAGAAGCACCATGCTGATCATTGCCCTCTTTCTCGCCGCCTACGCCGGCGTCGTCGGTGTCCGGTGCTTCCGGGACACCCTGCGCAGCTTGCCCCGCAGCAACAGCGACTGGGTCTGGTATTGAACGCCCGCAGGAACCGCACCCCATGACGAGCACTTCCACCCCCGCGGCCGGCCATGCCGCGCAGTCGAACTACTACCGCCCCAGCCGCACCATGCGCACGCTGCGCTTCGGCCTGACCACCTCGCAGCGCCTGTGGCCCGCGCTGGGCGTGCGCGCCGCGTATCGCCTGTTCGGCACGCCGCTGCCGCCCAAGTGGCTCTATCGCGGGCAGGGGCCGGGCGTCGAATGGCGCCGCGAAGGCTGGGCCTTCGAGGACGCGAGCGTCGGCATCTACCACCTGGCCGCGCAAGACTCGGGGGCCGAGTCGGCGCCCGTCGTGCTGCTGGTGCACGGCTGGGGCGGGCACGCGGGGCAGATGCTGCCGCTCGCGCAGGCCGTGGCCGATGCGGGCCTGAGGCCCGTGCTGCTCGAGCTGCCGGCGCACGGCCGCAGCGCGGGCACGATGAGCAATTCGCCGCAGTTCGCACGCGCCATCGCGTATGTCGCGGCGCGGCTCGCGGCCGACGGCCATGCGCTGCGCGCGGCCGTCGCGCATTCGCTGGGCGCCAACGGCCTGGCACTCGCGGCCTCGCGCGGCTTGCCGGCCGACCGGCTCGTGCTGCTCGCGCCGCCCGCATCGCCGCGCGAATACACGCGCTACTTCGCGCACACCTTCGGCCTGAACGAAGCCACGCGCCTTGCGATGCAGCGCCTGTTCGAGTCGCGCGAAGGCGTGCTGATGCCGCAACTGGAGCCCGCCGCCGTGGGGCCGCGCATCGCGCAGCGCACGTTGATCGTGCATGACCGCGACGACCGCGTGAACCGCTTCGCCGATGCCGAGGCCTACCGCGATGCGATTCGCCACGCGCAACTGATGGAGACACAAGGCTGGGGCCACCGCCGCATCCTCAAGGAGGCCGAGGTGCTGGCGCGCGTTGCGCGCTTCGTGGCGGCGCCGGCGGACTGAAGCCACGCTACCAGGTCGGGTGTACCGGCGTGAACACCGGCCTGAACAGGTGCCGCCGCACGATCTCTCCGTACCCCCGGTAGTAGAAATTGCCGTTCGCCTCCAGCACCGCCGCGCGGTGCCGGCGGAAGTACACCGGGATCTCGTACCAGGGCATGGTCGGCGCGCGGTGGTGCACGTGGTGCAGGTTGTTGAAGAGGTACAGCAGCCCGAACACGAGGTTCGACTCCACGATGGCCACGCGCTCGTGCGGCGTGTCGGCCCAGCGATGCTCGGTGAAGGTGCGCAGCGAGCCCAGCATCATCCCGGGGTACACGAAGTACAGCAGGTACTCGCCAAGCCCCATGCCGCAGACGCCGATCACGTAGTACAGCACCGGCGCCACGCTCAGCGCATGCCAGAACCATGTCGGCAGCCGCGAGAAATTGCCCGACAGAACTTGCGCCGTTTCGAACCGGACCAGCTTCCACAGCCGAAGAAACGGCCCCAGCACCACGCGAAACGCGATCGTCTGGTTCGCCATGTAGATCCATCGCCACGCCGGCCCGTAGCTCGCCCACGCGGGTGCCGAGTGGTAGGCGCTCTCGGTGTCGCGCTCGGGGTGCGTGAGGTGGTAGTTGACGTGGTGCGAACTGTGGCCGCGGTTGTAGAAAGGGTAGGGCAGCCACAGGTTCAGCGGCGGCCACACCACCGCATGGCGCAACCCCTTCGGCAGATGCCGCATCGCGTGGATGCTCTCGTGCTGCAGCGAGAAATGCAGCTGCGCCAGAAACCCGCCGACGACGAACAGCGCCCAGCCCGGCAGCGCCGCATGCCACCACACCAGCGCGGCCCACGCGCCATAGAGCGCGCCGGCCAGCAGCAGCGTGGGCACTTCGTAGTGCCACCACCAGTGCCGGCGCACGGGCTGCTTTGCGGTGAGGGGAACGGCAGTCGAGGTCATGGGGAAAAGACTGCGATGCTAGGTAGCAAGCGACGCCTTGCATGCGCGCTTTTCTCATAAGCATGAACGTGAAACTTCGTTCCCCGCAGCGCGGGCGAGACCTACGCTCAGCCGCTTTTGCCGCGTTCTCGCGTGCCTTTTGCGCTCCCCATGAAACCCTCTTTCCCTCGCCTGGCCCTCGTGCTGTCCGTCGCGTTGACCGGCCTTGCGCAAGCCCACGCCGCAGCCCCGGACGACTACCCCAGCAAGACCATCCGCGTGGTCGTGCCGTACCCGGCCGGCGGCATCGCCGACAAGATCGCGCGCGAGGTCTCCGAGCAGCTGCAGCAGCGTTTGAAGCAACCGGTGGTGGTCGAGAACCGCAGCGGCGCGGCCGGCAACATCGGCTTCGACCACGTGGCGCGCCAGCCCGCCGACGGCTACACGCTGCTGCTCGCGCCGGCGTCCAACCTCACGGTGCAGCCCGCGCTCTTCAAGCAGCTGACCTACGACCTCGCGCGCGACTTCACGCCCGTGTCGCTGCTGGTGCAGACGCCGCAGGTGCTGCTGGTGAACCCCAGGCTGCCAGTCAGCACCCCGCGCGAGCTGATCGACTATTCGAAGAAGAACCCCGGCAAGGTCAACTACGGCATCAGCGTGGGCGCGTACTCGCACCTCGCGGGCGAACTGCTCAAGACCCGAACCGGCGCCGACTTCACGGCCATTCCCTACCAGGGCAGCGCCCCGGCCCTCAACGACCTGCTCGGTGGCCAGACGCAGTTCATCTTCAACGAGGTGATCACCGCCATTCCGTTCGTGAAGGCCGGCACCCTCAAGCCGCTGGCCGTGGCCTACAAGACCCGCGCCCCGTGGCTGCCCGACGTGCCCACCACGGCCGAGGCCGGCCTGCCCAATTTCGAGGTCACGTCGTGGTACGGCGTGGTGGTGCGCAGCGGCACGCCCGCGCCGTTGGTGCAGCGGCTGTCGCGCGAGCTGCATGACATCGTGCAGACGGCGGACTTCAAGAAGCGCTATGACGACATCGGCGCGTTCACGGTCGGCAATACGCCGGAGGAGTTCGGTCGCTTCATCCAGACGGAGACTGTGAAGTGGACTGCGGTTGTGAAGCAGGCCGGTATTCAGCCGAACTGACGACGGGTGTTCGTGGTGCGCTCACGCCGACGGTGTGCTCTGCTCCGCGAATGTCCCCCGGGGCTTCGCCCCTCCTCCTTTATTTCGCTGCGCAGAGCACACCGCCGACGTGAGCGTTTTCAGAGCACTGGTTGATCGGCCGCACACCGGCAGCGTGCCCAAGTGCACAGGGCATCGGGTGCTTCCCGCAGCGAAATAAAGGAGGAGGGCGAAGCCCGGGGGACATTCGCGGAGGGAAGTACCCGGTGTCCTGTGCACCCGCCCCAAACGCATTCACAGCAACCCGAAGCAACCCCAGCGTAGTAGAAAACCAAAATGAGCCGCCCCCTCGAAAAGCCCATCACCCCCGCGGAACTGAACAAGCGCCTGCTGGAAGAGTCGACAAAAGAACTCGCACTGCTCGACGTGCGAGAAACCCGCTGGTTCGTGCAGCGACACCCCAACCTCGCGCGCAACGCACCCTTCAGCGGACTCGAACTGCAGATCGGCACCCTCGTGCCGCGCCGCGCCACCCCCGTCGTGCTCTACGACGACTACAACGCGCCCGACGGCGCTGCCCTGGCCGCGGCGCAAGTGCTCGCCCGCCTGGGCTACACCGACGTGCGCACCCTCGACGGCGGCCTGCAGCGCTGGGTGACCGAGGGCCTGCCCGCCATCGACGGCTACGGCACCCTGGTCAAGGCCTTCGGCGACCGCGCCCGGCTGCACTACGGCACGCCTTCGCTGCCCGTCGATGCACTGCGCGCCCGGCAACGCGAAGGCCGCCCGACCACGCTCGTCGACGCACGCCCACGCGCCGAGTTCGAGTTTCTCTCGCTGCCCGGCGCGCGCAACCACGCCGGCACCGAGCTCGCCCTGCGCCGCTTCGAGCCGCAAGGGGCCGACCACCTCTGGGCCATCAACTGCTTCAGCCGCACGCGCGGCATCGTCGGCGCCACCACGCTGCGGCTGCTGGGCCGCGCGCCCGAGGCGGTGTTCGTGGAAGACGGCGTCATGGCCTGGGGCCTGCAAGGCGCGCCGACCGTGCAGAACGCCGCCCCGCAAGACGAACTGCCGCCCGAATCTCCCGAGCAGCTGCGCCGCATCGCCGACGACCTGCTCCAGCGCTTCGGGCTGCCCGTGGCCGACGCCGCGCAACTCGCCCGCTGGCGCGACGACGACAGCCGCACCCTCTACGTCTTCGACGTGCGCCCCGGCGCCGACGCGGCCCTGGCGGGCACGGGCGTGCAGCAGGTGCCGGGCGGCCAGCTGCTGATGCATTTCGAGAATCTCGTCGGCACGCGCGGCGCCCGCATCGTGCTGCTCGACGACCCCGCCCACCGGCTGCGCGCGGCCATCACGAGCTTCTGGCTCACGCAGCTCAACCAGGCCGAGGTCTACGTCCTCGAAGGCGCGCTGAGCGCCGACCAGGCCCCGCCTTCCACCGCCACGGCGGTGACGGGCGCCCCGGCCCCGCTCACCCCCGACGCCCTGGCCCAGCTGCGCCGAAGCGGCGCCGTCACCGTCATCGACGTCGGCCCCAGCCTCGACTACGAGCGCGGCCACCTGCCGGGCGCGCTCTATATGCTGGCGGCCTCGCTCGCGCCGCTGGCCTCGCATGCCGTCGCCGGCCGCACGCTGGTCTTTGCCTCGCCCGACGGCACGGCCGCCGCCCGCGTGGCGCGCGATGCACGGCAGCAATGGCCGGGTTCGGGGGCGGTGTTCACCTGGCTCCAGGGCGGAACGCAGGGCTGGAAGGCGTCAGGACGGCCGTTGGCGACCGCTTTCGTGCCGCCCCAGCTGCTGACCCCCTTCGACGACGACTGGGGCTCGGTGATGCGCGTCTTCGGTCCGCGCCGCGATGCGGCCTGGGCCGACTACCTCGCGTGGGAGCGCGCGCTGGCCGAACGGGTCCTGCGGGACCCGTCCGTGCGCTTCCGGTTCTTTTCGGCCGCGCTCAGCGCGCGGGCGCTGGCGTAGGGTCGGGCAGCTCGATCTTGATGTCGAGCACTTCGAGGTTGTCCTGGGTCTCCAGGTGCACCTTGATGTCGTCCGCGTTGATCGACACGTACTTGGAAATCACCGCCACCAGCTCGCGCTGGAGTTCGGGCAGATAGTCGGGCCGCTTCTTGCCGCTGAGGCTGGACCGCTCGTGCGCGAGGATGATCTGCAGCCGCTCCTTCGCGACGCTGGCAGTCTTCTTCTTTTCGCCCAGCAGGAACGAGAGAAAGGACATGGCCTACTTGCCTCCGAAAATCCGCTTGAAGAAGCCCGGCTTCTCGGCGTCGACGAAGCGCATCGGCTTGTCTTCGCCCAGGAAGCGCGCCACCACGTCGCTGTAGGCCTGCGCCACGTCGGTGTCCTTGTCGTGGATCGCCGGCACGCCCTGGTTGGAGGCATGCAGCACGCTTTCCGACTCGGGAATCACGCCGATCAGCTTGATGCGCAGGATGTCCTGGATGTCTTCCAGCGACAGCATCTGCCCGCCCGCCACCCGGTTCGGGTTGTAGCGGGTGATCAGCAGGTGCTCCTTGATCGGGTCGCCGCCGTCCTTGGCGCGCTTGGTCTTGCTGCTGAGCATGCCCAGGATGCGGTCCGAGTCGCGCACCGAAGACACCTCGGGGTTGGTCACCACCAGCGCCTCGTCGGCGAAGTGCATGGCCATCATGGCGCCGGTCTCGATGCCCGCGGGCGAGTCGCACACGATGTACTCGAAGTCCATCGCGGCCAGGTCGGCCAGCACCTTTTCCACGCCCTCTTGCGTCAGCGCTTCCTTGTCGCGCGTCTGCGAGGCGGCCAGCACGAACAGGTTGTCGCACTGCTTGTCCTTGATCAGGGCCTGGCTCAGGTTGGCTTCGCCCTGGATGACGTTGATCAGGTCGTACACCACGCGGCGTTCGCAGCCCATGATCAGGTCCAGGTTGCGCAGGCCCACGTCGAAGTCGATCACCGCCGTCTTCTTGCCCGCGAGCGCGAGGCCGGATGCGAAGCTGGCGCTCGTCGTCGTCTTGCCGACGCCGCCCTTGCCCGAAGTCACCACCACAATTTTGGCCATGGCCATTCCTTCTTGTTTCGATTCAGTTGTTTGTTGTCAGGGTCGCCGCGTTTCGTGAGTCAGCTGGGGGCTCACGGAATGGGGTCGATCGCTATTTTTTTGCCGTCCAGGCGAACTTGGGCCGATTTTCCCAGCACCGCGTCGGGCAGCGCGACTTCGTTGGTCCGGTAGATGCCGGCAATGGCCACCAGCTGGGCTTCCATGCAGGTCGAGAAGATCCGGGCCTCGGTGTTGCCGCGGGCGCCGGCAATGGCCTTGCCGCGCAGCGGCGCATACACGTGCACGTTGCCGTCGGCGATGACCTCGGCGCCGAAGCTCACCACGGCCGTCACCACCACGTCGCCGCCACGGGCGTAGACCTGCTGGCCCGAGCGCAGCGGCTTGTCGATCAGCAGCGTGCCGTTGGCCGGCACCGGCACCTCGCGCACGATCTGCGGGGCTTCCGACACGGGGGCCTCGGCGGGCGGGCGGGGCGCGCGGCGCGGGAGCGGACGGCATGGCCGCCACCGACAGGCCTGCGGCACGCGCCGCGGCATGCTGGTCGGCATTGCCGCCGCGCACCGCGATGGGCTGGGTCTGGTGGCGCGCCAGCAGGCTGCGCAGGGCGGCGAAGTCGATGTCGCCGGCGGCTCGCCGCTCTCGCCCTGTGCTTCCTGCAGCAGCGAGAGGTCGATCACCACCGGCTCCTGCTCGAAGAAGTCGGGCGAATCCGCCAGCTGGGCGTCGAGCGCCTCGGCCAGCACGTCCAGGTCGGACGTCTTGAGGATCACTGCGATCAGCGGCAGCGTGGCGCTCTTGAATTCGAAAACCGCCTTGGTGCGCGCGGCGGAGACATCGGCCATTGGAAAACGTCGGTGCGAAAAGCGTTGGAGTCTAACGGGCGCGGGCCAAACCCCGGTGACCGGGCCCCGCCTGAAGCACCCCGGACAACACTTCTTTCATGAGGTTGCACTTTTCCGGGGTGCGGCGCGCCGGTTGGCGTCAGTTCTTCGAGCGGCCCAGCAGGGCGTACAGGATGATCGCGCCGAAAGTGGCGGTCCCGATGCCGCCCAGGGCGAAGTCGCCGAACTTCAGCGTGAAGTCGCCCGTGCCGATGATCAGCGTGATGGCCGCCACGATCAGGTTCTTGTTCTGCGAGAAGTCGACCTTGTTGTCGACCCAGATCTTGGCGCCCGCGATGGCGATCAGGCCGAACACCACGATGCTCACCCCGCCCATCACCGGCAGCGGAATCGCCTGGATCAGCGCGCCGAACTTGGGGCTGAAGCCCAGCACCAGCGCAATCAGCGCCGCCACCACGAACACCGCGGTCGAGTAGATGCGCGTGGCCGCCATCACGCCGATGTTCTCGGCGTAGGTGGTCACGCCCGTGCCGCCGGCGCTGCCGCTGACCACCGTGGCAATGCCGTCGCCGATGAAGGCACGGCCCATGTAGGCGTCCAGGTTGCGGCCGGTCATGGCCGTCACCGCCTTCAGGTGGCCGAGGTTTTCAGCCACCAGGATGATCGCCACCGGGGCGATCAGCAGCATCGCGTTGGCCGTGAACACCGGCGTCGTGAAGGTCGGCAGGCCGACCCAGGCCGCGTTGGCGATGCCGCTCAGGTCCACCGGCTTGCCCATGCCCATGCCGTTGGTCAGCACCGCATACACCAGCGTGGCCAGGATCAGCCCGACCAGGATCAGCAGCCGCTGCAGCATGCCGCGCGTGAACACCGCCACCAGCCCGACGCACAGGAAGGTCACGGCCTGCATCCACGAGTCGAAGTTGCTGGCCGCCATGTTCTTGATCGGCACGCTCGCCAGGTTGAGCCCGATCACCGCCACCACGCGCCCGTGACCACCGGCGGCATGAAGCGTTCGATCCAGCCCGTGCCGATGGCCTGCACCAGCGCCCCGATCAGGATGTAGACCACCCCGCAGGCCACGATGCCCCCGAGCGCCACCGCGATGTTGGCGTTGGGCCCCTTGCCCGCGTAGCCGCTGGCCGCGATCACCACGCCGATGAAGGCGAAGCTCGAGCCCAGGTAGCTGGGCACCTTGCCGCCGGTCACGAAGTAGAAGATCAGCGTGCCGATGCCGCTCATCAGGATCGCGATGTTGGGGCTGAAGCCCATGAGAATCGGCGCCAGCACCGTGGCGCCGAACATGGCGATGACGTGCTGCACGCCCATGGCGCCGGTCTGCAGCCAGGGCAGCCGCTCGTCGGGCGCGATGACCGCGCCGTTGGCCAGCGCGGACGCGGGCCTTTCAGTCCAGTTGAACATTCTTCTTGCTCCTCTTGTGGGGGTGTGAGTGGTGGTTGTGGTCGATGTGCCTGCGCTTGTGCCAGCGCGCCCTGGCGCTCCCGGGGCGTGATTGTGGTCGAAGCGACTGGGGCTGAACATCCGCATGCGCCGCCTTGATTTGCCGCCGGACCGTGACGGAATGGGTTGGGGGCTCGGGGACGGGCCCCTATTCTTCGGGCGTCACCACATCCGGCAAGGCGCGCACCGTGAAAACATCAGGCTTGATCGCCTTGGCCCTGACGCTTGCGCTGGGCCTCGGTGCGGTGGCGCATGCGCAGGAGGGCGCTTCCGCCGGGGAGGTCATGTCCGAGCTCTCCGCCCGCAGCAAGCTCCCCGAAGACGAACTCCGCCGCCTGACCGCCGATTGCGCGGCCGGTCAGCAGAGCATGTATTTCTGTGCCTACCGCGATGTCGTCGCGGCCGAGTTGAAGCTCCAGCGCGTCGTCGCGGAAAAGGAGCGGCGGTTCCCCGCCTGCCAGGCCGCCACCGAAGCCCGGGTGGCGCGCTGGAAGTCGCGGCGCGACAAGATGTGCGCCCGCAGCGCCGCCAAGGAATGGGGCGGTGGCTCGATGGAGCCCACCGCGCGCAACCTCTGCCTTGCCGACAGCACCCGGCGCATGGCCGGGCAGATGCTGCGCATGAGCGCCTGCCCCCGCCGATAGGAAACGGGCTCAGCGCGGCTGCAGCACCGCCATCGTGATCCGCGACACGCAGGTCAGCTCTCCCGCTTCATTGGTCAGGTCGATCTGCCAGACCTGGGTGGTGCGCCCCCGGTGAATCGGCCGCGCGGTGCCGATCACCCAGCCGCTGGTCACCGAGCGGATGTGGTTCGCGTTGATGTCCAGGCCCACGGCGCGGTCGCCCTCGGGGGCGGAATAGTGGGCGCCGCAGGAGCCCAGGGTCTCGGCCAGCACCACCGACACGCCGCCGTGCAGGATGCCGTAGGGCTGGCGGGTGCGCTCGTCGACCGGGCAGCGGGCGCGGATGAAGTCGTCGCCCACCTCCAGAAATTCCATGCCCAGCGCCGAGACGGCGGTGCCGACATGGTTCTGGGTCAGCTGTTCGACGGAGATCTCTTTTTTCCAGATACGCATTCGGGTTTTCTTTCCAGTGGATGTGCCCAAAACTATAGCGACGACCGCCGACATCGGCAGTCGCCTTTGCGTGGTACCTTGGCCCGATGAAGCACCCCGTCCGCCGCTGGCTCATTGGCATCGCCGCCGCCCTGGTGATCGGCGCGGGCGTGCTGGTGCTGGTGGTGCGCGCCAAGCTGCCCACCGACGCCGAGGTGGCCGCCAAGATCGCCGAGGGCTTCGAGCAGCGCTTCGGCGTGCCGCTGAAGGTGGGCGGCGCCCACTGGTCGCTGCTGCCGGCGCCTGTGCTGGTGCTGACCGACATCGCCACCGGGCAGCCCCGCCCGATCACCCTGAGCCGGGTGGCGCTGCGGCTGAAGCTCGCGCCGCTGCTGCACCGCGTCATCGCGCTGGACGACGTCGAGCTCGAAGGCCTGGTGCTGCCGCGCGCCTCGGTGCAGGCCTTTCGCGGCAAGGGCCCCAAGCCCGCCGAGGGCGCGGCCCCCATCGCGCTGCCCGCGCCCTGGACGCTGGCGGCCATCCCCGTGGAACGGGTGCGCTGGCGCGACCTGACCTGGATCGACCGGCGCGACATCGCGCTGGCCTACGACGGCGACATCGCCTTCGACCCCCAGTGCGCCCGCGCCAGGCCCGCATCGAGCGCGCCGGGGTCACGCCGCCCGCGCGCCTGCGGCTGGACCGCGAGGCCGGGCAGGACCGCTGGCGCACCCGCATCGACGTCGGCGGCGGCACGTGGAACGGGGTGCGCGCTTCGAGACGCTGGCCAACGGCACGCTGCGCGTGTCGGCCGAGCTCGACCCGCGCCAGATCGACATCGAAAGCCTGGTGCAGGCCTTCGACCGCCGCACCTCGGTGGCGGGCAAGGTCTCGGGCCACACCACGCTCACGGCCGAGGCCGGCGGCACCGAAGAACTGGGCGCGCTGATCCGCAGCCTGCACACCCGCACCACCTTCTCGGTGCAGCCCGCCACGCTCACCAGGCTGGACGTGGCCAAGGCCGTGACCACCGCCGGCATCAGCCGGGGCGGGCGCACGCCGCTGGACGAACTCACCGGCACGCTCGACACCCAGGGCACCGACAACGGCGTGGTGCTGCAGTACACCAACCTCAAGGCCCGCTCGGGCGTGCTCACGGCCAGCGGCCACCTGAAGATGTTCAACCGCAAGCTCGACGGCGAGATCGCGGTGGACCTGGTCGACGGCGTGGTCGGCGTGCCGCTGAAGATCGGCGGCACCATGAGCGACCCCGAGCTGTCGCTGACCGGCGCCGCGCTCACCGGCGCGGCCATCGGCAGCGCGGTGCTGCCGGGCGTGGGCACGGCCATCGGCGCGCGCGTGGGGCAGCAGGTCGAGAAGCTGTTCGGCGGGGACAAGAAGCCGCCCGCCAAACCTGCCCCGCCTAGGAAAACGCCTTGATCACCGCCGGCACCGTCAGCACCGCCGTGTAGTAGCCCATGAACTGCACGCCGGTGTTGAAGCCGATGGCGCGCGACAGCAGCCCGCCCAGCAGTCCCATCGTGAGGATCACCAGCAGCCCGAGCAGCTGGCCTTCCCACACGCTGATGACCACGATCAGCCCGACGAAGGTCGCGATGATCGCCTCGTGGCTCACCTTGCGCGACACGAACAGCGCCGCGCGGCGCGCGAAGTTCATCGTGAACGGGTAGGCCACCAGCGCCGCCAGCACCACCGCCAGCATGCCGTAGCCCAGAAACTCCCAGTGGCTCAGCAGGTTGTGCAGGTTGTGGGTCTGGCCCGTGGCCGAATCGATGGTGAACACCGGCGGCGCATTGAACAGCGGCGCGGCCGGCCCGGCGGCCACCGGGCTCAGCGGCAGGCCGATGGCAATCAGCGGAATCAGCGCCTCGGCGATGTACGTGGCCTCGGTCACGCCGTTGCGCGCGGCCAGCGTGGTGGTGAGCCGGTGGTACGCATGCTTGATGCGCGAGCCCACCAGTTCGCCCAGCACCACCGTCATCGCGACCGGGCTGAACACGAAGGTGGCGCTGGAGATGGCGGCGGTGGCAAAGGTCCACTTCACCTGGCCGCGGTCGAGCACCTTGAACGGGTTGGGGAAGTAACCCGACCAGCCCTTCACGTCGGGCGCCAGCGAGAAGGTGCGTACCTTCTCGCGCTTCATGCGCGCACGCGCCGCCGGCGAGATCACCGAGAACAAATCGGCCACCAGCGGCCCGATGGCAATGCCCAGGAAGTAGCTGATGCTGAGCTTCACGCCGTACTTGCCCGTGAGCGCCTGCAGCGCCACGATCACCACCACGAACGGCACCAGCGTGGCCACCGAGGCCCAGCGCCCGCTGGAAAAGTAGGCAATGGCCACGGCCGCCACCACGAAGATCCACGGCGCCGCCTTGGTGATGGCCGCGCCGTAGGGCGCCAGCAGCACCGCGAACAGCACGGCCAGCGGCACCGCGATGAAGGCCGCGATGATCGCGCCCGACACCATCTTGCGCAGCGCGATGTGCGGCACGCCCAGGTTGCGCAGCACGTTGGCGTCCTGCAGCAGCGGCGTGGCCATGGTGTCGCCCGGAATGCCCAGCAGCGCCGTGGGCACCGCGTGCGTCATGTGCTTGGCGACGGCGGCCGCCAGGAAGAAGGTGAACACGCCCTCGGGCGGCACGCCGAGCAGCACCACCAGCAGCGTGAGCGGCGCGAGCGTGGTGGTCTCGTCGGTGCCCGACACGAGGCCGATGGCCGCGAACACCACGGCGCCGACAAGGCCCATGCCCGTGGCAACGAGGATCTGGTTGAGCAGCGCGGCGTCGATCACGAGGCGGCTCCTTCGGCGGCGCCGTTCGCGGCGCGGGCACGGGCACGGGCACGGGCACGAGGCTGGTACGACGCGAACAGGTCGTAGATTTCCAGTTCCTTCATCTCGCGCACCACCGAGGGCGGCAGGTCGTCGACCGAGCCCAGCGTGCCGTGCTCGCCGGCCAGCTCGGCCAGCACCTCTTCGCGCCAGCGCGGGTCGGCGTCGGTGCCCTCGACCACCTCGCGCTTGGGCGCGAACAGAAAGGCGCAGATCACGCCCGACACCACGCAGCCCGCCAGCCCGGCGAGCATGGCGTAGGCCCGCGCCAGCTCGGGCGTGCCCACCGTGCTGGCGAGCACGCGGCTGGCCACCAGGAAGCCCGCGAGGCTCACGGCCACGCCGATCGCGATCGACCACGCGAGGTGGCCCAGGTCGGCCGTGTCGCCCCATATTTCCACCAGCCGCCAGCTCGCGCGGCCTGCACTGTCCGTCTTCATGTTGTTGTCTCCGTCGTTGTTGATGCGGGCCCTCCCGCGATGTTTGCCTGCCTGCTTATTTCTGTGTGCGCAGCGCGTCGAGCAGCGCCACCGCGCGGTCGGTGCGCACGTCGTGCTCGGCCGCCATCTGCCTGGCCACGGCATCGATCTCGTCGCCCGTGGCGCCCGCGACCAGCGCGATGTTGCGTGCGTGCAGCGCCATGTGGCCGCGCTGGATGCCTTCGGTGGCCAGCGCGCGCAGGGCGCCGAGGTTCTGCGCGAGGCCGACCGCCACGGCCACCTCGCCCAGCTCCTGCGCGGACTGCACGCCCAGGATCTTCAGCGCCAGCCGCGCGAGCGGATGCGTCTTGGTCGCGCCGCCCACCAGCCCGACCGGCATCGGCATCTCGATGGTGCCGACCAGCGCGCCCGCGTTGTCCTTTTCCCAGGTGGTGAGCGAGGTGTAGCGGCCGCTGCGGCAGGCGTAGGCATGCGCGCCGGCCTCGACCGCGCGCCAGTCGTTGCCCGTGGCGACGATCACCGGGTCGACGCCGTTCATGATTCCCTTGTTGTGCGTGGCCGCGCGGTACGGGTCGACGGCCGCGAAGGTGTACGCGTCGATCACGCCTTCCACCACCTCTTCGCCGCTGCGCTCGCGCGTGGCGAGCGCGGCGGGCTCCAGCCGCACGCGCGCCCGCGCCAGCCGTAGGTCGGCCAGGTTCGACAGGATGCGCAGGCGCACGGTGCCGCCCGTGAGCTTCTCGACCAGCGGCGACACCGCCTCGGCCATGGTGTTGACGGTGTTCGCGCCCATCGCGTCGCGCACGTCGACGATCAGGTGCATCACCACCATCGCGCCGCGCGGCGTGCTGTCGAACACCTGCACCTCGATGTCGCGGCAACCGCCGCCCAGGCCGATCAGCACCTTGTCGCGGCTGTTCGCCACTTCCAGGATCTGTTCGCGCGCACGCAGCAGCGCCAGCCGCGCGCCGCAGGGGTCGGCCAGGCCGATCACCTGCACCTGCGCGCGCATCAGCGGCCCGGTGCTCGAGGTCTCGAAGCCGCCGCCTTCGCGCGCCAGCTTGGCCATGAACGACGCGGCGGCCACCACCGAGGGCTCTTCCACCGCCATCGGCACCAGGTATTCGCGGCCGTTCACCAGGAAGTTGCCGGCCACGCCCAGCGGCAGCTCGAAGGTGCCGATCACGTTCTCGACCATGCCGTTGGCACGGTCCACGCTCAGCGCGCCGGGCGCGGCGAGCAGCGCCACCTCGTCGTCGGTGAGCGATGCGGCGCGCGCGATGTGCGCGAAGCGCTGCGCGGGTGTCAGCGCGCGGAAATTGGGAATGCGGGAGTCGGCGACCATCGTTGCGTGTCTCTTCGAAAAAGGGTTCGGAAGGCGAATTCGGGAGCAGGCAATTTAGGTCGGCTGTACCGCCGGCGGAAGGCACAGTTTGGCGGGACAGTGCGGACAGTGACCGGCATTTCGCGCCCGCTGTGTCACAGTCACAGCCCATGACGACCATTGCCGATTCGCTCGCCAACGCCCTCGAACGACAGATTGCGAGCGGTGCCTACAAGGCCGGCGACAAGCTGCCGTCGCTGCGCGAACTGGCGCAGCTGCACAACTACGCCAAGAACACCGTGGTGGCCGCCTTCGAGCTGCTGGTGTCGCGCGGGCTGGTCGAGCCGCGGCGCGGTTCGGGCTACTTCGTGCTGGCGCGGCAAGCAGCCGCCAGGCCGGCGGAAGAAGACGCGGGCAGCCTCGGCCGCGCGATGGACATCGTGTGGCTCATGCGCGAGCAGCTGAAAACGCAGCCCGACGCCGTTGCCGTGGGCGACGGCTTTCCGCCGGTCGAGTGGCTGGCCGACGTGCGCCTGGACAAGTACCACCCCAAGGTGGTCCGCACGGGGCTCGGCGCGCTGTTCCGCTACGGCAGCCGCTTCGGCTATGCGCCGCTGCGCGACCACCTCGTGCGCAAGCTGGCCGACTTCGGCATCGGCGCGGAGCCGCGGCAGATCGTGCTCACGCACGGCGCCAACGAGGCGATGGACATCGTCATCCGCTACTTCGTGCCGCCCGGCGGCAAGGTGCTGGTGGACGACCCCGGCTACTACCCGCTGTTCGGCAAGCTCAAGCTCGCGGGCGCGCAGATGCTGGCCGTGCCGCGCCTGGCCGACGGGCCCGACCTCGAGGCGCTGGAGCGCCTGCTCGTTGCCGAGCGGCCGCGCCTGTTCTTCACGCAGTCGATCGCGCACAACCCCACGGGCTCCGACATCTCGCCGGCCAAGGCCTTTCGCGTGCTGCAGCTCGCGCAGAAGCACGACCTGCTGATCGTCGAGAACGACCCGCTGGCCGACTTCAAGCCCACGTCGCTGCCGCGCCTGGCCGCGCTCGACCAGCTGGAGCGCACGATCTACATCGGCAGCTTCTCCAAGTCGTTCTCGGCCGCGCTGCGCGTGGGCTTCATCGCCTGCGGCGCCGACCTGGCCAGCGACCTGGCGGACCTGAAGGCGCTGATCCACGTGAGCAGCTCGGAGTATTGCGAGCGCACGGTCGACGTCATATTGAGCGAGGGCCATTACCAGCGCCACCTGAACCGCCTGCAGACCCGGCTCGGCGAGGCCACGCGCAACGCCATCAAGCTGTTCGATGCGCTCGACGCCGAGGTGTTCGCGCGCAGCCCGCAGTCGCTCTATGTGTGGGCGGCGCTGCCCGGCGTGGCCGACTCGCTGGCCTTCGCGAAAGAGCTGCTGCCGCGCAAGATCGTGATGGCGCCGGGGCGCATCTTCAGCGTCGATTCGACGCAGGTCTCGCGCTGGTCGCGCTTCAACGTCGGCGCCATGGCCGACCCGCGTTTCGCGAAGGCGCTGCGCACCACGCTGCGCCGGCTCGGCGGCTAGCCCCGGTACTGCTCGCGCAACTGCTTGCGGTTGAGCTTGCCCACGGCCGTCTTCGGGATCTCGCTGGCGAAGATCACGCGCTGCGGCTTCTTGTACGAAGCCAGTTGCCCGGCCACATGCGCGACCAGCTCGGCCTCGGTGGCCTGCTGGCCGGCGCGCAGCACCACCACGGCGGTGACGACTTCCACCCACTTCTCGTGCGGCAGCCCGACCACCGCGCATTCGCGCACGGCCGGGTGCGAGCTCAGCGCGTTCTCCACCTCGCGCGGGTACACGTTGTAGCCGCCGCTGATGATCATGTCGGACGTGCGGTCCTTCAGGTGCAGATAACCGCGTTCGTCGAACACGCCCACGTCGCGCGTGCGCACCCAGCCGTCGGCGGTGAAGGTCTCGGCGTTGAGCCCCGCCGCGTTGTGGTAGCCCGACACGGCCGAGGGCGCGCGCACCGCGATTTCTCCGGGCGTGCCGTGCGGCACCTCGCGGCCGGCCTCGTCGACCAGCCGCATCTCGATGTCGATCGCGGGCTGGCCGCAGGCGTCGAGCAGGTCGTCGGTGTGGTCCTCGGGCCGCAGCACGGCCAGGCACAGCGGCACCTCGGTCTGGCCGTAGTACTGCCAGAAGCGGTGCCGGCCCCAGGCGGCCATGGCGCGCTGGATGACGGGGCGCGGCATCGGCGAGGCGCCGTAGATCACGTAGCGCAGCGCGGCCACGTCGGTGGTGGCGACGTCGGGGTGCTCGAACAGCATCTGCAGCATCGTCGGCACCAGGTTGATGGCCGTGATGCGCTCGGCCTGCAGCGTGCGCAGGAACAGCCCCGGCTCGAAGCCCGGCAGGATCACCGTGCGCGCGCCGCGCAGCCAGAAGGGCAGCACGAACACGCCGCTCGCGTGGATCAGCGAGGCCGCGTGCAGCATCGCGTCGTCGGGCGTGGCCGGCAGCAGGTTGAGCAGCACGTTGCGGCAGATGGCCGCATAAGACGCCTGCGTGTGCTGCGCGGCCTTCAGCGTGCCGGTGGTGCCCGAGGTGAAGAGCGTGAGCACCACGTCGTCGTGCGACGGCGTGAAGGCCGGCGCCTCGGTCGGGTGCGAGGCGGCTTGCGCCAGCAGGTCGGCCGCGCCTTCGAGCGATGCGCCCATGCCCATGCAGGCCAGCCCCGGCACCGCATCGCGCAGAGCGGCCGCGCGCTCGGCAAGGTCGGGGCCGAACACCAGGTGCGTGCTGCCCGTTTCCGCCACCATGCGCGCATGCTCGGCCAGCGACAGCCGCGAGTTCAGCGGCACGCGGTTGATGCCGGCCTTCACGCAGGCAAAGTCCAGCGGCACGCTGTGCAGGCCGTTGTTGAGCAGCAGCGCCACGCGCGTGCGCGGCGCCGCACCCGCCGCGTGCAGCGCATGCGCGAGCCGGCTGCTCAGGTGGTCGACCTCGGTGAACGTCAGCGTCCTGTCGCCGAACACGATGGCGGTGCGCGGGCCGTGCTGCAGCGCGCCGCGGCGGATCAGCTCGAGGTAGGTCGGGGCGGGGGAATGCAAGGCTTGTCTCCTGTCGGTTCTTTGTGGATGCGGGAACGCTGGGGTGCGCTCAGCGCTTGAACTCGCCGTGGCGGCCGGCGCCGCCGGTAAAGCGCGCGGCACCGGCCTCGCCCTCGGCGAAGACCATCGGCGTGCCCTGCGCGCCTTCGCGGCGCAGCGCTTCGGCCAGCGGCATGTCCCATTGCGCGTAGGCACTGCGGCGATCGGCCAGCATGCATTGCTGCGGGAACGCCGCGAGCTGGTGGGCCAGCTCCCGTGCGGCGGCCAGCGCGCCGCACGGCGGCGTGACGCGGTTGACCAGGCCCATGCCCAGCGCCTCGGCCGCGCCCACGGGGCGGCCCGACAGGATCATGTCGAGCGCGCGCCCCATGCCCACGATGCGCGGCAGGCGCACCGTGCCGCCGTCGATCAGCGGCACGCCCCAGCGGCGGCAGAACACGCCGAACACCGCGTCGTCGTCGGCCACGCGCAGGTCGGCCAGCAGCGCCAGCTCGAGCCCGCCCGCCACCGCGTAGCCGTTGACCGCCGCGATCAGCGGCTTCGACAGCGCCATGCGCGTCGGCCCCATCGGGCCGCTGCCGCCGCCTTCCAGGTCCAGCTCGTTGCGGCGCGCCGGGTCGCCCACGGCGGTGAGGTCGGCACCGGCGCAGAAGTTGCCGCCCGCGCCGGTCAGCACCGCCACGCGCAGTGCGTCGTCGGCCTCGAAGCGCGCGAAGGCCTCGCGCAGCTCGGCGGCCACGGCGCCGTCGACGGCATTGCGTTTGTCGGGCCGGTTCAGCGTGATGGTGAAGACCGAGCGATCCACCTCACAGTTCACGAAGTGCATGGCCATGCGCGGCGTCCTTTCAAGGCAAAATTACATCGAGTGATCGTTCATGGTCATCGTAGGAAACATTTCTTCATTACGCAAACATGGACAAGATATGCAATGTTCAGGTCGTGATGCCCAGCGCGCCCGACCTGATCCTCGACCTGCTGGTGGCCGACGGCGGCACGCTGAGTTCGCAGGCGCTGTGCCGCGCGGGCGCGCTCATGGGCATCGGCGAATCGACGCTGCGCGTGGGCCTGACGCGGCTGGCGGCCGACGGCAAGATCGCGCGCGGCGAGCGCGGCAGCTACATGCTCAACCGCGCGGGGCCGGCGCTGTCGCGCGCGGTCGACGACTGGCGCCACAAAGAGGCGCAGGCCGTCGCCTGGCAGGGCGACTGGCTGGCCGTGCACGATGCGGGCGTGGCGCGCGCCGACAAGACCGCGTGGCGCCGCCACAGCCTGGCGCTGTCGTTGCGCGGCTTCGCGGCGCTGCGGCCGGGGCTGCAGATCCGGCCCGACAACCTCGCGGGCGGCCTGGAGGCCGAGCGTACGCAGTTGGAGGCGCTGGGCCTGTCGGCGCATGCGCTGGTGTTTCGCATTGCCGACCTCGACGAGGCGGCGCAGTCCGCGGCACGCAAGCTGTGGAACGTGCGCACGCTGGAGGCCGACAGCCGGCGCCTGCAGGCCGGCCTCGAACGCAGCGAGAAGCGGCTGCGCACCCAGCCGCTGGAGGTGGCGGTGCGCGAGTCGCTGCTGCTGGGCCGCGCCGTGATCGCGCACCTGATCCGCGACCCGCTGCTGCCGGCCGAGCTCATGCCGACCGCCCCGCGCACGGCGCTGCTGGCTGCCACGCGCCGCTACCAGGACAAGGCGCGGCAGCTGTGGCGCAAGTGGCTGGCGCTGCCGGTCGCCTGAGGCCGCTTCAGTCCAGCCGCACCACCTGCGTGTCGCCAGGCGTGCGCGCATGCAGCCGCGCCACCTCGGCCGCGCGCCGCGTGAGCACGGCGCGCTGGTTGATGTAGCCCTTGTCGGTGATCTCGCCCGCGTCCAGGCTCGGCGGCTGCGCCAGCACCAGCGCGCAGGCCGGGCACTGCGAGGAGCCCGCGCCTTCGTCGCGCAGCGTGCGCAGCATGCCGGCGATGCGCTCCTGCAGGGCATCGGACGACAACGCCGCCGCCTGGGGGCTCGGAAACACCAGCATGCCGATCTCGTCGCGGTCGTGGCCGGTGAGCACCACGTCCTGCACATGCGGCGCGAGCAGCGACACCAGCTTCACGCGCAGCGTGCCCACCGACACCCAGGTGCCGGTCGAGAGCTTGAAGTCTTCCGCCACGCGGCCGTTGAAGATCACGCCGTGCGCAGGTTCGAGCGGGTTCGCAAGGAAGCCGGCGTCGCCGATGCGGTAGTAGCCCTCTTCGTCGAAGGCCTGCGCCGTCTCGCGCGGTGCGTCGCGGTAGCCGGGGAACACCGAGACGCCCTTGACGCGCATCTCCAGCTTCTCGCCGTTGGGCACGAACTTCAGCTCCAGCCCCGGCAGCGGCGCGCCGATGCAGCCGGCGCCGTCGAGCTTCCAGTGCGCGGAGGTGATGGCGGGCGAAGTCTCCGTCGCGCCCCACGAGGTGGTGAGCCACAGCGGCCGGGTAGGGCGCACGCGCGTGGCCACGGCTTCGAGCCGTTGCCACGTGGAGGGCGCGAGCGCCGCCGCCGCGTAGAAGGCCAGCCGCAAGCGGGAGAACACCTCGGTGGCCAGCGCGTCGTCGGCTTCCAGGTAGGGCAGCAGCATGTCGAAGCCGCGCGGCACGTTGAACAGCAGCGTGGGCTTCACCTCGCGCAGGTTGCGCACCGTCTTCTCGATCAGGCCCGGCGCGGGCCGGCCCTCGTCGATGTAGAGCGCGCCGCCGTGGCACAGCACCATGTGCAGGTTGTGGTTACCGCCGAAGGTGTGGCTCCATGGCAGCCAGTCGACCAGCACCGGCGTTTCGTGCGCGAGAAAGCGCCAGGTCTGCGCCATCATCTGCTGGTTGGCGCAGAGCATGCGGTGCGTGTTGACGACGACCTTGGGCTTGCCGGTGGAGCCGGAGGTCAGCAGGTACTTGGCGTGCGTGTCGGGCAGCACGGCGGCGAAGGCCTGCATGACGGCGGGTGTTTCGTTCACCGCAAGCATCTGGTCGAACGCCATCGAACCGGGGCGCGCATCGGCATTGCGGCTGAACACCGTGACCGCCTCGACCCCGCAGCCTTCGAGCGAACCGCCATAGACCTTGGCGTCCGATGCGTAGATGAGCGCCGGCTTCAGCGCCTGCAGCATGCCGTGCAGCCGCGACGGGTCTTTGGTCATGCGCGAGTAGGCGCTCGACAGCGAGCACGCGGTGCGGCCGATGTGCATTGCCGCGAGCATCAGCACCGCGTGGTCGATCGCGTTGTCCGAGAGGATCACGACCGGCTGGCCCGCCGGCAGGTTCATGTCCAGCAGTGCCTGCGCCACCGCGCCCACTGCTTGCCGCAGCGCGCGGTAGTCGAGCTTGCGCCAGCCTTCGCCGGTCTCGTCGCGTTCGGCGAAAGCCAGTGCGTCGGGCGTCTCGCGCGCCCAGCGCTCGACCCACTCGCCGATGCAACGCGCATAGGGCTTCAGCGCCATCGGCGAGCGCAGCGCGAACGAGCCGTCGTCGAAGTCGATGCGCACGGTGCGGGGTGGGGCGATCAGGCTTTCATCGAGGAGGAAGTCGGTCATTTGTATGTTCCGTTTTTTTCGGGGCGTTGTTGTTCAGGGCGCGTGCACAGGACACCGGGTACACACCGAACGCGGCGCTTGTGCGGGTCGATCAACGACCGCGGCGAACAACGGTCACGCTGATGGGGTGCCTTGCGCAGCGAAACAAAGGAGGAGGTGCGGTAGCCCGCAGGCCGGGGGACATTCGCGGAGCAAGGCACCCCGTCGGCGTGATCGCACCCCGAACAGGACACCCGGTGCCCAACAAGAGCCCGATCAGTCGAGCTTGCCGCTATCGGTCTTGGCGCGAATCAGGTCCAACAGCAGGGTGTCGCGCGCGGCTTCGAGGTCGGCCGTGCGGCGTTGACCCAATTCCTCATCGACACCTTCTTTCACCTTCTGCTTGAGCGCCGCAGTCATCGACGGCGCACCCAGGTCCTTCCACCAGTCCTCGATCGGCCCGCCCAGGTGCGCGAGCACATGCTCGATGCCGCCCGCGCCACCCGAGAGGTGCAGGTTCATGAACGGCCCCATCACCGCCCAGCGCAGGCCGGGCCCGTGCGCGATGGCCGTGTCGATGTCGGCCACGCTCGCCACGCCTTCGTTCACCAGGTGGAAAGCCTCGCGCCACAGCGCCGCCTGCAGCCGGTTCGCGATGTGGCCCTTGACCTCGCGCTTCACGTGGATCGGCCGCTTGCCGATGGCTGCGTAGAACGCCATCGTGCGTTCGATGACCTCGGCCGAGGTCTGCTCGCCGCCGATCACTTCCACCAGCGGAATCAGGTGCGGCGGGTTGAACGGGTGCCCCAGCACCACGCGCTGCGGATGCGCGCAGCCCGACTGCACGCCGCTGATCGCCAGGCCCGACGAACTCGACGCAAGGATGGCGTCGGGCGGTGCCGCCGCGTCCATGCGGCGGAACAGGTCGATCTTGAAGTCCATGCGCTCGGGCCCGTTCTCCTGCACGAAGTCGGCCACGGACACGGCGTCTTCCAGGCTGTCGTGAAAGCGCAGCCGGTCGATGGACGCGCCTTCGGACAAACCGAAGCGCTCCAGCGTCGGCCAGTGCTGCGCCACCGCCGCGCGCAGCCGCTCCTCGGCGCCGGGCGAGGGGTCGGTCGCGTTCACGTCGAGCCCGTGCGCCAGGAAGTAGGCGGCCCAGCTCGCGCCGATCACGCCGGTGCCGACCACCGCCACGCGCTTCACGCTCGAAAAAGAAGATCCCATGCTCATGTCGATTTCCACCGCGCGCAGCGGCTCTCCGCCCTGGTCGTCCATGCGGCCTCGCCGCGGATCGGCTCGACCACCTTGTAGTAGTCCCACGGCTCCTTCGACTCGGCCGGGGTCTTCACCTGCATCAGGTGCATGTCGTGCACCATCAGTCCATCGTCGCGCAGCCAGCCGCCCTTGACGAACATGTCATTGAACTTCGTCTTGCGCAATTGCGCCATCACCTTGTCGGCGTCGTCGCTGCCCGCGGCCTTCACGGCCTGCAGGTACTGCAGCGCGGCCGAGTAGTCGCCGGCGTGGAACGACGAGGGCATGCGCTTGTGCTTGTCGAAGAAGCGGCGCGCCCACTCGCGCGACTCGGGGCTCTGGTTCCAGTACCAGCTGTCGGTGAGGTACATGCCCTGCGAGGTCTTCAGGCCCAGCGCGTGCACGTCGTTGATGGTGATGATCATGCCGGCCAGCTTCATGTTCTTGCCGAGGCCGAACTCCGCCGCCGACTTGATGGCGTTCACCGTGTCGCCGCCCGCGTTGGCCAGCGCCAGCACCTGCGCCTTCGAGCTTTGCGCCTGCAGCATGAACGACGAGAAATCGCTCGCGCCCAGCGGGTGCTTCACCGAGCCCGCCACCGTGCCGCCGCTGGCCAGCACGGTCTTGGTGGCGTCGGTCTGCAGCGCCGCGCCGAAGGCGTAGTCGGCGGCCACGAAATACCAGCTCTTGCCGCCGGCCTTGACCACCGCGCTCGCGGTGCCGCGCGCCATGGCCACGGTGTCGTAGGCGTAGTGCACGGTGTAGGGCGAGCAGTACTCGTTGGTGAGGCTCGAGGCGCCCGAGCCCACCACGAAGTACGGCTTCTTCTTGTCGGCCGCCACGCCCGCCATGGCAATGGCCGCGCCCGAGTGGACGCCGCCGATCAGCATGTCGACCTTCTGCACGTCGAACCACTCGCGCGCCTTGGCGGCGGCGATGTCGGGCTTGTTCTGGTGGTCGGCCGTGACCAGCTCGATCTTCTTGCCGCCGATGGCACCGCCCATGTCGGCGATGGCCATGCGGATGGCCTCGGCGCCGGCGGGGCCGTCGTAGTCGCGGTACAGGCCCGACATGTCGCTGATGAAGCCGATGCGGATCACGTCGTCGGATACCTGGGCCCAGCGCCGGCCGAGAAGGCGGCGCCCAGCGCGAGGGCCAGGGCGGTGCGGGAAATGTTCATGCGTGTTGTCTCCGTTCGTTGTCGTTGTCGTTGTTGTTGTCCTTGCGTGCCGTCAGCCGGGCGCGAACTCGGGGCGCGGCGTGCCCACGCGCGGCAGGCCCATCATCTGGCGCGCCTCGGCCGGCGTGGCCACTTCCATGTCGAGCTCGCGGATCACGCGCACGATGCGCTCGGTGAGCTGCACGTTGGTGGCCAGCTCGCCGTGGCGAAAGTAGAGGTTGTCTTCCAGGCCCACGCGCGCATGGCCGCCCAGCAGCAGCGCCGCCACGTTGGCCTCCAGCTGCGACATGCCGATGCCGCTCACGCCGAAGATGGCGCCCTTGGGCAGCGTGTCGACCATCATCTGCAGGTTGCGCGGCGAGTAGGGCATCGCGTTCTGGAAGTTGCGGTGCACGTTCATCACCAGGTTGATGAAGTAGGGCTCGTCGTCCCAGCCTTCCTCGATCAGCGTGGTCGTGTCCTGCAGGATGTGCGTGGGGCTGAACACCTCCCACTCGGGCTTGATGCCGCGCGCCTTCATGCCGGCGGCCAGTTCGCGGCCGCGCGTCAGGGGCGTGTCCATCAGGATCTGCTTTCCCTCGAAGCTCAGGTTCAGCGTGGTGGCGTCGAGCGTGCACATCTCGGCGCCGGCGTCCATGCCCTTGATGCGTTCTTCCCAGGCAATTTCCCAGCGGTCTCCGGCCAGCGGCTTGACCATGTCGCCGTGCACGCCGCCGCCGGTGGAGTTGTTGATGACGATGTCGCTGCCGCCCGCGCGGATGCGGGTGTTGATGTCGCGGTACACGTCGCGTTGCAGGTGGCGCCGTCGTCGGGGCGGCGCGCGTGGATGGCCACCACGCTGGCGCCGGCGTTCCAGCAGCGCAGCACGTCGGCCGCGATTTCGGCGGGCTGCGTGGGGAGGTGGGGGTTCTGCGACTTGTGCGCCATGCCGCCGGTGGGGGCGATGGTCACGATCACTTTGCGCTTCGACATGCTCGGGAACTCCTGGTGTCTTTCATGGGGGCGCGCCATTATTTTTGAGGCGCCGCCGCACTCAGTCATCGCGACGACATTTGGGGGCAGGGTTTACCTGCGCCAGCGGCTAAAGTTGCCCTGCCTTCCTTCCACAACATCCAAGCCAAGGAGCAGCGTCCATGAAATTCCTGCCTTTCGTCCTGGCGGGCTTCGCCGTGTTGGCATCGACACTGGCGGCCGCGCAGCCGGGGCCTGCCGCAACCTGCGCGGCCAAGCGCGAAGCCATCGGGCGGGACATCGAGGCGGCCAAGGCCGAAGGCCAGCCCCACCGCGTGCGCGGGCTGGAGCGCGCGCTGGCCGAAGTGCGCCGCAACTGCAGCGACGCGAAGCTGGCCGCCGAGCACCAGAAGCGCGTGCGCAGCCAGGAACGCAAGGTGGCGCAGCGCGAGCGCGACCTGAAGGAAGCACAGCGCAAGGGCGATGCCGACAAGATCGCGCGGCGCGAAGACAAGCTGCGCGAGGCGCAGGCCGAGCTGCAGCGCGTCAAGGACCTGCCTTGATTGCCCGTTGCCGCCGCGTGCCTTGAAAGACCCATGCCCACGACCAAGCAACCCCTTCAGCACGCCTCGCTGACCATCCCGCAGCTGCTGCAGGGCTCGGCCTGGTTTCCGCTGCTCGACGTGGCGGCGGGCGAGCGCGTGCTCGACGAGATGCGCGAGGTCGAGGTGGCCGCCGGCGCCGCGCTGTGCCGGCGCGGCGACACGCCCGCGCACTGGTACGGCACGCTCGAAGGCTTGCTCAAGTGGTCGATCACCTCGAGCGACGGGCGCTCGGTGACGCTGGGCGGGCTGTCGGTGGGCAGCTGGTTCGGCGAGGGCACGCTGCTGCGCGCGCTGCCGCGCTCGGCCGACATCATCGCGCTGCGCCCCAGCCGCGTGGCACAGCTGCCGCTGGAGACCTTCGAGTGGCTGCACCGCACGCAGCGCGGCTTCGATCACTTCTTGCTGCAGCAGATCAACGAGCGGCTGCACTGGTTCATGGGCAGCTACGCGGCGCACCGGCTGCTCGATGCGGACAGCCAGGTGGCGCGCGCGCTGGCGGGGCTGTTCCACCCGTGGCTGCATCCGGGCAGCGAGCCGCATCTGCAGACGTCGCAGGAGGAGATCGCCAACCTGTCAGGCGTGTCCAGGCAGCGATGCAATGCGGCGCTGAACCGGTTGAAGGAGGCGGGGTTCCTGCGCATCGAGTACGGGGGGATCACCGTGATCGATCTCGAGGGGCTGCGCCGGTTCATCAGCGAGTGACGACGACTTGCTCCCTCTCCCGCACGCGGGAGAGGGAGCAAGACCAGCTCAGCGCGTGTGATGCGAGGGCGCGCGCTCGTACACCGGCGTGTCGATCCCTTCCATGCGCGCCTTCAGCTGCAGCGCCAGGAACTGCGAGTAGTGCCGCGACTGGTGCAGGTTGCCGCCGTGGAACCACAGGTTGTCGACCTGCGTGGGCTTCCACATGTTGCGCAGCTCGCCTTCCCACGGGCCCGGGTCCTTGGGCGTGTCGGAGCCCAGGCCCCAGCACTTGCCGACCTTGTCGGCGATCTCGGGCGAGATCAGGTCGGCGAGCCAGCCGTTCATCGAGCCGTAGCCGGTGGCGTACACCAGCAGGTCGGCCGGCAGCTGCGTGCCGTCGGTCAGCGTCACCGAGCGTTCGTTCACGCGTTCGATGTTCACGCCGCTCTTCAGGTGGATGCTGCCGTTGGCCACCAGCTCCGAGGCGCCCACGTCGATGTAGTAGCCCGAGCCGCGCCGCAGGTACTTCATGAAGAGGCCCGAGCCGTCGACCCCGAAGTCCAGCAGGAAGCCGGCCTTCTCGAGCCGCGCGTACAGGTCGGCATCGCGCTTCTTCATCTCGTCGTACACCGGGATATGGAAGGTGTGCATGATCTTGTAGGGCACCGACGCGAAGATCAGGTCGCCCTTGTGGTGGTCGATGCCGTTCTTTACCGCCTGCTCCGAATAGAGCCCGCCCAGCGCGAGCTCCATCAGCGACTGCGAGGGCGCGATGTGCGTCGACGAGCGCTGGATCATCGTCACGTCCGCGCCGTGCTCCCACAGCGCCGCGCAGATGTCGTGCGCCGAGTTGTTCGAGCCCAGCACCACGCACTTCTTGCCCGCATAGGCCTCGGGGCCGGGGTGCTGGCTGGAGTGATGCTGGTCGCCCTTGAAGTTCTCGGCGCCCGCCACCTTCGGCACGTTGGGGTAGCCCGAGACGCCCATCGCGAACACCAGCTGCCTGGGCCGCAGCACCACCGTCTGGCCCTCGCGCTCGACCGTCACTTCCCAGCGCTGCGTGGCTTCGTCGAAGCGCGCGTTCTTCGCATGGGTGGAGCTCCAGTAGTTGAGCTCCATGATCTTCGTGTACATCTCGAGCCAGTCGCCGATCTTGTCCTTGGGTGCGAACACCGGCCAGTCGTCGGGGAAGGGCATGTAGGGCAGGTGGTCGTACCAGACCGGGTCGTGCAGGCACAGCGACTTGTAGCGCTTGCGCCAGGAGTCGCCGGCCTTGGCGTTGCGCTCCACGATGATCGTCGGCACCCCCAGCCGCCGCAGCCGCGCGCCCAGCGCGATGCCGCCCTGGCCGCCGCCGATGATCACCACCTCGGGCTGCTCGGTGTAGCCCAGCGCGGCTTCTTCGTCGCGGCGCTTCTCGAGCCAGTTCTTGCGGCCCTTGTGCACGCCGTGCTCCGCGCCTTTGACGCGGTTGTCGCCCGTCTTCTCTTCGAAGCCCTTGAGCTCGGTCATGGTGGTGAGCAGGGTCCAGGCTCGCCCGTTGCGCAGCCTGAGGTGGCCGCGACCGCGCGCCACCCGCGTCTCGAAGGTGAACCACGCATCGATCACGCCGTCGGCCTCGGTCGCTTCGCCCTCCACGGCAAAGGCCGTGGGCTGCGTGTCGGCCAGGCGCGCCTGCAGCATCGCGCGGATGGCGTCCGGGCCTTCCTGCGTGCGGATGTTCCAGGTGAAGGCCACGAGGTCGCGCCAGAAGCCGTCGGGCTCGAAGAGCGAAACGGCCGCGTCGATGTCGCCGCGCGCGAGCGCGGCGGCGAAGTCGGCAAGCCATTGGGAAGCGGCCCGGGTGGGGCCGGTGGTCGGGTCTGTCATTGCATGTCTCCGTAGCGTCGTTGAGGGATGCGCGGCGAGGCGCATGGCGGGTTGCGCAGCTTTCGTGCCGTGCTGACGACGACCGGAAATCAATGACTTGGCGGGGTTTTTGTCGCAGCTGTCGCAGGCGACGTGCGACACACGTCGCAACTGCTACATGCGTCGCGGCAGTGCGATGCCGTGGCGCTTCATGTGGCGGTACAGCGTGGCGCGGCACACACCAAGTTCGGCGGCGGCTTGCGACACGTGCCAGCGATGCTGTTTCAGCAGCGCCAGCAGGCTTGCCGCCTCTGCGCCTGTATCGGGCATGGCTTCGGCGGGGGCCGCGACGGCTCTTGCCGTGCGCGCGGGCAACTGAAGATCTTCCACTCCCACCGCGCCATCGCTGCACAGCGCCAGCGCCAACCGCAGCACATTGCGCAACTCGCGCAGGTTGCCGGGCCAGTCGTGCGCCATCAGCTGCAGCATCGCAGCCTGCGAAAGCCGCGAAGTCGAGCCCATCGCCGCGGCTTCTTCATGGAACATCGCCTCGATCAGATACCGCCGATCGCCCCGCGCGCGCAGCGGCGGCAGCTTCAGCACCGCGCCGCACAGGCGGTAGTACAGGTCCTCGCGAAACGCCCGGCCGCGACCAGCGCCGACAGGTCGCGGTGCGTGGCTGCCACCACGGCAAGGTCCACCCGCTGTGGCGACTCCGCCCCCAGCGGCAGCACCTCGCCTTCGGACAGCACGCGCAGCAGCCGCGTCTGCAGCGCCATCGGCATGTCGCCGATCTCGTCGAGGAACAGCGTGCCCCTGTCGGCCTGCGCGATCAGGCCCTTCATGCCCTTGGCGCGCCCGCCCGTGAAGCTGCCGGGCGTGTAGCCGAACAGCTCGCTCTCGATCAGCGAATCGGGAATGGCCGCGCAGTTCACCGCCACGAAGGGCATCGCCGCGCGGCTGCTCGCGCCGTGCAGCGCGCGCGCCAGCACCTCCTTGCCGCTGCCGGTCTCGCCCTCGACCAGCACGTGGATGCCGCGGTCGACCAGGCGGCGCGCTTGCGCGAGCAGCTTCCGCATGGCCGGGTCGTCGCCGGCGATGCGTTCGAGCGACGGCAGGCGATCGGAAGGGCGCGCGTTCGGCGCGGCGGTTGCCGGTGCGGTGGGCGCTGTGGGCGCACGCCGCACGCGCGGTGCCAGCAGCGACGCGTGGTACTCGCCGCCGCCGGGCAGCAGCACCGTGTGCGCGAAAGGCATCAGCGCCGATGCGCCGCCATTGCCGATGCGCCAGATCGCGTCCATCGGCATGTGCAGCAGCTCCGACACCGCGCCGCTCAG
The DNA here is from genome assembly GCF_016082275.1 of Variovorax sp. E3. Classification (GTDB taxonomy): domain Bacteria; phylum Pseudomonadota; class Gammaproteobacteria; order Burkholderiales; family Burkholderiaceae_C; genus Variovorax. The sequence continues at coordinate 64,928 of NZ_MOWM01000023.1, forward strand.
CGCACGTCCCGCAAAGGCCTGCCGCGCGCCGCCGTTGGCGCCTGCCAGCGTGCCGCCGTCGTCGAAGGCCAGCATCACCTCGCCCGCCACGTCGACCAGCCCGAAGGCGCTGCCCAGCCGCAGGATCCAGTGGCCGCGGAAGTTGCGCAAAAAATCGGCGTCCTCGATCATCCGCGCGTACATCGACACCAGGTGCCGCACCAGGTGCTGGCTCTCCTTGGCCTCGGGCGAGCGCAGCGCCGACACGTCCAGGATGGCCGTGAGCTTGCCGCTGTGGTCGAACAGCGGCGCGGTGGTGCAGGTGAGCGCGATGTGCGTGGCGTCGAAGTGCTCGGTCTGGTGGCAGGTCATCGGCTGCCGCTCGATCAGGCAGGTGCCCACGCCGCAGGTGCCGGCGTGCGCCTCGTTCCAGTCGGCGCCCAGGTACAGGCCCGCCTTGCGCAACTGGTCGTCCCATGCGGGGTTGCCGATGTAGTCGACCGTGATGCCCTCGGCGTCGGTCAGCAGCACCATGTAGCCCAGGTCGGCCACGCGGCGGTAGATGTCTTCCATGCCCGCGCGCGCGGCGCGCAGGAAGTGCTCGAGCTGCTGCTGGTGCGCGCGCACCTCCTGCGCGGGCAGGATGCGCGCGGGGCTCGGCTTCGACGGGTCGAGTCCGTGGTCGCGCACGCAGCGCGCCCACGACTTGTGCACCAGGCTCGCCGCCGGATCGGCCAGCAGCGCCGCGCCGGTGGTGATCGAGTAGACGTTGTCGATGTGACGCGACTGCAGGGAAGTCATGCTGAACCTCGCGGTGCCCGGACAGCCGGACATCATTCGGCTGTCGCACTGTCGCGGGACAGAGGTGAAACCCGGTGGCGTCACGGTTTCGGGTTACGCTTTTCGCCGACGTACAACAAACGGCAACAGCTTTCTTCACCATGACCGCCGCGACACACGAATTCACCCTCTTCGCCGACTACTTTCAGTTCTACATCCAGGACGAACTCGCCGAAGACGACCTGTCCGATGCATGGACCGACGAGGCCGTCGAGCGCATGCTGGCCGTCGAGGACGGCGTCGTCGGCATCGGCACCGTGCGCAACATGGACGTGCCCGTGACCGTCGAGATCCTCGATGCGCCGCCGCCGCTGGACGCCGACCGGTGGGCGCATGTCGTCGAGTGCACGCTGGTGGCGCGCAGCCCGAAGCTCGCGATCGCCGGCTGCACCGACTACTTTCCCGACGCCGCGCGCATTCCCGTGGCGCCCGGAACCTACCGCCTGCGCGCCTGCTTCGCGGGGCTCGACACGCTCTCGGAAGACGGGCTCGAAGGCAACGACCGCTACCACCTGCAGCTCTGGCCGGCGCCGGCCATCGAGGTCACGGTCGTGAAGCAGCACGCGGGCTGAGCGGCCCGGGCCTCACACGCCCAGCAATTCCTCCAGCGCCTGCGGCTCGCCCAGCAACTCCGCCGACGCCCCATGCCGCACGATCTGCCCCTTCTCCATCACCACCGCCAGGTCGGTGTGCGCCAGCACCTTGCGGTAGTCGCGGTCGACGATCAGCGTGGCGATGCCCGTCGCACGGATCTCGCCGATCACGCGCCAGATCTCCGCCACGATCAGCGGCGCCAGGCCTTCGGTGGCTTCATCGAGGATCAAGAGGCGCGGGTTGGTCATCAACGCGCGGCCGATCGACAGCATCTGCTGCTCGCCGCCCGACAGCTGCTGGCCGCCGTTCGACAGCCGCTCCGACAGGCGCGGGAAGGTCGCCATCACGCGGTCGAAGGTCCACTCGCGCCGGCCGTCGATGCCGGCGCGCTCGCTCATCACGAGGTTCTCGCGCACCGACAGGTTGGGAAAGATGCCGCGCCCTTCGGGCACGTAGCCGATGCCCAGCCGCGCCATCTTCTCGGGCGGCAGGCCGGTGACGGTGCGGCCGTCGACCTGCACTTCGCCCGACGCGGGGCGCACGTAGCCCATCATCGTGCGGATCAGCGTGGTCTTGCCCATGCCGTTGCGCCCGAGCAGGCCGACCGACGTGGCCGCCGGAATGCCGGCATGCACGCCGCGCAGGATGTGGCTGTTGCCGTAGTAGGTGTTGAGGTCGCGAACGATCAGCATCAGTGGTGCTCCTCGCCCAGGTAGGCGGTGCGGACCTCGGGGTTCTCGCGGATCTCCTGCGGGTTGCCGGTGGCGATGACGGTGCCGTTCACCATCACGGTGATGCGGTCGGCAATGCGGAACACGGCGTCCATGTCGTGCTCCACCAGCAGGATGGCGTGCGTGGCCTTCAGCCGCGCGAGCAGCGTGAGCATGCGGTCGGTTTCCTCGGCGCCCATGCCGGCGAGCGGTTCGTCGAGCAGCAGCACGCGCGGGTTGGTGGCCAGGCACATGGCCACCTCGAGCTGGCGTTGCGCGCCGTGGCTCATGGTGCCGGCGACGCGCAGCGCCTCGCTCGCCAGGCCCGCGGCCTCGAGCGCCGCATGGGCCGATGCATTGCTCGCGGCGCAGTGTTGCGACGACTGCCAGAGCGCCCACGGCTTCGCGTTCGCGGCCTGCGCGGCGAGGCGGCAGTTCTCGTGCACGCTGAACTCCGGGAAGATGGTCGTGCGCTGGTAGCTGCGGCCCACGCCGTCGCGCGCGCGCTTCGACTGGGCGCGGCGCGTGATGTCCACGCCGTCCAGGCGGATGCGCCCCTCGGAGGCCTCGATCTCGCCGGACAGCATGTTGATGAGCGTCGACTTGCCGGCGCCGTTGGTGCCGATCACCGCGTGGACTTCGCCGATGTGCAGGTCGAGCGTGACGGCGTTGACGGCGGTGAGGCCGCCGAAACGGCGCGTGAGTTTTTCGACGGAGAGCAGGGCGTTCATGGTTTTGCTCCTTCCCCTTCCGGGGGAAGGTTGGGATGGGGGCGAGCGGCCTTGGTTGCCGCGCGGCG
>NZ_MOWM01000024.1 GCF_016082275.1 Variovorax sp. E3
GCGGGCGCCGGCGGTGCGCCGACCGGCAGGAAGGGCACGCCTCCACCGCCGCTGCCGCCGCCACCACACCCGCTCAGCACCGCGATGCCCACCGCGCTGAGCGCAAACCTTCTCCGATCCATGACCGATCTCCTCGTTGATTCTTCTGAATACCGTTGTTCTTGACCGGCGCGCCGATGGCGGCCTTGGGGCGCCGATTGGGCCGGTTCCCCAGCCTTTGGACAATCACGAGAAATGGGTAGAGCACGGCGTATGCGCCGTGCTGCGTAACCCGTTCATGGGATTGACGCTGCCGGCCCCACGGCGACACTGGGCCCGCAAAAAACAATCCCGGAACGCGCCCGCCCCTTCGTCGGCGGGCGCTTCTTCGAGCGCCCCCACCTTTGATCTCACCACCCATTTCCGTCGACCTGCAAGGCGGCTGGTCCTGCTCGTTCCATTTCAAGCAGGGCGCCAGCGGCGGCTATGCCGGCGTGGCCGAGATCGCGCTGGACGGTCTGCGGCATGGGGAGCTGGTCATCATGGATCAGCCCACGCTCGCCGCCGCCGTGGCGCGTGTGAAGCTGCGCGCGAGCCAGTTCGTCAGCGTGCGGTCCGTGGGCGGCGCGCACAAGCCGTGGCGGCAGCGGCCCGAAGCGCAAAAGTAATATCGGGCCTCATCAAAAAAACGGAGGCAGGCATGGGCCGGATCCTTTTCCTTGGCGTCGTCATGGCGACCGCCGCATGCGCGGCATTCGCCCAAGCACCGCGCAGCAAGCCGTTTCCGCCCGGCGTGGTGGGCATCATGCGCATCGACGCGGGCACCGACTACGTGTTTCTCGACCGGCCGACCACCATCGGCGGCGAGTGCAAGGGGTGGAAGGCGGTGTCGATCCAGGCGCCGGGCCCGGCGGGCTCGGGTCTGACCCAGGTCATGTGCTGGAAGGAATCGAAGGGTCTGCTGCTCACCGCAACCGCCGACAAGGTCACCCCGCAAACACCGTCGATGGACGTGATTCGCTGAGGCAACTGGCCGGGCGGCTCAGGCCTCAGGCCTCACGCCGTGAGCAAGCGCTTTTTCGACGGCGAGGCCGGCAGCCGCGCAGCCGCCCGCACCGGTCCTGCGCCCGCCGTGCGCGCCGGCACCCATTCCGCATCCACGGCGGCCTTCTCGCCGTCACCCGGCAACACGAACTGGCTGATCAGCCCGTCAAGGTTGCGCGCCTGGTCGCGCAGGCCCTGCGACGCGGCGGCCGACGCTTCCACCAGCGCCGAGTTCTGCTGCGTCATGCGGTCCAGCCGCGACACCGCCGCGTTGATCTGGCCGATGTCCTGTGTCTGCGCCAGCGTGGCCACCGTGATGTCGCTCACCGTGCCCGCCACCTGCTGGATCGACGCCATGATGCGGCCCATCGTCTGCCCCGCGCTGTCGGCCAGCACCGTGCCGGCCTCGATGCGCTGCACGGAGTTCTCGATCAGCCCCTTGATCTCGCGCGCCGCCGCGGCCGAGCGCGTGGCCAGCTGCCGCACCTCCGCCGCCACCACCGCGAAGCCGCGCCCCGAATCGCCGGCGCGCGCGGCTTCCACCGCCGCGTTGAGCGCGAGGATGTTGGTCTGGAACGCGATGCCGTCGATCACGCCGATGATGTCCGCCATCTTGTGCGACGCGCGGTGAATGTCCTGCATCGTGCCGACCACTTGCGACACCACCTCGCCGCCTTGCGCCGCCACCGCGGCGGCCGCGCCCGCCATGTGCTCGGCCTTGCCCGCGGCCTCGCTCGACTGCGCCACGTTGCGCATCACCAGCTCCAGCGCGGCCGCCGTCTGCTGCAGGCTCGACGCGGCTTCTTCCGTGCGCGCCGACAGCTCCGAATTGCCCTGCGCCATGTCGCCCGCGGCCACGCGCACGTTCTGCACCGACTCGCGCACGCGCACCACCAGCTCGCGCAGCGCGCCCTGCATCGCGCCCAGCGCCTGCAGCATCTGACCGGCCTCGTCGCGTGCGTGGCCCTCGATGTCTTGCCGCAGGTCGAGGCTGGCCACGCGCTGCGCCGTGTCTCCGGCCGCGCGAATCGGGCGGCTGATGCTGCGCACCAGCCACTGCGCCAGCACCGCGCCCAGCAGCAGCGCCGTGGCGCTGAACAGCACCAGCGCCAGCCGCGCCGACGCGCTGAGTTCGGCTATGCGCGTGCCCGCCGCGTCGATGGCGTCGCGCTGCGATTGCGCGAGCTTCGACACCGCAGCCAGCAGCGCGGCCGAGCCGGGCTGAAAGCGCTGCGAGTACACGTTGCGGATGCGCTCCGTGAGGCCGGAGTCGCGCGCCGCGATCAGCTCTTTCACGGCCGCCTTGAATTCGGTGCCGGCGGCTTCGGTCTGCGCGAGCAGCGCGCGGTCGGGCGCGGACTGCAGGCGCTGGTCGACCTGCTGCATCAGCGCGTCGTACGTCTGTTCGGTCGCCTGGATGTCGGCGGACAAGATCTCACCGACCTCGGGCTCCGAGCTCAGCGCCATCGCCTTGTAGCGCTCGGCGTTGATCGCTTGCAGCCGGTAGGCGTCGACCACCAGGCGTTCCGACACGCCGCTTTGCTGGATGGCTTCGCGCGTGGCTTCGTCCACCTTCGACAGCGACCAGATGCCGATGCCCGAGCCCGCGAGGGTCAGCAGCAGCACGACGCTGAAAGTGGCCAGCAGGCGGCGGCCGAGGATGTTGCGGGAGCGGGGAGCGCGCGGGTCGGTGGTGATGGTGGTGTTCACGGGCAAGGCAGGCCCCCGCCGTGAGCGGCCGGGAGCGGTGATGAAGAGAGCTGGGAACGTTCCCGCGACGGATTAGAGCGACGCCGTGTTACCGGGCATTGACGGTTCCGCGTGCGGGGGGGTTGGGCCCGCTTCTTTCTTCATGATTTCTTCAGCGTGCGGTGAGGGAGGAGGGGAGCCGGCAGATCGCGCGGGCTCGGCCGCATGTCACAGTCACCAGCCAAAGAAGGTGCAAGGTGATTTGATCGTCGGTGACACCGTTGCATCGAATTTTTGTCTGTGCCAATGACCTGCCGGATTTGCACAAGCTCTCGTCTGGCTGGGCTCTACTGCGACAAGACCAGAGGTGCGATCGCGCTTCCACCGAGCGCCTGATACACCGTCACCTGGTTGATCAATATCTCCAGGTCATTGTCTATCACGGCCATCTCGGCGGCTCTCCGCGCCTCCTGTGCCAGGAGCCAGACTCTCAGCGGTTCAGCACCTGATTCGTAGCGTTCGCGGTAGAGGCGCTCGATCCTTGCCGCCCGAGCTAATTCCGTGCGCGATGCATCTGCCTGATAGCGCAACTGTTCGCGCGAGGACAAGGCGTTTTCAACGTCGCTCAGCGCGCGATAGAACATCTGGCGAAAGCTATTGCTGCGGCTTCGTAGGTGGCTTGAGATGCGTCGACACGGCTCTTGATCTGGCGCCACTCCAAGACAGGCAATACCAGGTTCGTGCCCAATGTTGCGACGGGGTTCCGTAGGAAAGTTGATAACGCCTTGCTGCTGGTACCAAGTGCGCCGGTCAAAGTGAGTGCGGGATAGAAGCTTGTCCGCGCGATATCGATGTTGACCAGAGCGCTGCGCAATCTCAGTTCGGCCGCGCGCAGGTCTGGTCGCCGGCCAAGCATTTGTGCGGGCAAGCCAGCTGCGATGTCCGGCGGTGCATCGACTGGGAGCGTGCGGCGTTCTGGATGGCGCGTTTCCGGTGACGCATCGAACAGCAGTGCCATCGCTCCGCGCGCTTGCTCCAATGCCTGGATCAACTTGCATGCGCCATTTGTTGTGAGGTGACCGAGCGCTCAGCCTCAAGCAACTCCAATGACGAGACCGCCCCGACTGTGCGCTGCAGTCGGACCAATTCCAGAATCTTGCCAGCATGCTGGAGGCTGTTTTCGCTGGCGGCGATGCGCTGATGCAAATTGGCGATGCGCCAGTACTGAATGATGGTGGTTCCCACCAGTGCGAGTGCTGCGCTATCGCGATCTTCCATCGTCGCCAGAACTTCCCATTCGGCCGCGTTGCGCTGGTTCGCGATCTTGCCCCAGAGATCCACCTCATAGCCAATCGTCCCTGTCAGCGATTGGTCGTTTGCTCTAGTGGTATCCCGCAATCCACGGAGATTGCGTTGGAATCTGTTGTTGGCATTTCCTGCAATGGAAATGGTCGGATTGACCGCTGCCACGCTGGCTTGCAGCTGCGCCTGTCGCACCCTGATCGCCGCGCCAGCCAAGTCTGCATTTGAGGCGAGAACTTGATCAATCAGCGAGTCGAGCAGTGGATCTTCGAAATCGTGCCACCACTTGTCCTTCAGGATAGTTTCACCGGCATTGGCGCTAGGCTGGTTTCGCCATGCAGATGGGATCGTCATGGAAGCCGGTTGAGGCGGTGCGAGCAGGGCCGCGCAACCCATGAGCAGGCTGCCTCCGAGCAAACCGGCGGCAATTGGCAGAAGGTTCATCATTCTCTTGCCAAGGCGTTGATCGGATCCAGGCGAGCAGCGCCGCGAGCCGGAAAAAATCCGAAGACGAGGCCGATCAAGGTCGAGCAGGCGCAAGCCATGGCGATGGCATCCAAAGAATAGTGCATCTGAAACTGGCTGCTCATGTTGGAAAACACAGCGCCGAAGCCGAATGCAACGACGATCCCCAATACGCCCCCGATCAGGCAGATCAAAACCGACTCGATCAGGAATTGCCTCATGATGTCCGCTTGGCGGGCCCCGACCGCGATGCACACGCCAATCTCCGCAACGCGCTCGGTAACCGATACCAGCATGATGTTCATGACGCCAATGCCGCCGACTACCAGGGAGATCACGGCAATCATCGAACCGAGCAAGGTCATGGTGGTTGTTGTCGATTCCACTGCCCTTCGGATGTTGTCGTTGTTCTGCACAAAAAAATCCGTGGCGCCGTGGCGCAGGCCGAGTAGTCGGGTCATGTCCTGCTCCGCCTCGAGCGTCGAAGCGCCATCGCGCACCCGTACCGCGATTGACTGCAATTGAGATTGCCCGATGATGCGAGTCAGTGCCGTGGTGAAAGGTATCCACAAGCTCAGAGTTCCATCCGGCATGTGCCCTTGGCTCTTCACGACGCCAATGACACGGCAAGGCACGTCGCCTAGCATCAGCACTTGCCCAATGGGATATCGACTCTTGCCAAGCAAGCTTTGTCGAGCGTTGTCGTCGATCACCACTTCTTGCATTTGGCGACGGACACCGTCCGAAGTGAACCCCGTGCCTGCCATCATTTGCAGGCCGTGTACTCGGAAATACTGTTCGCCGACACCTTTCAGCGAGGCATTGACCGAGACGTTGCGATATCGCACCGTTACCGCCGTCGCGACTTCCGGTGTCACGCTGTCGGCGTAGGGGCGTTGCGCAAGTGCCTCTGCGTCGTCGGCATCGAGCGTACGCAGGGCCTCCGCGTTCCTGTCGCCGTAGCCTCGTCCAGGATAGATCACGATGGTGTTCGTTCCGAGGAGCGCGATGCTTTCGAGAATCTTTCTGCGAGACCCCTCTCCGAGTGCGACAACCGAGACAACAGAAGCAATTCCGATGATGACACCCAGCATCGTGAGGAAACTGCGCAAGCGATGCGCGCGCATGGACAGCAGTGCCATCCTGCAAGCTTCCAGCAGAGAGCTTCCTATTGAGCGCCATGACACTGGGCGCGCCAAAGTCCTGTTCCCTTGCACGGCGACAGGTAGCTTGGCAGGCGTGTCGACGGCATGGTTTGGCTGCAACCGATCGGCAACGACTTCACCGTCGCTGATTTCGATGACGCGCTGCGCGTGTTCCGCGACGTGGAGATCATGCGTGACGATGATCACCGTGTGCCCTTCGGCGTGAAGCTTTTTCAGGATATGGATGACCTCCTGACCGTGATATCGGTCCAGCGCACCGGTGGGCTCATCCGCCAGAATCACATGCCCGCCGTTCATCAATGCACGCGCTATGCAGACGCGTTGCTGCTGGCCCCCCGACAGTTGGCCCGGTCGATGATGCGATCGGTTGCTCAACCCGAGCCGATCTAGCAGCGCTTGCGCTCGCTGACGTCGGGCAGAGGCCGATTGGCCGGCGTAAATGGCTGGAATGGACACATTGCCAAGAGCGTCCAAGTCTGGCAACAGGTGGTAGCGCTGGAAGATAAAACCGAAATGCTCGCGCCGCAGTCGCGCGAGATCGTCAGCAGACATCGCATTGGTTGCATTTCCAGCAACTTGGTAGCTGCCCGAAGTCGGTTGATCGAGGCAACCCAGGATATTCATCAAGGTCGATTTGCCCGAGCCAGAGGGACCGACCAGCGCCACCATTTCGCCGGCTTCGATCTTGATATTGATGTTGTTCAAGGCCATGACGGTGTCATCGCCCGACGAATAGTGTCGAGAGACTCCAGTCAATTCCAGCAGCGTCGACCTCATGTGCGGTGCGTCGCCGCTTGATCGAGGGGAGGAGTGGAGACGCCGCCGCTCTTGCCGATCACAACTTGCTCGCCCTCTTTCAAGCCTTCCAGCACTTCCACCATCACGTTACGGATTCCGATGCGCACCTGTCGCGTTGCTACGACGGGTTTCCCATTCAGAACCTTCATCACTTCGACCTGATACGACCCATCAGGGCCCATGTCACCCAGCGCGGCCACCGGAATCACAAGCGCATCCTTGGTCGCAGCGAGCACGATCGAGACCTGTACGGTCATCGCGATACGTAATCGATTGTCGATATTGGGAACATCGAAAGAGGCGCTGTAATACACAGGCGTCGCGTTGGCGCTCCTGTTGCCCTTGATATCACTTGCGATGGAGTCCGGGGCGAGATCAACCCCGTGCAGGTTGCTGGTAAAGCGGCGGTCTGGGTCGCTCAGCGTTGTGAAATGAACCGATTGCCCAACTTTGACGCGCGTAACGTCGGCTTCGGATATCTGCGCCTTGATTGTCATTGTGTCAAGCGCAGCAAGAACAACAATGGTGGGCGCCAGTTGAGTCGAATTGACCGTCTGGCCTTCCCTCGTCACTATCGCCACAACCGTTCCATCCATGGGCGCCGCGATCTGGCTGTATCCGAGATTGACCGTTTCTGTATTTACAGCGATTTTCGCTTGGTCAACTTGTTCCTTGAGGGAGTCGATATCAGCCATTGCAGTGGACAGGGCGGCCTGCGCTGTCTCGTAGCTTTCACGAGAACTCGCATCATGCTCTTGCAAGCGCTGTTCTCGCTTGAATTTCAACTGAATCTGGAGCACGCTGGCTTGTTTGGCGCGCAATTGGGCGCGCGTTTGAGCTAACGCGGATCGTGCCTTTTCTACAATATTCTGCTGCGTCTTGGCATCGATCTCGGCGATTAGTTGTCCCTTTCTTACAACGTCTCCAAGTGAAACTTTTAAAGACTTGAGTTGGCCAGATACTTGGGCGCCGACGTTCACCTGTTGCCGCGCTCCCACTGTTCCGCTGGCCAAGACCACTTCCTGTATCTCTGTGCGAATTACCGAAGTCGTCTGGTAGTTGATTTTTTCATTTTCGGAAAATGCAAAATTTACAGCACAAATTGCAAGAATCAAAATCGCAGAGAAAATTGAAAAAATGGTGGGTGCATTTTTTGGCGTTCGCATCTTCGTGCTGTCGGTCGTGGAGGCTGGGTGAATAGAAATTAACCATTGAGCACTCTCTTGCTGAAGAAGCACAGAATTTTCAATGGTTGAAAATTCTGTGCAAATGCGAGAATGGTTATGTATTCGGCAAGCGAATAATTACCAGGTCAGAACAGTAAACGGACCAACGCCGTTATAGCCTCCGCCTCTGTTGGGAAGGCTGCGAACCCAATTGAGACACATGATGCGCAAGTTGGCTCGAGCTGCCGGAACATCTGGTTCATTGGGATCAGGTAGGCCCATTGTCAGGAAGTTTTCGCAGAAATATCCCGCTAGTGCTTTATTTCCAGCGATCCCGTACGCAAAGGAAGTTTGATTGTTTGCGTAAAAGGCAGATGTATTTGCTTGTGAAAGCGCCATTGCACTTCCTCCGCTTGAAAGCATTGCGGCGGCCAAGATCGGAAAAAATAGTTTTTTAACCGTTTTCATTTGTTTTAACTCCCTTATTGGTTGACATAAAAATGTGCTGTGGATTTTTCCACCGCACGTTGTCATTTTGAGGTCTTGGAATTTACTATGCGTGCTGTTTCATCCACGATTGGGATCAATTTGTCTCACGCCGAATGGGGTCGACCAAGAACTGTCACTCGATAAAAGCGCGCATGCGAAAGACTTGATAAATTCATCTGGAGGGTGCGCTTAAAGTCAGCGGCACAGTTTCTCCAGCACGCTGTGTGGAAATGACAGGACGTATGGGGCATACGTCAGCGCAACGAATGCATCCATTCCCGAAACGATCGGATAGGCCTATTTAACGGAGCTTCATGTGGCCCATGGGGCATTGCTTGACGCCCCCGCGCGGAAACGGCCTCACTTGGCGTGTGGCCGAATTCAGTTTTATAGGCTCGGCTGAAACGCTTTTTCGTTGGTAAAACCATGACGCCAAGCGACCTCTGCGATGCGCGCTCTTGGAGCGAATGGATCTTCAAGAATAGATCGAATCCTGAGCAATCGCTTGCGTTGAATCTGTCGCGCGATACCACCCGACTCCTCAAAGAGTCGGTACAGCTTTGAGCGTGAAATGCCAATATCTCGGCAAATCAGACCCGCATTCAAATCGCAATTCAACAGGTTTTTTTCAATATAGGAGACCACTCTATTTCTGAGAATAGTATGCAATTCTGAATTGACCTGCATGAGAGTGTCTGGGGTGGGCGTAAGGCAAGCGCGCAGCATATTCAATGTCGCGTGGCGAACATGCAGAGTATCTTCATGGGCTAAGTTATCAAAATTTCTGGACAAACTACTAAAGTAATCTGAAAGAAAAATACCCATTCCACCAGTGACACTGCGACCATGGAGGGTCGCTACGTTGGAAGGCAGTAATTCGCGCGGCACTATTGCAAATATTGAGTTGCCTGTTGTAATTTTTAGCTCGAACGGTGATGCCATATCAAGCAGGCAAAAACTTCCTGCATTCACCATTCTTGTTGGCTCACTTGACTGAATATGAAATTCTGCGTCGCGCTGAAGGCGAAGATAATAGTGATCCAGATTGTCGTTGCGGATTTTTCGCAAGTTTCGACGTATCCCTTGATGAGCCTTTTGCTCTGGACGCAACCAATTTGCCTCGCCGAAGATCATGTCGCCTAGACGCGCAACAGCAACCTTGGAGTCATAAATAACTGTTGCAGTCTCAGGGGGTAAAAATTCGAATAACGGACTGCTATCAGCTCTCCACGCGTCGAATCGCTCTTTCGCGGGGAAATCGATTGTGGAGAAGCGGTAGATTGGCGCAGGCAAGGGGTGTCCCAGAGAGATCGCTGCTGCCACAGGGCGAGAAATTTATTCGACATGCGAGGCGTGCAGTGATGGATGTAAGGGTTTGCTTGCCGAAATGGAAAGCGCACCTAAAGTCTGGGGCACTCCTGGGCTGTACCGTTGCAAACAATAGTCAAACTCAGGCTGAGTAACTAATAAGCGCCAAAGAATGTGGAAAATTCACGGAAGCAAAGCGATGCACGCGCTGAGTATTATTTGGAAGATTCCTGCGGCAGTGTTTGTTAAACGAGATTCTTCTTTGTGAGCTGATAGAAACAAATTCATGAGCCTCTAATGGCTCGATGGATTTTCTGGGACGTAGATAAATGCAGTTCGCGATTGAAGGCCCACGAAGCGGCGCGGCGAACCGGTCAGCAATTTGCCATGAGCTGTTGAAATTCCGGCTTCCCGTCGGCACCCGCATGAAACCCCGGCAACACAAACTCCGCAATCTCCTCCATCGTCTCGTCCACCGGCCGCCGGTTGCGCCGCAGATGCAGCCCCACATGCTGCACACCCGCCGCATGCAGCGCGCTCAACTCCCGCACCAGCGCATGCCGCCCCATGCGCCCCCCAAAGCGATGCCGCTCCAGCGGTGCATCGGCATCATCTGCCAGGTCGAGGTGAATGAAGCTCACATACGGCTTGCGCTCACCCGCCACCGCGCGCCATTGCGCCGAGCGCCGCGCATGGTCTTCCGGCGTGCCGGGGTAGGCGAGGCAGCCGTCCATGTGCGCGCCGATCCAGTCGGGCGTCTGCTGCGCGAGGCCGGCCACCAGCAAGGGCAGCGGGTTGCGCGGACGCGGCAGCAGCTCGATGCCTTCGGGCAGGCTGGCCGCACCCCAGTCGCGCACCATCGCCACCTGCTCCCGAAAGCGCTCACCGCGCGACGCAAAGTCGCGCTCGAAGATCGGGTACTCCACCGGCCTGTCGCCGCTCGCCACGCCCATCAGCAAGCGCCCGTTGCTCAGGTGGTCGACCGTCGCGGCCGACTTCAGCGTGAGCACCGCCTCGCGCAGCGGCAGCACCACGGCCGCCGTGCCCTGCAAGATGCGCTCGGTCACGCCTGCCAGGTAGCCCAGGTAGCTGAACACCTCGAACACCTGCGCCGCGTCGCCGAAGGCCGGGTCGTACAGCGGCACGTCGCGTGCCCACAGCGCCCTGAAGCCCAGCCGGTCGGCCAGCTTCGCGAGCCGTGCGTGCTGCGCGATGTCGGGCACGCCGAAGGGGCGGCCCGCGTTGCGGCGGGCGGTGTCGCCCGAGGGCGACCAGTCGTTGTCCAGCGGCAGCTCGAGCCCGATGCTCGGGCCGCCGCCGTGCGATGCCACAAGCGATTCAAGCGCGGTGTGCATGGCGGCCGGCGCTTGCACGTTCAGTCCCAGGCCGGCGACAGGCCGGCCGGGTCGGTCAGGCGCTCGTTGCGGTCGAGTGCGGCCATCTGCGCCATTTCTGCGTCCGTCAAGCGCAGCTGCTGCGCCTTCAGGTTGCCTTCGAGGTTCGCGCGCTTCGTGGACGACGGAATCACCGCGTAGCCCAACTGCATCGCCCATGCCAGCACCACCTGCGCCGTGGTCGCGCCGTGCGCCTTGGCAATCGCCTCGATCACCGGGTCGGTGATGACCTTGCCGTAGGCCAGCGTCATGTAGGACGTGATGTGGATGCCCTGGCTCTTTGCGAACGCCACCACCTTGCGGTTCTGCAGGTAGGGGTGCAGCTCGATCTGGTTGGTCGCGATTTCCTTCGCGCCCACGGCTGCGATGGCTTCCTTCATGAGCGCGATGTTGAAGTTCGACACGCCGATCTGCTTCGTCAGCCCCTGCGCCTTGGCTTCGGCCAGCGCGCCCATGAACTCGGCCACCGGCACCGCGTTGCCCGGCGAGGGCCAGTGGATCAGCGTGAGGTCCACATGGTCCGTGCGCAGCTTGGCCAGGCTGTCTTTCAGGCTGGGCACGAGCTTGTCCTTGGCGTAGTTGTCGGTCCAGATCTTGGTGGTGATGAACAGGTCCTTGCGGGCCACGCCGCTTTCGGCAATGGCCTGGCCCACTTCGGCTTCGTTGCCGTAGATCTGCGCCGTGTCGATCACGCGGTAGCCCACGTCGAGGCCGTTCTTCACCGAGTCGATCACCACCTGGCCCTGCAGGCGGAAGGTGCCGAGGCCGAAGGCGGGAATGGTGTTGCCGTTGTTGGTGTTCATTGGATGGTTGTCCTTGTGCGTTGAAAAATGGAAAGAAGAGATAGATCGGTCGATCAATGCCCGACCGGCATCGGCCCCGAAGCGCGAACCGGAATGCCGGCACGGCGGTCGAGCGCGCCGCTCCACTGCGTGAGGGCCAGCGACACCAGCACCACCAGTGCGCCGATCCAGGGCGTGTGCAGCAGGCCCAGGTGCGTCACGATCAGGCCGCCGGCCCAGGCTGCCAGCGCAATGCCCAGGTTGAAGGCCGCGATGTTCAGGCCCGAGGCCACGTCCACCGCCTGCGGCGTGAAGCGTTCGGCCTGCTTCACCACGTACACCTGCAGGCCCGGCACGTTGCCGAAAGCCACCGCGCCCCACAGCAGCACCGCCACCAGCGCCAGCCACTTGTGCGGCGCCGCGAAGTTGAACAGCAGCAGCACCGCGGCCAGCAGCGCGAAGATGATCTTCAGCGCCGGGATCGGCCCCATGCGGTCGGCCAGCTTGCCGCCCCAGATGTTGCCCACCGCCACCGAGATGCCGTACACCAGCATCACCCAGCCCACCGAGCTGGCGCTGAAGCCCGACACGTCGGTGAGGATCGGCGCCAGGAACGTGAACGGAATGAACGAGCCGCCGTAACCGATGGCCGTCTTGGCATACACCAGCAGCAGGCGCGGTTCGGCCAGCACCTTGGCTTGCTGCGCCAGCGAGGCCGGCGGCGTGTGGCGGATGTTGCTGGGCACGAAGATCCAGCTGCCGATGAACGCGACAACGCCCAGCGCCGACACGGCCAGGAAGGTCTCGCGCCAGCCGAAGTGCTGCCCGATGAACGTGCCCAGCGGCACGCCCGTGACCAGCGCCACCGTGAGGCCCGTGAACATGATCGCGATGGCGCTTGCCGCCTTTTCCTTCGGCACCAGGCCGGTGGCGATGGTCGAGCCGATCGAGAAGAACACCCCGTGCGCCAGCCCCGTGAGGATGCGCGCCGCTACCAGCGATTCATAGCTGGGCGCCTGCCACGCCAGCAGGTTGCCGAGCGTGAACAGCGCCATCAGCCCGAGCAGCAGCGCCTTGCGCGGCAGCTTGCCCGTGAGGGCGGTGAGCACCGGCGCGCCAATGGCGACGCCCAGCGCATAGAGGCTGACCAGCAGGCCCGCCGAGGGAAGGCCGATGCCGAGGTCGGCGGCGACGGTGGGGATGAGGCCAACGATGACGAATTCGGTCGTCCCGATGGCGAAAGCGCTGAGGGTCAGCGCGAGTAAGGCGATTGGCATGAGAGCACTCCTTCTTGGGATAGAAGGAGTGTCTTGCGGTTACCTTTGCGGATAAATGGGGGGTGGGGCAGAAGATAGTTGCTGGAAGCGCAAATATAAGATCGATTTTTCCGATCCCCAGGAATCGGCGGCCCTTAACGAGCATCGTCGTGTCTTGGGTCTTCCACTGGACGGCTTCGGTAACTTGCGCTTCGCAAACTCATCATGAGGCATCATTGCGCTTGATCTGATGCCCGCCTTAAGCACGTATTTTTTGAGACGTGCGACCGACCAACTGCCTATTCGTGGAAATTAAATGATTGACGTTATTTGGGGAACAGCAAAGGACAAGCCGGAATCTTCTCGCTTGCTTGCGGAGCAGTTGGCCGATATTGACGCTCAAGGTCAGCTTTATATCGGATATCCGATTATGGGATCTCCGCTAGGTCCGGTGAAGTTTGATGCGCTTCTGATCTCTGTCGAGCTCGGGCTCATCGCATTTGATCTTGTCGAGGGCACTGATGTTGGTGAGTATCGCGCTCGGCAGGACGATATTGCTTCAATGCTTGAGGTGAAGTTTAAACCCTACCCTAATCTAAAACAAGGGCGACAGTTAAAATTCGATATAAATGCAATCACCTTTGCGCCTGCTAAGAGTACGCTCCCGGAAAGTGAAGATCCTTACTATATTTCTAATTCGACAAACCTTGTTTCGC
This sequence comes from Variovorax sp. E3, assembly GCF_016082275.1. GTDB lineage: Bacteria > Pseudomonadota > Gammaproteobacteria > Burkholderiales > Burkholderiaceae_C > Variovorax. The sequence goes on from NZ_MOWM01000024.1 coordinate 13,555, forward strand.
AGGTAAATGGATTTAAATGGAGTTCGGATACCGCAACTTTTTTCTGCGCTAGTTGCTGCAGTGCAAGTTGTAACCTCAATTAGAGCCGGAAAACTAAAAAAGAGAGCCAAAAAAACAAGACTCCAAGGGTGCAAAACTCAAGCGAGTAGAAGACTCGATTGCAAATCTCGATCAGCACCAGTCACAGGCTGTAATCGAAACGGTTGAAGGCGTGCAGCGCATTCGTGGTTTGGCTGGCTCCGGTAAAACGATAATTTTGGCCCTGAAGGTCGCATATCTTCACTCACAAAATCCAGAGTGGAAGATAGGAGTGACATTCAATACGAGATCGCTAAAAGAACAATTTCGGCGGCTCATCAATAATTTCACCATTGAGCAATCGGGTACCGAGCCTGATTGGGATCAAATTGATATTCTCAATGCGTGGGGAGGTCCGGGTGGAAAAGAGCGGGATGGGATTTATCATCGATATTGCGTCGAGCATGGAATCGATTTCATGGATTATGGGGGCGCCAAGCTTAAATTTGGGAGGGACAACGAATTAAGGGGTGTTTCTGCTTTGGCTTTGTCGCAAACTTCAGTCGTTAAGCCGTACTACGATTTGATGCTTGTTGATGAGGCGCAGGATCTGCCGCCGGAATTCCTGAAATTATGCTACGCATTTTTGCGTGATCCAAAGCGCTTAGTCTATGCCTACGATGAGTTGCAGTCGTTGACTGGACAAGCGGTTTTACCGCCAGAAGAGCTGTTCGGCACTGATGTGAAAGGGCGGCCGTTGGTTGTTTTTGGCGCAGAAGAAGTTAATACGCCGCGCCAAGATATTATTCTTGAAAAGTGCTATCGCAACTCCAGGCCTTTGCTTGCGACTGCACACGCGATTGGTTTTGGAATCTATCGTCAAAATGGACTTGTTCAATTCTTTGGACAAGATTCACTTTGGACTGATGTTGGCTATGTTGTCGAAAACGGAGAGATTGAGGGGGGTAAGAATGTTGTTCTCTCTCGGACGCCTAACACTTCGCCGTTATTTCTTGAAGATCATTCAAATTTGGATGATTTAATTAAATTTGTAAAATTCGGAACTTCTGCAGAACAAACCGAATGGCTGGTAAATGAAATTAAAAAAGACATTACAGACGAAGAGCTTCGGCCTGACGACATTGTTGTTATAAACCCTAACCCTCTGACAACACAGCGTGAAGTCGGGCCGGCTCGACAAGCACTCTTCCGCGATGGGGTAAATAATGAACTAGCCGGCGTTAGTACTTCTGCTGATGTTTTTTAGCAAGGCTGATGCCGTCACTTTTACCGGAATATTTAGAGCAAAGGGTAACGAGGCTGGGATGGTTTACATCTTGAATGCTCAAGATTGCTATTCTGGCTGGGACAAGGCCGCAACAGCGCTTGCTAGAAATCGGCTTTTTACCGCAATAACTCGTTCGAAAGCGTGGGTTCGAGTTCTTGGTATCGGTCCCAATATGGATAAGCTGATGGAAGAACTCAAGCTGCTTCGGGAAAACGAATTTAAACTAAAATTCAAATACCCCACCCCCGAAGAGAAAGCTCAACTCAGATTGATTAATGTTGGGAAGGTTAGCAAAAAAAGAACTCGGCAGCGTCGGGAGCTTCAAGCTGTCATTGATGCTGTAAACAGCGGCGAACTAGATGCGGATCACATCATTGAGCAGCTTAAAAAAGCCGCTCGCCCTTATTGAATTATGTCTGCAGAAATAATTGGAGCGCAAATCAGAGAGGTTTTGGCTCGACTGATTCAGGCGGGGTTGTCTGCCCAACAATTCAATCCTTCGTTGCAGATGCTTGCCGGTGGCAGTGTAAGTATTGGCGATCTTCCAATGTCTACGTATGCATTGAAGGATGTTTATTATCAAATGATCTACGAGGATTTAGATCGTAGTTTGGCTTTTCATTCGAAATTGGTGGATGGCGGCTTGATAGCTTTCCAGTACGTAATTGATAAAAATGGGAGCGTGTTAAAGCATCGGCTAACGTATTTCCCTTCCATGGTACTTCCTACTGTCGAGGAGGCTCCGCTTCTGTACGAAAACGACGAGCTTTTCGCGGATGTAATGGTCCAGCGGCTTGTTCGATTTCCTATTCGCTTTGATTTTGCTCCTGAGCAGTATGTCGATGTTGATCATCCTCAATGTCACCTGACATTGGGACAATTTGATGGATGCAGAATCCCCGTTACCGGGCCTGTTAGCCCATATGTATTTGCTATGTTTTTGCTTCGAAATTTCTATCGACGATCCTATGTTCGAAATAAGAATTTATTTGACAAGAAGATAAAGGGGTTGAAATTGGATCCCACGATTAGTGATTTGGAGAGAAAAATTGCGCATCTCGTAGTCTCTTGAGTTCGACCCGATAAAGACGGCAGGCGCGCTAATAGCTATACTTCGCTGTCGCGCAAAAAAAGCGTGGCCGGGTTTGGAAGCCCGTCGAAGTTCTGCGACGAAAGCCGCAGTCACCGCAACGTGGTCTGCGGCTTTTCTGTTTGCGCCTCCAGTTTTTGGCGGCTCGAACGGGAAGGCGCGAGCCTTGCCGGTTCTCGTCAGAGCTTCCCGGTCTTCCAACCCGTTCGAGCTGCCGCCACCGTTTGGAAGCGGGTGCGGCGGTTGTTGCAAACCGAAGTTCTGAAAGGCCGCAATGGCTGAATCTGCACCCACCCTCGACGACCTCGCCCTCCAAACCTGCGACGACGCCGACACCCTCCACGAGGTCATGCGCGCCTACACCGCGCTGGAAAAGCTCGTAGACACCGCCGCCCTGAGGGACAGCGAGGTGCTCGCCACCAACCGCACCGAGCTGAGCGCCTTGCTGCGCCTGCTCAACGAGGCGTTGATGGCGCGCGTCAGCGCCGTCAACTCAGCCGCCGCAGCCTTGCGCGAGGCGTTGCTGCTGCTGCAAGCGCAAGCCGCGCCCAGCCCGACGTAACTGGCGACCGTTGGAGGCTGTCAAGCAGCCGGCCCGCCCGGCTGCCCCGCGTTCTCCGTCTCCGCCAGCAGCCATTCCCTGAACGCCACAACCCGCGCGTCCTCCCCGCTCCCCTCTGGATACACCAGGTGATACGCATACGTCGGCGCCATGCTCACGCCGACGTCGAACAGCCGCACCAACCGCCCCTGCGCCAGGTCGGCCGCGATCATGTCCAGGTCGGCCAGCCCCACCGCGCCGCCTTCGATCACGGCCTGCACCACATAGCCCGAATCGGAAAACGCCACGCACCGGCTGTCGTCGAAGCCCTCGTCGCTCACGCCGGCCGCAGCCATCCACATGCGCCAGTTGGGCCAGGTCATGGTGTCGGTCTTCCAGTCGACATAGCACAGCGTGTGGTTGTGGCGCACCAGGTCGCTCGGCTCGTTCAGCGGCGGCCCGGTCTCGATGAGCTTGGGGCTGCACACGGGCACGATGAGCAGCTCGAACAGCCGGTCTGACCGCGCACCCTCGTAGCGCCCGGTGCCGAAGCGGATGGCAATGTCGATGTCGTCGGCCTCGAAGTCGCGCAGCGTGTCGCTGATGTCGAAGGTCAGCTCCACCTCCGGGTGGGCGGCCCTGAAGCGCGGCAGCCTCGGCAGCAGCCAGTTGGTGGCAAAGCGCGGGCTCAGCGACACGCGCAGGTGCGCCGCGCTGCGCGTCAGCCGGCGGGCGCGGCCCGCGGCGCGCTGCAGGGTGTCGAGCGCGTCGGCGGTGGCCTCGAACAGCACGGCGCCCGCCGCCGTGAGCTGAATGCTGCGGCTGGTGCGCGTGAACAGCACCACGCCCAGCTGGTCTTCGATGTCCTTGATCTGGTAGCTCACGGCCGCCGGCGTGAGCCCCACTCGTCGCCGCGCGCGTGAAGTTCAGGTGCCGCGCGGCCGCCTCGAAGGTGCGCAGCGCCCGCGTGCCCGGCAGCATGCGGTTCGTGGTGGTGATGGTGGTGGTGCTCGTGCTGTGCGGCGTGGGCGTCATCGATCTTCAAGCTCCGTTTGATGGTTCGTTGAGAACTACTCGTTTTTCAAGCCGCGCGCGGCGGGGGACGATCAAGCCAGTCAAGAAGCTGAATCGATGGATTGATTGGAGTGAATGAATGTCTGCCAGCCTGAACCCGTGCGATGCGCACCCTGACGAAGCCGTTGCGGCGACCAGAGGAAAAAACAACGACCCCCTGCACTGGCCCGCGCGCATGTGGATCGCGCTGCTGATCTTCAGCGGCGTGATTCTGCTCGATGGGCTCGACATCTCGATGATCGTGGTGGCAATCCCCGAGATCCAGCACGAGTTCGGCATGGGCGCGGCCACGGCGCAGTGGCTGGTCAGCGCGTACATCCTGGCGTTCGGCGGCTTTCTGCTGCTGGGCGGTCGCTGCGCCGACTTGTTCGGCCGCAGGCGCGTGCTGGTGACGGGGCTGGCGGTGTTTGCGCTGGTGTCGGTGGGCGGCGCGTTCGCCAGCGACGCGGGCTTGCTGATCGTTTCGCGCTTCGTGAAGGGCATGGCCGCGGGCTTCACCGGGCCGGCCGCGATGTCGCTGCTGACCACCACCTTTGCCGAAGGGCCGGCGCGCAACAAGGCGTTCGGCATCTTCAACTTGTTCGAGGCCTCGGGGTACTCGTCGGGCCTGTTGATCGGCGGGCTGCTGGCGGCGCTGGACTGGCGCTACATCTTCGTGCTGCCGATTCCGGTCGCGCTGCTGCTGTTGCTGGCCGCGCTGCGCTATCTGCCGCCCGACCCGCCGCGCGCCGAGCGCGTGCGGCTCGACGTGGGCGGCGCCGTCACGCTGCTGGCGGGCATGCTGCTGCTGGTGTTCACGGTGGTGTCGGCGGAGGAGGCGGGCTGGGTGTCGCTGCGCACGGCCGGCGGGTTCGCGGTGGCGGTGGCGTTGCTGGCGCTGTTCGTGGTCATCGAGCGCACGGTGAAGGAGCCGCTGATACGGCTGGGCATTTTTCGCAACCGGGGGCTGGTGGCGGCGAACATCAGCGCGGCGCTGTTGTATGGCGGCGCGGCGGGCTTTCAGTTTCTGATTGCGCTGTACCTGCAGAACATCCAGGGCTGGAAGCCGTGGCAGATGGCGTTGGTGCTGCTGCCGGCGGGGCTGATGGTGGTGGTCGTGGGGCCGAAGATCGGCGCGCTGATCAGCCGGTTCGGCGTGACGCGGGTGCTGCTGGTGGGGCTGTCGGCTTTTGTGCCTTGCTACCTGCTGATGTTCCGCATCGGCGCCGAGCCCGACCTGTGGGGTGTGCTGCTGCCCGCGTCGCTGCTGTGGGGAGTGGGCTTTGCGCTGAGCATCTCGGCGCTGATGGTGGCGGGCACGAGCGGCGTGGCCGATCACGAGCAAGGGTTGGCGGCGGGGTTGCTGAACAGCTCGCTGCAAGTGGGCGGAGCCTGTGGGCTGGCGGTGCTGACCGCGGCGATTGCGCCGGGGACGGCGTTGGCGATGCTGTATCCGGGCGTGGGGGTGATGTTGGGGTTTGCTGTGTTGACGTTGTTGGCGCAGGTGATACGAGGGAAGGGGTGATGAGTCAACCGGCGCCACTTCCATGGCGCGGTACCCGGGGGGCTTGTAGAGGAGGTCTCCCATATCGCCGGGGCATTCGTGCGGGCAAGCGGGCAGAAAGTCAAGTGCACACATTTCTTCATGCCACTGTGCGCTGAATCGAGCTCGCGTTAACGCTCCAAGCCGTCCGAAGGCCCGGGTTGCAATCCGGCAGTCTGGATGTCTTCAGGTCTGGATAAATCTGGATCGCGGCGAAGTCATTGACATCAACGTCGGAGCTCTTCTTTTCGCGGTAGCTGTGCGCAAACTTTTCAACATCGAGGGGAGCGGGAAAAAGAGTCTTCAGTGCGAGCGCCACGTTGTCGGCACGCATTCTTGCGAGTTGCATTGCCTCTTTCGGCGTTCTCTCGGGCGGCTTGGCGGTAGCGCCGGCTTCGACGCCTGCACTCGTGTACTTCGCAAACATCGCGTTCGCATTGCCAATCCATCCGGCCAGCCGAGCGATCTGAGTGCGATCCAGGTCCGCAGAGCCGTCCGCAAACGTCAGCGTGATCTGAATGATTCGCTGGCATGCCGAGGCGCAGTTGCAAGCGGTGAATAGCGCCAGCATCAGAAGCCACTTAGCTCGCATAGAACACCTCGTCCCATACAACATAGCCCGCGATACTGTCCGCGTTGGTTTTCATGCCCCGAGGGTCCGCTTCCGCTGCCGCACGAGCTGGGCCCAAGTGGTTCAGCGTATCGAAGCTGCCAAAAGTATCGTTGAAGTGCGTTACTTCATGGATGAGCGTCGATAGCTGTGAATCGAGATTCGCGGAAACGTCGCGCAGAGCGCAAAACGAGACGTTGATTGCGATGGTTCGCGTCGCAATGTCCGGCTTGCAGACCATTGCGATCGTACTTTGATCATGCTTTGGCACGATGCAGCCGAGCTCTTTGCCCTCATCAGTGAGGCGAACAAAATTCTTGCAAGCCAGTCCTCTCAGCACCGATTCGCTCGATGCCAAACCCTTCTGCAGATATTCCCGCATGGACTGGTCGGCGACACCAAACCATTCCTTTACCCGCGACATATCGCTCATGTTCCAACGTGCCAATTCGGGGAGGCGCTTCTTAGCGATGAGCGATACCGCCTTGTCTCGCAAATCCAGCATCGTGTTGCAGAACTGCCTGTTGGTCATGTTGGGGCAGATGTTTTCTGTTTGCTCCGCCTCGGGCGGGTGAGTCACCCCCGCATCGACCAGCTTCTTGCTGGCCGCAACGGCCATGGCATTTCCGGAGAGCCATCCCGGCGATGCGATCAAGCTGGCGCTGAAAGCCCCAACTGCTGCGGCCATGCCGTCATCGTAGGTGGCCGAATGCTGTAGCGTAGCCACGAGCGACGGTGGAACGGGGCAATGGCACATCACGCATCGCCCTCCAGTGCTGCCTCCGAAATGAATTGCGGCCGCCTTGGCCCTCCCGCCTTGGCGATGATGCCGACGCTGTTGCATCCCTCGCAGTAAGCCCGGCCGCCGATCAAGGCGACCCGATGGCCGTAGAGATCGAACATCGGGCCGTCGTACGGCAGGACTCTGCCGCCAGAAGTCGGTGGATCGCCGACCACAAGAATCTTTCGGTCCATTTCATACCCTCCGAGTTGATGACTGGGGAGATGTACGTGGTGGAGGCCGCTAACACTGTTGTCTATGGTCAATCTGGTGGGCGTTTCTCACGATGAAGAGCGCTTTCGATCCGCGGCCGTCGCTGCGGGGCATCAGTTCCTCGCCGCAAACCAGCTGTGCACGCTCTCTTGAGAAAAATGGAAGCTTTCAAGGATTTTTTGCATCCCCTGCATCCAAACGCACCCCTGCCGTGTAGACCCTCCAGCAGCGAGGAGCTGCTGCCCATCTACAACCCAGGAGTAATTCCATGCACACCTCCCGTTCCATCGCCGTGCTCGGCGCCGTTTCCGCTGCCGCATTGCTCACCGCCTGCGGCTCGATGTCCTCGGGCTCGATGGCCCCGGCCTTCAACCAGTCCAGCCTGCCCCCCACCATCCAGGTGCCGGCCGGCCACAAGGTCGCCATGGAAACCGTGGGCAAGGGCGACATCACCTACGAATGCCGCGACAAGGCCAACGCCCCCGGCCAGACCGAGTGGGTGTTCGTCGGCCCCGACGCCAAGCTGTGGGACCGCGGCGGCAAGCAGGTCGGCAAGTACTACGGCCCGCCGGCCACCTGGGAGTCGATGGACGGCTCCAAGCTCACGGCCACGCAACTGGCCGTCGCACCCTCGGGCCCGACCAGCCTGCCGTTCCAGCTCGTCAAGGCCAACCCGGCCACGGGCTCGGGCGCGATGACCGGCGTGACCTACATCCAGCGCGTGGCCCTGCAAGGCGGCGTGGCACCGGCGGCCGTGCCCTGCACGCCGGCCACCAAGGGCCAGAAGCAGGTCGTGCAATACCAGGCCGACTACATCTTCTGGAAGGCGTCCTGATCGTCGGGTGATTCCACGGCGCGGGCCGCAGGCTCCACTACCATCGGGCCGTGCAGAACCCGCCCCCCACCACGCCCTTCGACTACGACGCCGCCCTCATGGCATGCGCCCGCGGCGATCGTCTGGCTCTGCAGCAGCTCTACCAGCGCGAGAGCCGCTACCTGATGGGCGTGGCGCTGCGCATCGTGCGCCAGCGCCAACAGGCCGAAGACGTGCTGCACGACGCCTTCATCAGCATCTGGCAGCGCGCCGAGACCTTCAACCCGGCGCGCGGTGAAGGCCGGGGCTGGATCTACAGCGTGGTGCGCAATGCCGCGCTGAACATGGTGCGCAGCGGCGCGCGCCAGGTGGACGTGAGCGAAGACGCGGCCGAAGCCATCGACGACCGGGCCGCGCTCGCGGCCTACGCGTCGTCGGCCGATCCGTTCGAGCTGCGCGCCGACCTCGGCAAGCTCGAAGGTTGCCTGGGCGGGCTGGAGCCGGCGCGGCGCGACTGCATCCTCTATGCGTATGTCGAAGGCTGCTCGCACGGCGAAATCGCCGAGCGGCTGCACACGCCGCTGGGCACGGTGAAGTCGTGGATCCAGCGCGGCATGCGCGCGCTGCGGGAGTGCATGGCATGAGCAGCAGCACGAGCACCGGCACCGCCGAAGAAGACACCATCGACGCGCTGGCCGGCGAGTACGTGCTGGGCACGCTGTCGGCCCCCGCGCGCGCGGCGGTCGAAGCCCGCATGCGCAACGAGCCCGCGCTGTGCGAAGCGGTGCAGGCGTGGGAAGCACGGCTGCTGCCGCTGACCTCGCTCGCCGCGCCGGCCGACCCGTCGCCCGCGCTCTGGTCGCGCATCGAGCGCACGCTGGGCAGCGCCGACGCTCCGCAAAAAGCAAAGCCGGCGCGCGCATCGGGCTTCGCGAACTGGTGGAACAACCTGCAGCTCTGGCGCGGCCTGGCCGCCGGCGGGTTCGCCGCTGCGGCATTGATGGTCGCCGTGCTCGTCACGCGTCCGCCGCCCACGCCGCAGTACATGGTGGTGCTGGTCGCCCCGCAGGACAAGTCGCCGGGCTGGGTGATCCAGACCACGTCGTCGCGCCAGCTGAGCCTGGTGCCGCTGGGCACGATCGAGGTGCCGCCGCAGAAGACGCTGCAGTTCTGGACCAAGGCCGACCAGTGGCGCGGCCCGGTGTCGCTGGGGCTGGTCAAGCAGGGCCAGACACTGCGCATCCCCATCGACAAGCTGCCGCCGCTGGAGCCGAACCAGCTGTTCGAGCTCACGCTGGAGCCCGAGAACGGCTCGCCGATCGACCGCCCGACCGGGCCGATCCAGTTCATCGGCCGCGCCGTCAAGGTGCTGTAGTCGTCGTCGCAGTCGTTGCCGCGGCCTTGGCGCGCCGCGCGAGGGCGGCGGCGGCAAGGCCGATGACGCCCACCAGCAGGCACAGCCCGAAGATCACGCCGCGCGTTTGCGTTGCATCGGCGAACGCGCCGACGACCAGCCCCGCGATCGGCTGCGTGAGGTTGTTCAGCAGCACGATCACGCCCGTGGTCTTGCCGTAGTCCCTGGCCGGAATGATCCGTTGCCGGTGAATGCGGATGTAGATGCTGAACATCTTGTCGAACCCGACCACCAGCAGGAAGCCCGCTGCATAGCCCCAGTGGCTGGTGCTCGCGGCCGTGAGCAGGCCGCCGCCGAAGATCAGCAGGTAGGCGGCAACGCCCATGCGCTTCAGCGCGATCGAGCCGCGGATGATCGCCAGCAGGATCACGATGGTGGCCACGGCGCCCAGCGTCTGCAGCGTCGCGTAGTAGGTGGCCGAGCGGTGGTGCAGCCCCGTGACCATCGCGGCGGACGAGGCCAGCGTGGTGCCGAGCATCAGGTTCACGCCCGAGGTCAGCAGCGTCAGGCGCAGCAGGCCGGGCAGGCGCCACACATGGCCGAGGGCGGTGGCAATGGGTTGCAGGAAGTGGCCCGGCTCGCCCTGCGGCTCATGCAACTGCAAGGGGTTGCCGCGCCGCCAGTACGCGGTCGCCACGTCGGCCAGCAGAAAGAACGCGGCCGCCGCGCCCACCACCGCCTGCCACGGCCACAGCGCGAACAGGGCCGCAGCCACCAGCGGGCCGAGCACCATGCCGGTCTGCTCGGCGGTCTGCGCATAGGCCAGCACCTTGTCGAAGCCCTGGCCGTTGGCAATCTGCGGCAGCATCACCTCGCGCGCCATCACGCCTTGGGTGGTGAGCACGCCGCACACGGCCGACAGGCCCACCAGCCACCCGATGCCGCCGATGGCCTCGTTGGCCAGTACGCCGAGCACGCAGATCAGCGCGCGAAAAATCTGGCTCGCGCGCAGCAGCTTGAGCGGCGACACCCGGTCGCACAGCGCGCCGCAAACGGGAAACGACAAGAAGCGCGGCAGCGTCTCGGCCGCGAAGGCGTAGCCCGACCACGCCACGTCCTGCGTCACCTGGAACACCACCAGCGGCACCAGGAACAGCAGGATCTGGTCGGCCAGCTTGGAGAGGAACAGCGAGGCGAGGAAGGCCGGGAACTTCATCGCCGTGCCCGCGCCGCCGGCGTGTGCGCCAACCCCGAAGGGAAAAGGGTGAGTGGCGCGGGGGCGGCGGGCATGTGCTGAAGATAATCGAAACATGATCGCGCTCGACTGCTACTACAGCCTCTCCTCGCCCTGGGCCTACCTGGGCGGCCCGCAACTTCAAGACATCGTGCGCCGCCACCACGTGCGGCTCGTGCTCAAGCCGTATGACTTCCAGGCGGTGGTGCCGCAGACCGGCGGCATTCCGCTGAAGACCCGGCCCGAACCGCGTCGCACCTACCACGCGCTGGAACTGGCGCGCTGGAGCGACTACCTCGGCATGCCGATGAACCTGGCACCCGCGCACTACCCCAAGGGCGCGCCGAGCGACCCGAACTGGAACAAGTACCCGGGCTGGATGGTGATCGCCGCCCAGCTGCAGGGGCTCGACGCGCAGCCGCTGTCGCACGCGCTGCTGCGCGCGCTGTGGGCCGAAGAGCGCGACACCTCGCAGGCCGGGGTTCGCATTGCCGTGGCCGACGAGAACGGCTACGACGGCGCCTCGCTGCAGGCGCTGGAGCAGTCGGCCGAAACGCTGGCAACCTACCGCGCCAACAGCGCCGAAGCGGTGGAGGCGGGCGTGTTCGGCGCGCCGACTTTCATCCTGAACGGCGAGCGCTTCTGGGGGCAGGACCGGTTGGCGTTCGTGGACCGGGCGCTGGACAAGCTGCGCGCGGCGGGCTGACGCCCTTTTCGCTCACAGCCCGACGGACGACCGCGGCAGCAGCGCCGGCACCAGCGTGCGGTTCATCCGCTCGCGCCACCAGCGCAGCGCCTGCCCTTGCGCGCCGGTCTTCCACGCCAGCCAGAAGGCCTCGGGCGCGCGCGGCTCCTCGGTGGGCAGCTCGACCAGCGTGCCGCGCTCCAGCTCGTTCAGGATGCAGGCGCGCGGCAGGAAGCCGTGGCCCAGCCCGGCGACCTGGCAGGCGATCTTCGCGGGCATCGACGGCACGGTGATGCGCGGCTGGCCGGCCAGCAGGCCGACGGTGCGGTCCGACAGCGTGCGCGCGCTGTCGCCCACCACGATGGCGTTGCAGTCCAGCAGGTCGCCGCGCTGCAGCGGTCGGCCGATGCGCGTGAGCGGGTGCGTGGGCGCCACGCAGAAGGCGAACTCCAGGCTGCCCACCGTCACCGCCTGGTAGCCGCCGCCGGCCGGGCCTTCGCCCGCGGCGATGACGATGTCGGCGCGCCCCTCGCGCAGCGCCTCCCAGCTGCCGGTGAGCGCCTCGCAGCCGATGCGCAGCCGCGTGCCGCAGCGCAGGTCTTCGAAGGCACGGATGTCGCTGATGAGCGCGTGCGTGGGAATGAGCGAGTCGTGCACCAGCCGCAGCTCCGACTCGAAGCCGGTGGCGATCTGCCGCATGCGCGATTCGAGGTCGCTCGCGGCGCCGAGCAGCCAGCGCCCCTCCTTGAGCATTTCTTCGCCGGCGGGCGTGAGCGCCACGCGCGGGCCGTTGCGCTCGAACAGCAGCATGCCCAGCTGCTCTTCGAGCTTGCCCACGGCATACGAGATGGTGGAGGGCACCTTGTTCAGGCGCGTGGCGGCGGCGGCGAAGGAGCCGTGGCGCGCGATGGCGTCGACGACCTCGATGGCTTCCAGGCTGAGTTTGAGCACGCGGCGTTCCTTGCTGAAAACGGTGAAAAAAGAAGATTCGAAAAATTCGATTGTCAGGGATGAAAAGTTTCGTCGATGGCGGCTGTGCCGGCACCGATGATTCAGCCCATGCCAAGGGAATTCTCTCCCGAAGCGGATTGTGAATTCAATCGAATCAGTCATCGCCCCGTCATTCAACCCCAGGAGTTTTTTCATGTCCATCCAAGCCACCCCCACCGCCGGCGCCAAGTTGCTCACCCCCATCGACCACACGCTGGTGATGATCGACTTCCAGTCGCAGATGGCCTTTGCCACGCACTCGATCGACGCCGTGAACCTGCGCAACAACGCCGCGCTGGTGGCGCAGGCGGCGGCCGGCTTCGGCGTGTCGACCATCCTCACGACCGTGGCCGAGAAGAGTTTTTCGGGCCCGATGTTCAGCGAGATCACCGACGCGTTCCCCGGCCAGAAGATGCTCGACCGCACCTCGATGAACACCTGGGAAGACGCCGCCGTGATCGAGCGCGTGAACCAGATCGGCAAGCCGCGCATCGTGCTGTCGGGCCTGTGGACCAGCGTGTGCATCGTGGGCCCGGCCCTCTCCGCGCTGGACCAGGGCTTCGAGGTGTACGTGATCGCCGACGCCTGCGGCGACGTGTCCACCGAGGCGCACAACCGCGCGATGGAGCGCATGGTGCAGGCCGGCGCGCAGCCGATGACCTCGCTGCAATACCTGCTCGAGCTGCAGCGCGACTGGGCCCGCGGCGACACCTACGAGCTGACCACCGGCATCGCCAAAAAGGTCGGCGGCGCCTACGGCCTGGGCGTGACCTACGCCAAGACCATGTTCGGCGCGCACGAAGGCTGAAAGCCCGGGTGAAGCAGATGAAGCCCTATGTCCTGTCGCTTGCGCTCGGCCTGTTGGTCGGCGTGATCTACGCACTGTTCCAGGTGCGTTCGCCGGCGCCGCCGGTCATCGCCCTGGTGGGGCTTCTGGGGATCCTGCTCGGCGAGCAGATCCCGCCGCTCATCAAGAGCGTGCTCAAGCCCGACGCCGTGGCCACCTCGTGGCTGCACCACCAGGTCAAGCCGCACGTGTTCGGCGAACTGCCGAAATGCCTGCCGACGCAAACCGCCGCCGAAACGTCCAACAAGGAGCCCCGCAATGGCTGAGACCACGACCACGCCCGACCTGATCCTGCACCGCGGGCTGTTCACCACCCTCGACCGCGCCAACCCCACGGCCGACGCCGTGGCCATCAAGGACGGGCGCTTCACGCAGGTGGGCCACTCGCGCGACATCCTGCCGCTGGCCGGCAGCCGCACCCGCGTGATCGACCTGCACGGCAAGCGCGTGCTGCCGGGGCTCATCGACAACCACCTGCACATCATTCGCGGCGGGCTGAACTTCAACCTCGAGTTGCGCTGGGACGGCGTGCGCAGCCTGGCCGACGCCATGGGCATGCTCAAGCGGCAAGTGGCCATCACGCCGGCGCCGCAATGGGTGCGCGTGGTGGGCGGCTTCACCGAGCACCAGTTCGTCGAGAAGCGCCTGCCGACCATCACGGAGCTGAACGCCGTGGCGCCCGACACGCCGGTCTTCATCCTGCACCTGTACGACCGCGCGCTGCTCAACGGCGCCGCGCTGCGCGCCGTGGGCTACACCAAGGACACGCCCGCGCCGCCCGGCGGCGAGATCGTGCGCGACAGCGCCGGCAACCCCACGGGCCTGCTGCTGGCCAAGCCGAACGCGGCCATCCTCTACGCCACGCTGGCCAAGGGCCCGAAGCTGCCCTTCGACTACCAGCTCAACTCCACGCGCCACTTCATGCGCGAGCTCAACCGCCTGGGCGTGACCGGCGCCATCGACGCGGGCGGCGGCAACCAGAACTACCCGGACGACTACCAGGTGATCCAGAAGCTGGCCGACGACGGCCAGCTGACCATTCGCCTGGCCTACAACCTGTTCACGCAGAAGCCCAAGCAGGAAAAGCAGGACTTCCTGAACTGGACGGCCACTTCCAAGTACAAGCAGGGCGACGACTACTTCCGCCACAACGGCGCCGGCGAAATGCTGGTGTTCTCTGCCGCCGACTTCGAGGACTTCCGCCAGCCGCGCCCCGACATGGCGCCGGAGATGGAAGGCGAGCTCGAAGACGTGGTGCGCGTGCTGGTGCAGAACCGCTGGCCGTGGCGCATGCACGCCACCTACGACGAGACCATCAGCCGCTCGCTCGACGTGTTCGAGCGCGTCAATCAAGACACGCCGCTGGCCGGCCTGAACTGGTTCTTCGACCATGCCGAGACCATCTCGGACCAGTCGATCGACCGCATCGCGGCGCTGGGCGGCGGCATTGCCGTGCAGCACCGCATGGCCTACCAGGGCGAGTATTTCGTGGAGCGCTACGGCCACGGCGCGGCCGAGGCCACGCCGCCGGTCAAGCGCATGCTGGAGCGCGGCGTGAAGGTGTCGGCCGGCACCGACGCCACGCGCGTGGCCTCGTACAACCCGTGGGTGTCGCTGTCGTGGCTGGTCACGGGCAAGACCGTGGGCGGCATGCAGCTCACGCCGCAGCGCAACTGCCTGGACCGCGAGACGGCGCTGCGCATGTGGACCGAGAACGTCACCTGGTTCTCGAACGAAGAGGGCAAGAAGGGCCGCATCCAGGTGGGCCAGCTCGCCGACCTGGTGGTGCCCGACCGCGACTTCTTCGCCTGCGCCGAGTCTGAAATCGCCGACACCACGGCGCTGCTCACCATGGTGGGTGGCAAGGTGGTCTACGGCGCCGGCGCCTTTGCCGCGCACGACGAAGGGGCACCGCCGCCGGCCATGCCCGACTGGTCGCCCGCGCGCACCTTCGGCGGCTACGCCGGCTGGGCCGACACCGCGGAGGGCGCACCCATGCAGAAGGTGCTGCGCAATGCAGCGGCCGCCTGTGCCTGCGCCAACGACTGCAACGTGCACGGCCACCAGCACGCGACGGCCTGGAGCAGCAAGCTGCCCATTGCCGACCTCAAGAGTTTCTGGGGCGCGCTCGGCTGCGCCTGCTGGGCGGTGTGACGATGCGCTGGACGACTGCACCCGCGTTGCGCGGGGTCGCCTTGCTGCTGCTGTGCGCGGCCTACCTGCAAGGCGGGCTGAACAAGGCGATGGACTTCAACGCGGCGCTGGCCGAGATGAACCACTTCGGCATGTCGCCCGCGGGGCCGCTGGCCGTGGCGGTGATCGTGCTGGAGCTGGGCGCCTCGGCGCTGATCCTCACGGGCTTCGGGCGCTGGCTGGGCGCGCTGGCGCTCGCGGCCTTCACGCTCATGGCGACCTTCGTGGCGCTGCGTTTCTGGGAGATGCCGGTGGGGCCCGAGCGCTTCATGGCCGCCAACTCTTTCTTCGAACACCTTGGCCTGGTCGGCGGCTTCCTGCTCGTCGCCTGGCATGACCTGCGGGAGCGTGCCCATGTCTGAATCTTCTCGCGGCGCGGTGGCGCCGGCGCCTACGCCCGGTGCGCCCGGTGCTTCGGGTGCCTTCGCGCCGTTGCGCCAGCCGGTGTTCGCGGTGCTCTGGGCCGCCACGGTGCTGGGCAACATCGGCAGCTTCATGCGCGACGTGGCCAGCTCGTGGCTGGTGACCGACCTGTCGGCCAACCCCACGGCGGTGGCGCTCATCCAGACGGCGGCCACGCTGCCGGTCTTTCTGCTGGCGATTCCGGCGGGCGTGCTGTCGGACATCCTCGACCGGCGGCGCTTTCTCATCTTCGTGCAGCTGGTGCTTGCGTCGGTGAGCGGCACGCTGCTGGTGCTCTCGCACACCGGTGCGCTCACGGTCGAGTACCTGATTGCGCTGACGTTCGTGGGCGGCATCGGCGCGGCGCTGATGGGGCCGACCTGGCAGTCGATCGTGCCCGAGCTGGTGCCGCGCACGGAGCTCAAGGGCGCGGTGGCGCTGAACTCGCTGGGCATCAACATCGCGCGTTCCATCGGGCCGGCCGCGGGCGGGCTGATCCTGGCGAGCTTCGGTGCGGCGGCCACGTATGGCGTCGACGTGCTGAGCTATGTGTTCGTGATCGCGGCGCTGCTGTGGTGGAAGCGCCCGGCACCGGCCGACAGCGGGCTGTCGGAGAACTTTCTCGGCGCCTTCCGTGCCGGCCTGCGCTACACGCGGGCCAGCAAGGAGCTGCACGTGGTGCTGCTGCGCGCGGCGGTGTTCTTCCTGTTCGCGAGTTCGGTGTGGGCGCTGCTGCCGCTGGTGGCGCGCCAGATGCTGGGCGGCACGGCCGGCTTCTACGGCGTGCTGCTCGGCGCCGTGGGCGCGGGGGCCATCGGCGGCGCGCTGGTGATGCCGCGCCTGCGCGCCCGGCTCGATGCCGACGGCATGCTGCTGCTGGCCGCGCTGCTCACGGCCGCCGTGATGGGCAGCCTGGTGTTCGCGCCGCCCAAGTGGCTGGCGGTGCTGCTGCTCCTGGTGCTGGGCCTGGGCTGGATCATTGCGCTGACCACGCTCAACGGCGTGGCCCAGGCCATCTTGCCGAACTGGGTGCGCGGGCGCGGCCTGGCCGTGTACCTCACGGTGTTCAACGGCGCGATGGCGGCGGGCAGCCTGGGCTGGGGCCTGGTGGCGCAGCAGATCGGCGTGCCGGCCACGCTGGTGGCGGGCGCGGTGGGGCTGGTGGTGATCGGGCTGATCTTTCACCGGGTGCGGCTGCCGTCGGGCGAGGCCGACCTGCAGGCCTCGAACCACTGGCCCGAGCCCTTGCTCGCCGAGCCGGTGGCGCATGACCGCGGGCCGGTGATGATCCAGGTCGAGTACCGCATCCGCAAGGACGACCGCCCGGCCTTTCTCGAGGCAATGAAGCGCCTGTCGCTCGAACGCCGCCGCGACGGTGCCTACGCCTGGGGCGTGCACGAGCACACGGCCGACGGCGAGCGGGTGATCGAGTGGTTCCTGGTGGAGTCGTGGGCGGAGCACTTGCGCCAGCACCACCGGGTGTCGCAGGCCGATGCCGACCTGCAGGGCGAGGCGCTGCGCTTTCACATCGGGCCGGGCAAGCCCGAGGTGCATCACTTCCTGGCGCTGTAGGCGAACCGCGCGTGCGACCCGGGCGACCCGGGCCTTTGGGCCCGCGGTCGTCAGGGCCGGTGCCGGTGGCGATAATCCTGCCATGCGAATCCGCTTTACCAAGATGCAGGGAGCCGGCAACGATTTCGTCGTGCTGGACGAAACGCGCGCCGCGCTGGGCCTCAGCGCCGCGCAATACCGCTTTCTGGCCGACCGCCACTTCGGCGTCGGCGCCGACCAGATCCTCACGGTGCGGCCTTCGCCGGCCGAGGGCATCGACTTTCAATACGTCATTCACAACGCCGACGGCGGCGAGGTGGAGCAGTGCGGCAACGGCGCGCGCTGCTTCATGCGCTTCGTCAGCGAACACAAGCTGACCGCCAAGGACACGGTGCGCGTGCAGACGCTGGCCGGCGTCATCGAGCCGCGCATGGCGCCGACGGCCGCGTGACGGTCGACATGGGCGCCCCCGTCTTCGAACCCGAGCGCGTGCCCTTCGACCCGGCCGGGCTCGACCCGCAGCCCGACGGCGGCTGGCAGACCTGGCACCTGGCGCTCGGCACCCGCGCGGGCAGCGCTATCGTTTCCGTAGCGGTGCTGTCGATGGGCAACCCGCACGCGGTGCAGGTGGTCGACAACGTCGACACCGCCCCCGTGGCCGAGCAGGGCCCGCAGATCGAGCACCACCCGCGTTTTCCGCAGCGCGTGAACGCGGGCTTCATGCAGGTGGTCGACCGCGCGCACATCAGGCTGCGCGTGTTCGAGCGCGGCGCCGGCGAAACGCTGGCCTGCGGCACCGGCGCGTGCGCGGCGGTGGTGGCGGGCATCCGCCTCGGGCTGCTGGACCGCCGCGTCGACGTGCAGACGCACGGCGGCGTTCTCACGATCGAGTGGCAAGGCGAGGGCCAGCCGGTGCTGATGACCGGGCCGGCCACCACGGTTTCGAAGGCGATATCGAGGTACCGGAACTGTCATGACCACTTTCACGCACAACAACAACGACGCCAACGCCATGAACCCGATCACCGAAGACGACATCGCCAATTACCTGGCGAACACGCCCGACTTCTTCGAGCGCCATGCCCAGCTGCTGGCGCAGGTGCAGCTCACCAGCCCGCACGGCAACCGCGCCGTGAGCCTGCAGGAGCGCCAGGCCGAGATGCTGCGCGAGAAGATCAAGGCGCTGGAGCACCGGTTGATGGACATGGTGCGCCACGGCACCGAGAACGTCGTCATTGCCGACCGCCTGCAGCGCTGGACCAGCGGCCTGCTGACCACGCGCGACCCGCGCAGCCTGCCGTACCGCATCGCGGTCGACCTGCAGTCGCTGTTCCTGGTGCCGCAGACGGCCATCAAGGTGTGGGACTGCGGCAGCGAATACCTGAACGAAGCCTATGCCCAGTGGGTGAGCGACGACGTGAAGGCGCTGGCCACCTCGCTGACTTCGCCGTACTGCGGGCTCAATTCGGGCTTCGAGGCCGCGAGCTGGCTGCCGGAGCCGCAGTCGGCCATGTCGATCGCGCTGATTCCGCTGCGCCCCGACGCCGAGTCGCCGGCCTTCGGCATGCTGGTGCTGGCGTCGCCCGACGCGCAGCGCTTCAACGCCGAAATGGGCACCGACTTTCTCGAGCGCATCGCCGAGCTGGCGTCGGGCGGGCTGTCGCGGCTGCGTCCTTGAAGCGCCCGCGCTGGTTGCGGCGGCCCTGGCAGCTCGCGCTGGCCGGCGGGTTGCTGGCCGGGGTGCTGGTGTACGCTGCCATCGGCGCGTTCATCTGGCTGCATGCCGAGACGCTGCTGGCGAACCCGCCGCAACGCCCGGCCGACGCGGCGCTGGTGCTCGGCAGCCGCGCGTACCTCGACGGCAAGCCGCATCCGTGCCTGGCGGGGCGGGTCGATACGGCGGTGGCCCTGGCCAAGACCGGCCTCGTCAAGCAGCTCGCCTTTTCGGGCGGCGTGGATTCCGAAGACGGCCGCACCGAGGCCACGGCCATGCAGGAGCGCGCCGTGGCCGACGGCTATGCCGGGCCGGTGCTGCTGGAGCCGGCGTCGACCTCGACGCGGCTGAATCTGTCGCTGTCGCGCCCGCTGCTGCTGGCGGCCGGGGTGCGCAGCGTGGTCATCGTGTCGGAGCCGTTCCACATGTGGCGCATCGAGCGGCTGGTGAAGATGAGCGGTTTCGACCAGAGCTTCGACGTGCAGTACGCGGCGGCGCCCACGTCGTGCTGGAACGCGCTGGGCCCGTTCTCGAAAGGCGCATTGCGCGAGCCCGCAGCCATCGTGAACAATGCCGGCCATGGCTACTTGTTCTAGCACGCCCCCAGGCTTCGCGCACTTCGTGTCGCTTCGCCAACCCCCTCGCCGGGGGCAATACCAGCGGCCCGGCAAAGCCGGTTCCGCGGTATTCCTGGGGCAGGCACGGCGCCAGGCAAATGGACTGGATTGAGAAATACCTGGAGCACGTGCGCGTCGAGCGCCGTCTTGCCGCGCGCACGGTCGAGCTCTATGCCTTTCACTTGCAGGCCCTGCGCGAGCACGCGGACGAGGCCAAGCTGCCGCTGGACCGCGTGCAGACCGCCCACATCCGCCGCTGGATGGCGCAACTGCACAGCGCCGGGCGCGAGCCGCGCGGCATTGCGCTGGTGCTGTCGTGCTGGCGCAGCTTCTATCGCTGGCTCGGCCACGAAGGGCTGATCGGCTTCAACCCCGTGCAGGACGTGCACGCGCCCAAGGCCGGCAAGCCCTTGCCCAAGGCGCTGGGCGTGGACGACGCGGTGCGCCTGGCCGAGCTGTACGACCCCGAGGCCGACCCCTGGACCGAGCGCGCGACGGGGCCATCGTCGAAGTGCTCTACGGCTGCGGCCTGCGCGTGAGCGAGCTCACGGGGCTCGACGCGCAGGCAAGCAACACGGCGCGCGGCTGGCTCGACCTCGATGCAGGCGAAGCAGCGTGCTCGGCAAGGGCAGCAAGCGCCGCATCGTGCCGATGGGCGGCAAGGCGACCGAGGCGGTGCGCGACTGGCTCGCGGTGCGCGGCGACTGCGCGGCGCTCACCACGGCGCACCTGCGCGACCCGCAGGGCGCGGGCGCGCTCTTCATCAGCGCCAAGGGCGTGCGGATGTCGTCGCAGGCGGTGTGGAAGCTGCTGCGCGAACGCAGCCTGAAGGCGGGCCTGGCGGCGCCGGTGCATCCGCACATGCTGCGCCATTCGTTCGCGAGCCACGTGCTGCAATCGAGCAGCGACCTGCGCGCGGTGCAGGAGCTGCTGGGCCACGCCAACATCGCGACCACGCAGGTCTACACGCGGCTGGATTTCCAGCACCTGGCCAAGGCCTACGACGCGGCGCACCCGCGTGCCAAGGCCAAGCCCGAGCACGACAAATAACAAGCAAGCAGCAAAGAACAGAACAATGAAAACCCTCCGCCTCAAACCCGGCAAAGAACGCTCGATGCAGCGCCGCCACCCCTGGGTGTTCGAATCCGCCATTGCGCGCGGCGGCGCCGATTCCGGCGAAACGGTGCGCGTCGAGTCGCACGACGGCGCCTTCCTGGCCTGGGCCGCCTTCAGCCCGACCTCGAAGATCCGCGCGCGGGCATGGAGCTTTGTCGAGACGCAGCGCATCGACGCCGCGTTCTTCGCCGCGGTGTGCGCGCGTGCCGTGGGCGCGCGGGGCCTGTTCGACCTGCAGAGCGACGGCGTGCGGCTCATTCATGGCGAGGCCGACGGCCTGCCGGGCCTGATCGTCGACCGCTACGGCGACACGCTGGTGGCGCAGTTCCTGTCGGCCGGCGTCGAACGCTGGAAAGACGTGCTGGCCGACGCGCTGCTGGCGGCCACGGGCTTGACCAAGCTCTACGAACGCTCCGACGCCAGCGGCCGCGAGCGCGAAGGCCTGAAGCCCGTCACGGGCTGGCTGCGCGGGGAGGGCGCCACCGAGATCACGATCCGCGAGCACGGCTGGAAGCTGTCGCTGGACGTCGCGACCGGCCACAAGACCGGCTTCTACCTCGACCAGCGCGACAGCCGCCAGCGCTTTGCCGAGCTGGCGCAGCACCGGCGCTTCAAGCGCGTGCTCAATTGCTTCTGCTACACGGGCGGCTTCACCGTGGCGGCGCTCGCGGGCCTGAAGGCGGCCGGCGCGCTGCAGGGCGCCGAGCTGGTGTCGGTCGATTCGTCGCTGCCCGCGCTGGAACGCGCGCGCGGCCACCTCGCGCTCAACGGCTTTGCCGAAGAGGGCTCGGGCATCAAGACCGAGTTTCTCGACGCCAACGTCAACACCGTGCTGCGCGACTTCATCGACCAGGGCCGCACCTTCGACGCCATCGTGCTCGACCCGCCCAAGTTCGCGCCCACGGTGGCGCACGCCGAGCGCGCCGCGCGGGCCTACAAGGACATCAACCGCCTGGCGCTCAAGCTGCTGGAGCCCGGCGGCGTGCTGCTGACCTTTTCGTGCTCGGGCGGCATCAGCGCCGACCTGTTCCACAAGATCGTGGCCTCGGCGGGGCTGGACGCGGGCGTGGACGGCTACATCGCCGAGCGCCTGGGCGCCGCGCCCGACCATCCGATGACGATCGAGTTCCCCGAAGGGGAGTATCTGAAGGGCCTGGTGGTGGTCCGCAAGCCCGCTTGACCCTGCCGGCAACGCAACTCAGTGGCATTGGCTAAACTGCCGGGCCAGTCTTTTTTCGCCCCTTTTCCTGTTTTCCGCTTCCGGAGCACTCCTTCATGGCCCTCATTCCCGCGACCATCCTCACCGGCTTTCTCGGCTCGGGCAAAACCACGCTGCTCAAGCGCATCCTGACCGAGGCCCACGGCCAGAAGATCGCGGTCATCGAGAACGAGTTCGGCGAAGAGAACATCGACAGCGACATCCTGGTGACCGAGTCGAAGGAGCAGATCGTGCAGATGAGCAACGGCTGCGTCTGCTGCACCATCCGCGAAGACCTGCGCGAAGCGCTGCAGGTGCTGGCCGCCAAGAAGCGCCAGGGCCTGCTGGACTTCGACCGCGTGGTGATCGAGACCACCGGCCTGGCCGACCCCGGCCCCGTGGCACAGACCTTCTTCATGGACGACGAGATCGCCGAGAGCTACCTGCTCGACTCGATCCTGACGCTGGTGGATGCCAAGCACGCGCCGCAGCAGCTCAACGACCGCCAGGAAGCGCGCCGCCAGGTGGGCTTTGCCGACCAGATCTTCATCAGCAAGAGCGAGCTGGTGTCGGCCGAAGAGACCGACGCGCTCATTCACCGCCTGAAGCACATGAACCCGCGCGCGCCGCAGCAGAAGGCGCACTTCGGCGACGTGCCGCTCAAGGACATCTTCGACCTGCGCGGCTTCAACCTGAACGCCAAGCTGGACATCGACCCCGACTTCCTCAAGGAAGACGACCACGACCATCACGACCATGACCACGCGCATGGCGAGCACTGCGACCACCCCTCGCACAAGCACGAAGGCGGCCACGGCCACCATCACCACACGGACGACGACGTCAAGAGCTTCGTCTACAAGGCCGACCGCGCCTTCGACCCGGCCAAGCTCGAAGACTTTCTGGGCGCCATCGTCAACATCTACGGCCCGCGCATGCTGCGCTACAAGGGCGTGCTGAACATGAAGGGCACCGAGCGCAAGGTGATCTTCCAGGGCGTGCACCAGCTCATGGGCAGCGACCTGGGCCCGGAGTGGGGCAAGGACGAAGCACGCCAGAGCCGCATGGTGTTCATCGGCATCGAGCTGCCGCGCGAGATCCTGGAGCAGGGTCTGGAGCAGTGCCTGGTTTGACGAGCCGTTGGCAGGGCGCGTCGGACACGCCCCACGCCCGATGAATCGCCCAGGAAAAACGGCGCTGACCGCAAGGCCAGCGCCGTTTTTTCGTGGAGCGCCGAGGTTTACTGCCCCATCGCACCCATCGGCTTGCCGTTGATCTTCAGGCTGCCTGCGCTGAACTCGACCTGGCCCGTCACGTCGTCGCCGTCGCGCTTCACGAAGCCGTTCTGCTCGCCTTGCTCGACCAGGCCCGCCACCAGTTCAGGCGGCGGCGTCTGGCCGCTTTGCGCGCCCGCTTCGGCCAGCTTCTCGAGCCACTTCATCGGCACCCGGGCATTGGCCTTGAGCACGCCGCGCTTGAGCAGCAGCGCCGTGCCGCTCGACTGCAGGTCTTCGTCGGTCACGCCGACCATGCCGGCCGTGTAGCTCAGCTCGCCGCGCTTGCCGTCGATCTCGACCAGCATCTTGTCGATGCCGGCTTCGGGGGCGTACTTGGCCATGGCCTTGAGGTCGGGGGCCAGTTGCTCCAGCAGCGCCTTCGTCGCGGCCTGCGACGCCTTGCTGCCGCCCTTGCCGCAGCCGTTGGCCGCGCTCGACTGCATCCATGCGTCGGCCAGCTTCTTGTAGCCGGCGGCCTGGATGTTGCGCGCGCTGCTCGTCAGCTCGAACTTGTCGATCTTGGTCGCGCCGATCTTGCCGTTGCCCTTGACGGTGCCTTCGGAGGTGTAGAGCCCGTCCTTGATGCTGGCGCCGCCGACCAGGTCGATGGCCTGCAGCAGCACGGTCGGCAGCGGCTTGTGGGCCGCGCCGTCGCCGGCCGGGCCGAGACCCTTGGGCGCCGCGAATTCGAGCGATTCGAGCCGGCCTTCGGACTTGCCGGTGGCCAGGTACCAGCCCGCGCTGCTGTCCATGTCGGCCTTGCCCGTGAGCTTGCCCATCTTCAGGGTCAGGCCGGTGCGGGCGTCGTTGAAGTCGAGGCCGGGCATCGTCAGGTCGTAGCGCACGGCGGTGCGCGCCGCGTTCACGTCCAGGCGAATCTGCAGGCCCTGCCATGCGAGCTGGCCCTTGCCGTCTTCGGCGAGCTTCACGGGCGCTACCGCCAGGTCGCTGGTGAAGCCGCCGCCGAAGGCGACCTTGGTGTGGGCGGTGAGCGGCTTGGCCTCGCCGAACAGCTTCTTCACGTCGGCCTGGGTCTTGGCGTCGAGCACCAGTTCGCTGTCGATGGTGGCCGCGGCCAGCGAGCCGCCGGCCAGCGGGCCGTGGTGGATGGTGTCGCGGATGGTGAAGCGCAGGGGCTTGGCCGGCTTGGCGTCGGCCGGCGCTTCCTGCTCCTCGTCGTCCGCTTCGGCTTCCTCGCCCTCGGCGGGTTGGGCGGGCTTGGCGGCGGTCGCCGGCGCTGCTGCCGCGGCGGCATCGGCCGCGCAGCCGATCTCCAGCGTCACCGTGCTCACGGCGCCCAGGAAACCGCGGTCGTAGTTGCGCTCGACCACGCGCACCAGCGCGGTCTGCTTCGGCAGTTCGTCGAAGGCGCTGTCGTAGCGCGACTTGATCTGCGACCCGGCCACCCAGGTGCCGCCGCCATAGGCGACGGCGATGGCCGCGGCCAGGACTCCCAATACTGCTTTCTTGCTCAAGACTTGCTTTCTTTTGTCGAATGATCGGATGGCCCGCGGCGCCGAAAGGGCAATGGCGGGCCGGCGCCACCCCCTCCGGCGACGCCGCGCGATGCTAACGGACGCGACCCTTGGGCATCGATATCGCCAGCGCTTTCGAGTTCTCTATACAATCGCGCGCCTGTTCCGGCAGCCATACCCCGTCCATCTGGACAGGATGTGACTTCCGGCACGGGGCGCCGCAGGTTTCTGGTGGGCTTTCGGGGGTATAACCCCGGGGTTCGCAGTTTGCGAGCACCCCGACAACGTGGAGCCCGCGCGGCCTGAAAGCCGCAACCGGTTCCCATGGGAGGAGACACCCAGTGAAAGCGCGTTCCAGTTCGATCAAGGAGCCAGTCACCGTGAAGAAACCCGCCGCCAAGGCCACGCCAGCAACCAAGCCCGCCGCAAAGAAAGCGCCGGCTGCGAAGCAGGCTGTACCTGCGGCCAAAAAGGTTTCCGCCACCGCACATGGTCCTGCCGCGAAAGAGAAGAGCGCGCCATCCAAAAGCCCGCAGCACCCACGGCCAAGGCCGCGACCGCTGCCAAGAAGTCCGCCAAGCCTGCAACTGCCGCAACCAAGACCGCAGGCGCGGGTCCATCGTCATCCAAACCCGTCGGCCGCCCTGCTGCCGTTCCTTCCGCTCCCCCGATCCCCATGAAAAAAACGGCTGCCGCCTCCACTTCCGCCCCGGCGACACCCTCGATGCCCGCTCAAACCGCTACGCCCGCACCCGCTGCGCGTGGTGGCCGCGTGTCCCGGCTGTCGCAACTGACCGTTCCCTCGATGCCGCAATCGGTGGCATCGACCGCTGCCAAGTCCAGCTTCTCGCAGGCACCTTCCAACGCGCTGGTGCCGCCGCCGCCCCTGGCCGTGAAGAAGGACCCGAAGCTCGTCAACAACTGGAAGACCAAGACGCCCGCCGAGCTGAGCGACGCCGAAGTCATCGCCATGCCCGACGACGAGTACATGAACGAAAAGCAGATGGCGTTCTTCCGCCTGAAGCTCGAAGAACTCAAGCGCGGCATCCTCGAGAACGCGGCGAGACCACCGAGCACCTGCGTGAAGACACCGTGGTCGTGCCCGACCCGGCCGACCGTGCCACCATCGAGGAAGAGCACGCCCTGGAGCTGCGCACGCGCGACCGCGAACGCAAGCTGCTCAAGAAGATCGAGCAGTCGATCCAGCGCATCGACGCCGGCGACTACGGCTACTGCGACGAAACCGGTGAACCCATCGGCGTGGGCCGCCTGCTGGCCCGCCCGACGGCCACGCTGTCGCTCGAAGCGCAGCAGCGCCGCGAACTCAAGCAGAAGATGTTCGGGGACTGATCGGGAAAAAGGCCGCAAGAACCCCCGTCTGCACGCTTTCGTCGAATGGCAAAGGAAGAGTCGGGCCGCCTTTTTTCCAAGGTGGCCAAGTTTGTCCGCAATCCCCTGAAGGATTGGTCGGAGCTGGATGCGCCCGCCCAGTCGGACTCCTCGCTGCCCGAGCAGGCCTACAACCGGGAAATGCTCAAGGAGATGATCGAGAGGCGCCAGCGCAACGATTTCGTGCGCCGCCGCGAGTTCGACATGCTGCGCAAGCTGCGCCAGCGCGAGGCCGCCGCCCACGCTTTCGACGCCACGGTCACGCCGTCGTCGTTCAATCTCAACAGCTCTTCCGAGAAGTCGGAGGGGCGCGCGCTCACGCTCAAGAAGATCGACGAGATCGAGCAGCAGATGTCGCAGCAGTGGTGGAAGGGCCGGGGGCCGAACGGCGAAACGCTGGTCAACCCGCCGCCCGACGCCGGCGCCGAGACGCTGCCGCCCGTGCACGCGGATGCGGACGAAGGCCCCGAAACACCGGCCGAGCCGCCGCAGCAGCAACACCATCATCACGCCCCGGCGGATCCGGCGGCCGCCGCGCAGGCACCGGTGGCCGGCGCCGCGCCGACGCCCGTTTCGCGGCTGGCGCACGACGGCGCGCTCGAAGAGGCCGTGATCCGCTTCGCGCACGGTGACGACATCGGCGCCGAGGCCATCCTGCTGCAGGCCCTGGCTTCCGAGAGCGCTCCCGCCCACGAAGGCGAGGGCAGCCCCGCCGCCGAGCGCGACGACACCCGCTGGCGCGCCCTGTTCGACCTGTACCGCGCCACCGGCGACGCCGCCAAGTTTGCGGCCGCGCGCATGCGCTATGCGCAGCGCATGCGGCGCATGGGGCCCGACTGGGTTTCGCTCGAGGAACTGGCGCGCAGCGTCAAGGCCGTGACCGCCAGCGAAGAGGCCGGCGCGGCCTCCGAAGGGGGCGCCCACGCCGACTGGGCATCGCCGCCGCATCTGGCGCGCGAGGGCCTCGTGGAGCTCACGCGCGCGCTGTCGAAGGCCGGCTCGGTCTGGACGCTCGACTGGCGCGCCCTGGCCGCCATCGGCCCCGACGCGGCCGCTCCGCTGCGGGTGCTGTTCACGCATTGGTCCGATTCGCCGGTGCAACTGCGCTTCATGGGGGCGGCCCAGCTGTTGGCCGTGCTGTCCGAGGCCGCGCCCAACAACGACCGCAGCACTGACGACGTCTGGTGGCAGCTGCACCTGGCGGCGCTGCGCATGATGCACTTGCCCGACGACTTCGAGCTGGTGGCGCTCAACTACTGCATCACCTACGAGGTGTCGCCGCCGTCGTGGCAAGACCCGCGCGGCGAATGCGCCTCGCTGGCCGCGCCGCCGGCCAGCCGGCCCAGTTCGGTGTGGTCGCTGCTGTCGGTCGGTGGCGACTCCGAGAGCTTTCCGTCCACCGACAGCGGTTTTGCCGCGCTGGCGGGCGATCTGCGGGGCGAGTCGCTGTCCAGCTGGCAGCGGCTGGACAACGACCTGCGCCACACCACGGCGCCCGTCATTTCGTGCGCCGCGCTGCTGCGCATGGACCTGGCCGCCGCCGGCACGCTGCTGAGCTGGGTGCGCGCGCGCGACGCCAACGGCGAGCGCGTGCAGTTCGTCGATGCGCACCGGCTGATCGCCGCGCTGTTCACGCTGGTAGGCATTACCGATCACGCCACCGTGGCGGTTAGGAAAACTAAGGCGCCCGGCGGCCTTGCCGCGGGTTGCATTGCCCCGGGCCATCCCCAGATGGCTTCGATGGAACAGTTTCACGGCACCACCATCGTGAGCGTGCGCCGCAAGACCCCCCAAGGCGATCAGGTCGCCATCGGCGGGGACGGGCAGGTCACTCTCGGCAATATCGTCATCAAGGGCACGGCGCGCAAGGTGCGCCGGCTTTATCACGGCAAGGTGCTCGCAGGCTTTGCCGGCGCCACCGCCGACGCCTTCACGCTCTTCGAGCGCTTCGAGGCCAAGCTCGAAAAGCACCAGGGCCACCTGACCCGCGCGGCGGTCGAGCTCACCAAGGACTGGCGCACCGACCGCGTGCTGCGCAAGCTCGAGGCCATGCTGGCCGTGGCCGACGCCACCACCTCGCTCATCATCACCGGCAACGGCGACGTGCTGGAGCCCGAAGACGGCGTGATCGCCATCGGTTCGGGTGGGGCCTATGCCCAGTCGGCGGCCAAGGCGCTGATCGAGAACACCGAGCTTTCGGCCGAGCAGATCGTGCGCAAATCGCTGGCGATCGCCGGAGAAATCTGCATTTACACGAACATGAACCACACCGTGGAAGCGCTCTGACCATGTCCATGACCCCCCAGGAAATCGTCTCCGAGCTGGACAACCACATCGTCGGCCAGCCCGCCGCCAAGCGCGCCGTGGCCATTGCCCTGCGCAACCGCTGGCGCCGCCAGCAGGTCGACGACAAGCTGCGTCACGAGATCACGCCCAAGAACATCCTCATGATCGGCCCCACGGGCGTGGGCAAGACCGAGATCGCTCGCCGCCTCGCGCGCCTGGCCGACGCGCCGTTCATCAAGGTCGAGGCCACCAAGTTCACCGAGGTGGGCTATGTGGGCAAGGACGTCGATTCGATCATTCGCGACCTCGCTGAAATCGCCGTCAAGCAGACGCGCGAATCCGAAAGCGTGAAGGTGCGCGCGCGCGCCGAAGACGCCGCCGAGGAGCGCATCCTCGACGTGCTGCTGCCCCCGGCGCGCGGCGCCGACGGCGCCACGGCCGCGCCCGCGCTGGACGCACCGAACCCCACGCGCCAGGCCTTTCGCAAGAAGCTGCGCGAGCACCAGCTCGACGACAAGGAGATCGAGCTCGACCTCGCCGAGACCCGCACGCCGCTGGAGATCATGGGCCCGGCCGGCATGGAGGAAATGACCGAGCAGCTGCGCGGCATGTTCGGCCAGATGGGCCAGGGCAAGCGCAAGATGCGCAAGCTCAAGATCGCCGAGGCCATGCGCCTGCTGATCGACGAGGAGGCCGCCAAGCTGGTCAACGAGGACGAGATCCGCGCGCAGGCCATCACCAACGCCGAGCAGAACGGCATCGTCTTCATCGACGAGATCGACAAGGTCGCCACGCGCAGCGAAGCGCAGGGCTCCGACGTGTCGCGCCAGGGCGTGCAGCGCGACCTGCTGCCGCTGGTGGAGGGCACGGCCGTCACCACCAAGTACGGCGTGATCCGCACCGACCACATGCTGTTCATTGCGAGCGGCGCGTTCCACCTGAGCAAGCCGAGCGACCTGATTCCCGAGCTGCAGGGGCGCTTTCCGATCCGTGTCGAGCTGCAATCGCTCTCGGTGTCGGACTTCGAAAGCATCCTCACGCAGACCCGCGCGTCGCTCGTGAAGCAGTACCAGGCGCTGCTGGCCACCGAGGGCGTGACGCTCGAATTCACGCCCGACGGCGTGAACCGCCTGGCCGCCATTGCCTTCGAGGTGAACGAGCGCACCGAGAACATCGGCGCGCGCCGCCTGTCGACCGTGATGGAGCGCCTGCTGGATGAGGTAAGCTTCGACGCGACCCGTCTCGAAGGGCAGTCGATCCGCATCGATGCCGCCTATGTCGACCAGCGCCTTGCGGCACTAAGTCACGACGAAGACCTTTCGCGCTTCATCCTCTGAAGTTGCCTTTCCCTTCCCCCTGTAACGGGGGAATGCTTCACGCATCACTTTCACTGCGTGAGCTAAGTACTTAATTTTCAACGAAATTCGCTGATTCCCAGGTTTGGGAATCGGCGCTAAGTCGTTGATTCCATTACAAAAAATACCCCAAACGGCCAGTTGCTTCCCAAGTGTTTCCTGCTACAGTGCAAAAAAGTGCAGTTAAGTGGGAAAAAGTGCGGGTAGTGCCCCCTTCGGGTGCCGCAGCACCTCCCAACACAGGGGTTTCGTGGTCGTGTTTCAAGGCGCTTCATCGCTCAGTCTGGATGCCAAGGGGCGGCTCTCCGTGCCGACCCGGCATCGCGACGTCCTGAGCGCCACGGCAGGCGGCCAGCTCACGATCACCAAGCATCCGCACGGATGCCTGATGGTGTTCCCCCGTCCCGAATGGGAAAAATTCCGCGAGCGCATCGCCGCGCTGCCGATGTCGGCGCAGTGGTGGAAGCGCGTCTTCCTGGGCAACGCCATGGACGTCGAGATGGACGGCACCGGCCGCATCCTGGTGTCGCCCGAGCTGCGCGCCGCCACCGGCATCTCGCGCGAGACGCTGCTTCTTGGCATGGGCAACCACTTCGAACTCTGGGACAAGGCCACCTACGAGGCCAAGGAGGCCGAGGCCACCCAGGGCGAGATGCCGGATGTGTTTCAGGACTTCGCGTTCTGAGGGCTCACGTGAACACCCCATGGACCCATACGACCGTCTTGCTGAACGAAGCGGTGGAAGCGCTTCTTTCAGGCAGCACGGCGGCAACCGGCACCTACGTGGACGCCACCTTCGGGCGGGGAGGGCACGCGCGTGCCATCCTCTCCAGGCTGGCGCCGGAAGGCAGGCTGATCGCATTCGACAAGGATGCGGAAGCAGTGGCCGAAGCAGCGCGCATCCCGGATGCGCGTTTTTCCATCCGCCACCAGGGTTTCCGCTCGCTGGGTGAATTGCCCGGCGCGAGCGTCAACGGCTTGCTGATGGACCTGGGCGTGAGTTCACCCCAGATCGACAACCCGGTGCGCGGTTTCAGTTTTCGTTTCGACGGCCCGCTCGACATGCGCATGGACACCACGCGCGGCGAGAGCGTGGCCGAATGGCTGGCAACGGCCGAACTTCAGCAGATTGCAGAGGTGATCCGTGACTATGGCGAAGAACGGTTTGCTGTTCAGATTGCAAAGGCGATTGTTGCTCGCCGACAAGAACGGGGCCCAATTTCAACCACCACCGAACTGGCCGAGCTCGTGGCTGGCACGGTCAAAACCCGCGAGCAGGGCCAGAACCCTGCAACGCGCACATTTCAGGCTTTTCGGATTTTCATCAACGCCGAGCTTGAAGAGCTGCAACAGGCGCTAGAGGCGAGCCTCTCGGTGCTGCAGCCCGGCGGGCGCCTGGCGGTGATCAGCTTCCACTCGCTGGAAGACCGCATCGTCAAGCAGTTCATCGCCAAGCATTCCAAGGAGGTCTACGACCGCCGCGCGCCCTTTGCCGCGCCCAAGGTCATGAAGCTGCGCGCGCTGGAGCGCATCAAGCCGTCCGACGAGGAAGTGCGCGGCAATCCGCGTTCGCGCAGTGCGATCCTGCGGGTCGCCGAGCGCACGGAGGCCAACTGACATGGCCCGCATCAACCTGTTGCTGCTGCTGGCGGTCATAGCCACGGCGCTGTACCTCGTTCACACGCAGTACCAGTCGCGTCAGCTCTACACCGAGCTCGACCGCGTGCAGCAGGAAGCCCGCCGCCTGGAGCTGGACCGCGACCGCCTGCAGGTCGAAAAGCGCGCCCAGGCCACGCCGCTGCGCGTGGAGAAGCTCGCCAAGGAGCAGCTGCAGATGCGCACCACCTCGCCGGCCATCACGCAGTACGTGCGGCCCGACGGCTCGGTGATTCCGGCCGTGGCGCCGCTGCCGCCGGCCACGCCCACCACCGGCCCCAAGCCGGCCAAGCTGGGCGCCAAGCCCGCTGTTGCAGCGAGGGCCGCACGATGACCCGCGGCAACCGCAGCGTGCGCTACACCACCAGCCCCTTGCTCGCGAGCAAGACGCCGGTCTGGCGCAGCAAGTTCATCGTGGCCGGCATCGCCTTCGGCTTCGTGATGCTGGCCGCGCGCGCCGCCTACGTGCAGGTGTTCAACAACAGCTTCTTCCAGCGGCAGGGCGAAGTGCGCTTTGCGCGCACGCTGGAGCTGCCGGCCAACCGCGGCCGCATCCTGGACCGCAACGGGCTCATTCTTGCGTCCAGCGTGGTCGCGCCCAGCATCTGGGCCATTCCTGAAGACATCGAGCGCGACGACCCCGAGGTGCGCGCCAAGCTCAAGCAGGTCGCCAAGCTGCTCGAGATGCCGCAGAAGGACTTCGACAAGAAGCTCGAGGACGAGGACAAGACCTTCGTGTGGGTCAAGCGCCAGGTCGACGAGCCGATCGCCAAGCAGATCGCGGCCCTGAACCTCAAGGGCATCTACCAGCGCCGCGAATACAAGCGCCAGTACCCCGAGGGCGAGGCCGCCGCGCACGTGGTGGGCTTCACCAACGTGGAAGACAGCGGCCAGGAAGGCATCGAGCTGGCATTCAACAAGGACCTGGCCGGCAAGGCCGGGTCGCGCCGCGTCATCAAGGACCGCCTGGGCCGCGTGGTCGAGGGCGTGGGCGACACCGTGCCGCCGCTGGACGGCAAGGACATCCAGCTGAGCGTGGACAGCAAGGTGCAGTTCTTCGCCTACCAGAAGCTGCGCGACGCCGTGACCGCGCGCAAGGCCAAGGCCGGCAGCGTGGTGGTGCTCGACTCCACCACCGGCGAGGTGCTGGCGCTGGCCAACTACCCGAGCTACGTGCCCGACAAGCGCCAGAACCTCACCGGCGAGCAGCTGCGCAACCGCGCGCTCACCGACACCTTCGAGCCCGGCTCGACCATGAAGCCCATCACGGTCGGCATGGCGCTGGAAGCCGGCCGCGTGAAGCCCTCGACGGTGATCGACACCGCGCCGGGCCGCTACCAGATCGGCGGCTTCACCATCAGCGACACGCACAACTACGGCGCGCTGACGGTCGAGGGCGTGATCCAGAAGTCGAGCAACGTGGGCGCGCTCAAGATCGCCCAGAAGATGACCCCGCACGAGATGTGGGACACCTACACCGCGCTCGGCTACGGCCAGAAGCCGCAGATCCAGTTCCCCGGCGCGGTAACGGGCCGGCTGCGCCCGTGGAAGACCTGGAAGCCGGTCGAGCAGGCCACCATGGCCTACGGCTATGGCCTGTCGGCGTCGCTGTTCCAGATGGCGCACTCGTACACCTCGTTCGCGCACGACGGCTCGCTCATTCCGGTCACCATCCTGAAGAACGACGAGCCGCCGGTCGGCGTGCGCGTGTTCTCGCCGTCCAACGCGCTGGCCGTGCGCAAGATGCTGCAGATGGCCGCCGGCCCCGGCGGCACCGGCACGCGCGCGCAGACGGTCGGCTATTCGGTCGGCGGCAAGTCGGGCACGGCCCACAAGCAGGTTGGCAAGGGTTACGCGAGTAACAAATACCGTGCGTGGTTCACCGGCATGGCGCCGATCGAAAAACCGCGCATCATCGTCGCCGTGATGATCGACGAGCCGACCGACGGCCAGTATTTCGGTGGCCTGGCAGCGGCCCCCGTGTTCAGCGAAGTCGTGCAGCAGACCCTGCGCATGATGAACGTACCGCCCGATCTGGCGGTCAAACCGCTTGTGATGACGCAGGGCGTCGACGAGAGCTTCTGAACATGCTGACCTTCACTTCCCCCCCACTGGCCGCCGCCTGGCTCAAGCAGCGCGCGCCGCAGGCCCACATGCACGCCGACAGCCGTGCCGTGGGCGCGGGCGACGTCTTCGTCGCCTGGCCCGGCGCCGCCACCGACGGCCGCAAGCACGTGGCGTCGGCGCTGGCGCAGGGCGCGTCGGTCTGCCTGGTCGAGCACGAGGGCGTGGAAGCCTTCGGCTTCGACGGTGACGAGCGCATCGTGAGCTACCCGGGCCTGAAGGCCGCCACCGGCCCGATCGCCGCGGCCTTCTACGACGACCCCTCGGCCTTCCTCGACGTGCTGGCCGTGACCGGCACCAACGGCAAGACCTCCACCGCCTGGTGGCTGGCCGAATCGCTTTCCACGCTGCGTGCCGCCGGCGGCCTGCGCGTGATGAAGCCCGACGGCACGGTGCAGCGCGACGCGCCGTCGCCCTGCGCCGTGATGGGCACGCTGGGCATCGGCGTGCCGCCAGAGCTGACCTACACCGGCCTGACCACGCCCGACCCCGTGATGATGCAGCGCGAGTTGCGCGAACTGGTTGCGCGCGGCTTCGGCGCCTGCGCCATCGAGGCCTCGTCCATCGGCATCGCCGAGCGTCGCCTCGACGGTGCGCACATCGCCGTGGCCGTGTTCACCAACTTCACGCAGGACCACCTGGACTACCACGGCAGCATGGACGCCTACTGGCAGGCCAAGGCCGAGCTGTTCCGCTGGCCGGGCCTGCGCGCGGCAGTCATCAACATCGACGACACGCACGGCGCGAGCCTGTGCGCGAACCTGCTCGATGCCGGCATCGGCGCGCTCGACGTCTGGACCGTGTCGGCCGGCGGCAAGCCCGCCCGCCTCGTGGCGCGCGACATCGGCTACGACGCGCAGGGCCTGCAGTTCTCGGTGGCCGAGCACGGCACGGCCGCGCTGGAGCGCCTGTCGACCGGCCTGATCGGCCAGTACAACGTGGCCAACCTGCTGGGCGTGCTGGGCACGCTGCGCGCGCTGGGCCTCACGCTGGCCCAGGCCGTGGCCGCCTGCGCCAACCTCACGAGCGTGCCCGGCCGCATGGACCGCGTGGGCACCGGCGAAGGCGCACCGCTGGCCGTGGTCGACTACGCCCACACGCCCGACGCGCTCGACAAGGCCCTCATCGGCTTGCGCGCGTTGGCAAAGCAACGTGGCGGCGCGCTCTGGTGCCTGTTCGGCTGCGGCGGCGACCGCGACCCGATCAAGCGCCCGATGATGGCCGCCGTGGCCGAACGCCAGGCCGATCGCGTGGTCGTCACCAGCGACAACCCGCGCAGCGAAAAGCCCGACGCCATCATCAGCCAGGTGCTGCGCGGCTTCTCGCGCCCCGACGCGGCCCAGGTGCAGCCCGACCGCGCCGCCGCCATCGCCGACGCCATCGCGCAGGCGGCGCCGCAGGACGTGGTGCTCATCGCCGGCAAGGGCCACGAGGCCTGGCAGGAGATCGGCGGGCAGCGCATCGCGTTTTCCGACAAGGCCCATGCGCAACAGGCGCTGGCCAAGCGAGGTGGTGCATGACCGTCGACACGACGCCGCTCGGCATCACGCTGGCCCAGGCGCAGCAATGGATTCCCGGCTCGCGCCTGGTGGGTGACGCCTCGACCGTCATCGCCCGCGTGCACACCGACACGCGCACGCTCGCGCCCGGCGACCTGTTCGTCGCGCTCAAGGGCGAGCGCTTCGACGCCAACGACTTCCTGGCCGACGCGAAGAAGCAGGGCGCCGTGGCCGCCATCGCGCACCGCGGCCTCGAAGCCGCGGGCCTGTCCGGCCTCGAGGTGCCCGACTCGCTGCTCGCGCTCGGCGCGCTGGGCGCCGGCTGGCGCGCGCAGTTCGAGCTGCCGCTGATCGCCGTCACCGGCAGCAACGGCAAGACCACCGTCACGCAGATGATCGCGGCGGTGCTGTTCGCCTTCCGCGCCGAACGCGCGCTGGCCACGGCCGGCAACTTCAACAACGAGATCGGCGTGCCGCTCACGCTGCTGCGCCTGCGCGCCAGCCACCAGCGCGCCGTGCTCGAACTGGGCATGAACCACCCGGGCGAGATCGCGCGGCTGGCCGTCATGTCGCGCCCGACCATCGCGCTGGTCAACAACGCCCAGCGCGAGCACCAGGAGTTCATGGCCACCGTCGAGGCGGTCGCCATCGAGAACGCCGCCGTGTTCGCGGTGCTGCCCGAAGACGGCACCGCCGTGTTCCCCCATGGCGACACCTTCACCTCGCTGTGGACCGACATGGCGCGCAGCGGCGGTGCGCGCCGCTGCATGACCTTCGGCGAGCACGAAGGCGCCGACATCTCGCTCGACAGCGCTGAATGGAAGCAGGGCGCCTGGGCCGTGCGCATCCGCACGCCCATCGGCAGCTTCGACGCGCGCCTGCACATCGCGGGCCGTCACAACGTGGTCAATGCGCTCGCGGCCACGGCTTGCGCGCTCGCGGCCGGCGTGTCGATCGACACCATCGGCGCGGGCCTGAGTGCCTTCGAGCCGGTCAAGGGCCGCTCGCGCGCCAGCGAGATCGTGCTGGCCGGCGGCCGTGCCGTCACGCTGGTCGACGACAGCTACAACGCCAACCCCGATTCCGTGATTGCCGCCATCGACGTGCTCGCCGCCCTGCCGGGTCCGCGCCTGCTGGTGCTCGGCGACATGGCGGAGGTCGGCGACCGCTCGCCCGAGTTCCACGCCGAAGTCGGCGACTGGGCGCGCCAGCGCGGCATCGAGGCCGTCTACACGCTCGGCAGCGCCACGGCCCATACCGTCGCGGCTTTCCGGGGCGATGCCGACGGCCGCCATTTCAGCGAGTTCGACGCGCTCGGCGCGGCCGTGCTCACGCGCCTGCCGCATGTCGGCAGCGTGCTCGTCAAGGGATCGCGCTCCATGAAGATGGAGCGGCTGGTGCAGGCCATCACGGCCCAGGCGCACACGACCACAACAACAAAAGGAGGCCGGTCATGACGCATGAGCCGCGCAATACAACATGCTGCTGACGCTGGCCCAATGGCTGCAATCGCTCTCGCCCGAATTCGGGTTCTTGCGCATTTTTCAATACCTCACGTTCCGCGCGCTGATGGCCGCGCTGACCGCGCTCGTGGTCGGCCTGGTGGCGGGCCCGTACGTCATTCGCCGCCTGGCCGCGCTGAAGATCGGCCAGCCGATTCGCGGCTATGGCATGGAAACGCACCTGACCAAGAGCGGCACGCCGACCATGGGCGGCGTGCTGGTGCTGTTCTCGATCGCGCTGTCGACGCTGCTGTGGTTCGATATTTCGAACCGCTTCGTGTGGATCGTGCTGTGGGTCACGATGGGCTTCGGCGCCATCGGCTGGGTCGACGACTGGCGCAAGGTGGTGCGCAAAGACCCGGAAGGCATGCGCTCGCGCGAGAAGTATTTCTGGCAGTCGGTGGTGGGCCTGCTCGCGGGCTTCTACCTGCTGTTCAGCATTTCCGAGAGCTCCAACTGGCGCGTGCTGCAGCTGTTCTTCGCGTGGGTGCAGTCGGGCTTCGACCTCGACTTTCCGCCCAAGATCAACCTGCTGGTGCCCTTCTTCAAGGAAGTGAGCTACCCGCTGGGCGGCATCGGCTTCGTGATCCTCACGTACCTGGTGATCGTGGGCGCGAGCAACGCGGTGAACCTCACCGACGGCCTGGACGGCCTGGCGATCATGCCGGTGGTGATGGTGGGCTCGGCGCTGGGCGTGTTCGCCTACGTCACGGGCAGCGCGGTGTATTCCAAGTACCTGCTGTTCCCCAACATCCCGGGCTCGGGCGAGCTGCTGGTGTTCTGCTCCGCCATGGCGGGCGCGGGGCTCGCGTTCCTGTGGTTCAACACGCACCCGGCGCAGGTCTTCATGGGCGACGTGGGCGCGCTGGCGCTGGGCGGCGCGCTGGGCACCATCGCGGTCATCGTGCGCCAGGAAATCGTGTTCTTCATCATGGGCGGCATCTTCGTGGTCGAGGCGATCTCGGTGATGGCGCAGGTCATGTACTTCAAGTACACGAAGAAACGCTACGGCGAAGGCCGGCGCGTGCTCAAGATGGCGCCGCTGCACCATCACTTCGAGAAGAGCGGCTGGCGCGAGACGCAGGTTGTGGTGCGCTTCTGGATCATCACGATGCTGCTGTGCCTCGTGGGCCTTTCGACGCTGAAGCTGCGGTAACGAAGAAACCATGCGGCACCTGAAAGACCTCCCCGTTCTCATCCTCGGCCTCGGCGCGTCCGGGCTGGCGATGGCGCGCTGGTGCGCGCGCCATGGCGCGGTGGTGACCGTGGCCGACACGCGCGAGGCGCCCGCGTCGCTCGCGACGCTGAAGGCGCAGTGGCCCGATGTCGCGTTCGTCGGCGGCCCGTTCACGGCCGCGCTGGTCGAAGGCACGCCGATTCGCGCGGTGTACCGCTCGCCAGGCCTGTCGCCCGAGACCATCGCACCGGTGGCCGACGCGGCACGTGCCATGGGCCTGCCGGTTGGCGGCGAGCTGGACCTGTTCGCGCGTGCGCTGCTGGACCTGCGCACGGTCGAAGTGCCGGTGGCGGAAGTCGAGCCCGAGCCTGAAGCCGAACCCGCGGCGCAGTCGAAGCCGAAGCGGTGGTTGAGCCCGTGGTGCCGCCTGAAGCGCAGGCCGAACTGCCCCTGGAAGCGCCGGTGGCTGTAGAGGCACCCCAACCCGTCGAGGCCGTGGAGCCCGCCGCGGCGGTGGAAGTCGAGCCCGAGCCGATCGCTCCCGCCGCCATGGCCGAAGCCATGCCGCGCGATCCGTCGATGAGCGTGGCCGTGCCCGTGCCGCCGGAGACCCCGGTCGAAACCGAGGCCGTGGCCGAAACCGAAGCCGCAGCCGAACCCGAAGCCACGCCGCAAGACGTCGCAGCGGAAGTCCCCGCGCCGGAAGCCGCCGCATCGGAACCGTCCGAAGCCCCCGCAGCCGAAACCCCCGTGGACCCCGAGGCGCCCGCCGCGCCCGCGCCCACGCCCGCCACCGTTTCCCGCCTGCCCAGCACCGGCAAGCCCTACGTCCCCACGGCCGCGAAGGAAGCCGCCGAGTTCGTCGCCAAGATCGCCGAAATCTCCGCCACCAATCCGGCCTCGGCGGCGGTGGAAGAGGAACCCGATTCGCCCCAGCTTGAGCTGGCGCCGCCGGTCGAGCCCGAACCACCCAAGGGCTACACGCCCGCCGTGCTCGCCATCACCGGCACCAACGGCAAGACCACCGTCACCGCGCTCACCGGCCAGCTGGTCGAGCGCGCGGGCAAGACCGTGGCCGTGGCCGGCAACATTGGGCCGACGCTGCTCGACACGCTGTCCGCGCACATCGACGCCGGCACGCTGCCCGACGTGTGGGTGCTCGAGCTGTCGAGCTTCCAGCTCGACGGCGTGCAGGGCTTCGAGCCCACCGCCGCTACCGTGCTCAACCTCACGCAGGACCACCTCGACTGGCACGGCGACATGCCGGCCTACGCGGCGGCCAAGGCGCGCATCTTCGGCGCGCGCGGGCTCATGATCCTCAACCGCGACGATGCCGGCGTGATGGCGATGCTGCCCGCGCCGGTGCGCGTCAAGTTGCAGCGCCCGCAGATCCGCACCCACGTCACCTTCGGCGCGGCCATGCCGCTGCGCCCGGGCGACTACGGCATCGAGCGCGTCAACGGCATGACCTGGCTGGTGCGCGCGCTCGAAGCCGACGAAACGCAAAAGCGCAAGCGCGGCGCCGTGGTCGAGGAAGAAATCTTCCTGCAGCGCCTGATGCCCGCCGACGCGCTGCGCATTCGCGGCCGCCACAACGCCATGAACGCACTGGCCGCGCTCGCGCTGGCCAGCGCCGCCGACTGCGCGCTCGGTCCCATGCTCTACGGCCTGCGCGAATACCGCGGCGAGCCGCACCGCGTGGAGCCTATCGCCATCATTGACGAGGTCGAGTACTTCGACGACAGCAAGGGCACGAACGTGGGCGCCACGGTGGCCGCGCTGGCGGGCCTGGGCGAAGAGCGCCGCGTGGTCGTGATCCTCGGCGGCGAGGGCAAGGGGCAAGACTTCGAGCCGCTCGCCGCGCCCGTGCGCCAGTACGCGCGCGCCGTGGTGCTCATCGGCCGCGACGCGCCGCTCATCGAGGCCGCGCTGGCGTCGACCGGTGTCTCGCTGACGCACGCGGGCTCGATGGACGAGGCCGTGAAGGCCGCGTCCGCCCGCGCCAACCCCGGCGATGCCGTGCTGCTGTCACCGGCCTGTGCGAGCTTCGACATGTTCAGGGACTACGGGCACCGCGCCGAAGTGTTTCGCGAGGCCGTGCAGGCCTACGAGGACAGCCCGCGCGGGTTGGTGGACGAGTCGTCGTTGTCGTCGTCTTCTTCTGCTTCCGATTCGACGGAGGAACCGGTTTGAACTCTGCCGCCGCAGGCGCCACGCCCAGCACCCGCACCAGCCGCTTCGGTGGCTGGTTCAAGCGCGCGCGCAGCGGCATCGACGCGCTGCCCGTGCACCTGCCCGTGCGGCTGGGCGGCGCCGGCATCGCGCAGACCAAGGCCACGCCCATGCGCGTGCTGGGCTTCGACCAGGCGCTGGTGTGGGTCACGGTCGCGCTGCTGACCTGGGGCCTGATCATGGTGTATTCGGCCTCCATCGCGCTGCCCGACAACCCGCGCTTTGCGCGTGCCGGCTACAGCGCGTCGTACTTCCTCACGCGGCACGCGGCCTCGGTGGCCTTCGCGTTCGTCGCCGCGCTGCTGACCTTCCAGATCCCGATGAAGACCTGGGAGCGCGCCGCGCCCTGGCTCTTCGTGGCCTCGCTGCTGCTGCTGGTGGCCGTGCTCATTCCGCACATCGGCATCAACGTGAACGGCGCGCGCCGCTGGCTGCCGATGGGCTTCATGCGCTTCCAGCCGTCGGAACTCGCCAAGCTCGCGATGGTGCTCTACGCCGCCAGCTACATGGTGCGCAAGATGGAGATCAAGGAGCGGTTCTTTCGCGCCGTGCTGCCGATGGGCATCGCGGTGGTGGTGGTCGGCATGCTGGTGATGGCCGAGCCCGACATGGGCGCGTTCATGGTGATCGCGGTGATCGCCATGGGCATCCTGTTCCTGGGCGGCGTGAACGCGCGCATGTTCTTCGTGATCGCCGCGCTGGTGGTGGTGGCCTTCGGCACCATCGTCGCGACCAGCCCGTGGCGCCGCGAGCGCATCTTCGCGTACCTGGATCCGTGGAGCGAAGAGCACGCGCTGGGCAAGGGTTACCAGCTGTCGCACTCGCTGATCGCCATCGGGCGCGGCGAGATCTTCGGCGTGGGCCTGGGCGGCAGCGTCGAGAAGCTGCACTGGCTGCCCGAGGCGCACACCGACTTCCTGCTCGCCGTGATCGGCGAAGAGTTCGGCCTGGTCGGCGTGCTGCTGATCATCGGCATGTTCCTCTGGCTCACGCGCCGCATCATGCACATCGGCCGCCAGGCCATTGCCCTCGACCGCGTGTTCTCGGGCCTCGTGGCGCAGGGCGTGGGCGTGTGGATGGGCTTCCAGGCCTTCATCAACATGGGCGTGAACCTCGGCGCGCTGCCGACCAAGGGCCTGACCCTGCCGCTGATGAGCTTCGGCGGCTCGGCCATCCTGATGAACCTGGTGGCGCTGGCCGTGGTGCTGCGCATCGACTACGAAAACCGCGTGCTGATGCGCGGAGGTCGCGTATGACCGGCCGCACCGCGCTCGTCATGGCCGGCGGCACCGGCGGCCACATCTTCCCGGGACTCGCCGTGGCCGAGGCCTTGCGCGAGCGCGGCTGGCAGGTGCACTGGCTGGGCGCGCCCGGCAGCATGGAAGAAAAACTCGTGCCGCCGCGCGGCTTCGCGTTCGAGCCCGTGCAGTTCGGCGGCGTGCGCGGCAAGGGCCCGCTCACGCTGTTCCTGCTGCCGCTGCGCCTGTTGCGCGCCTTCTGGCAAAGCCTGTGCGCGGTGCGCCGCGTGAAGCCCGACGTGCTCGTGGGCCTGGGCGGCTACATCACTTTCCCCGGCGGCATGATGGGCGTGCTGCTCGGCAAGCCGCTGGTGCTGCACGAGCAGAACTCGGTCGCGGGCCTGGCCAACAAGGTGCTGGCGGGCGTGGCCGACCGCGTGTTCACGGCCTTCCCGAATGTGCTGAAGAAGGCGCAGTGGGTGGGCAATCCGCTGCGCACCGCGTTCACTTGCAAGGCCGACCCGGCCACCCGTTTCGCGGGCCGCACCGGTCCGCTCAAGTTGCTGGTGGTGGGCGGCAGCCTCGGCGCGCGCGGCCTGAACACCGTGGTGCCGCAGGCGCTGGCGCGCATCGCGCCCGAAACGCGCCCGCGGGTGCTGCACCAGAGCGGCGCCAAGCAGATCGACGAGCTGCGCGCCAACTACACGGCCGCCGGCGTGGACGGCGAGCTCACGCCCTTCATCGAAGACACGGCGCAGGCCTATGCGGACGCCGACATCATCGTCGCGCGCGCCGGAGCCAGCACCGTCACAGAAATCGCGGCCGTCGGCGCAGCAGCGCTGTTCGTGCCTTTCCCCTCGGCGGTCGACGACCACCAGACCACCAACGCGCGCTTCCTCGTGGACGCGGGCGGCGGGTGGCTCGTGCAACAGGCCGACCTCACACCTGAATTGCTGGCCGATTTGCTACAGAACACCGAGCGCACCGCGCTGATCGACAAGGCCCAGAAGGCCAAGACCATGCAGAAGACCGAGGCCGTCGAGGCCGTCGTCCGCGCTTGCGAGGAGCTTGCAAGATGACGCACTCCCCCAGTCTTCGCGCACTTCGTGTCGCTTCGCCAACCCCCTCGCCGGGGGCGACACCTGCGGCCCGGCAAAGCCGGTTCCGCGGTGTCCCGCGAAAGGGCTTTGCTGCGCTCGCCACGCAAATCGCATCGTCGATGAATGGAGGCCGCGCATGAAGCACGCAATCCGTCACATCCACTTCGTCGGCGTCGGCGGCTCGGGCATGAGCGGCATCGCCGAAGTGCTGCTGAACCTGGGCTACAAGATCACCGGCTCCGACCTGTCCGACAGCGCCACGCTGCGACGGCTCGCGGGCCTGGGCATCGGCACCTTCGTGGGCCACGCCGCCGCGCACATCGACGGCGCGGACGCGGTCGTCACCTCCACCGCCGTGCAGTCGGACAACCCCGAAGTGCTGGCCGCGCGCGAGAAGCGCATTCCCGTGGTGCCGCGCGCGCTCATGCTGGCCGAGCTGATGCGCCTGAAGCAGGGCATCGCGATTGCCGGCACGCACGGCAAGACCACCACCACCAGCCTCGTGGCGAGCGTGCTCGACGCGGCGGGCCTGGACCCGACCTTCGTGATCGGCGGCCGCCTGAACAGCGCCGGCGCGAATGCGCAGCTCGGCAGCGGCGACTACATCGTGGTCGAGGCCGACGAGTCGGACGCCTCGTTCCTGAACCTGCTGCCCGTGATGGCGGTGGTCACGAACATCGACGCCGACCACATGGAGACCTACGGGCACGACTTCGCGAAGCTCAAGAAGGCCTTCGTCGACTTCCTGCACCGCATGCCGTTCTACGGCGTGGCCATCCTGTGCACCGACGACCCGGCGGTGCGCGAGATCGTGGCCAGCGTGACCTGCCCGGTCACCAGCTACGGCTTCGGCGAAGACGCCCAGGTGCGCGCCATCGACGTGCGCGCGGTCGGCGGCCAGATGCATTTCACCGCGCAGCGGCGCAACGGCGTGACGCTGCCCGACCTGCCCATCGTGCTGAACCTGCCGGGCGAGCACAACGTGCGCAATGCGCTGTCGGTGATCGCCGTGGCGGTCGAGCTCGGCATTCCCGACGAGGCCGTGCAGCGCGGCCTCGCGGGCTTCAAGGGCGTGGGCCGCCGCTTCCAGAGCTACGGCGACGTGGCGGTGCAGGGGGGCAATGCCGCCGGCACCTTCACCGTCATCGACGACTACGGCCACCACCCCGTCGAAATGGCCGCCACCATCGCGGCCGCGCGCGGCGCGTTCCCGGGGCGCCGGCTGGTGCTGGCCTTCCAGCCGCACCGCTACACCCGCACGCGCGACTGCTTCGAGGATTTCGTCAAGGTCATCGGCACGGCCGACGCGGTGCTGCTGGGCGAGGTCTATGCCGCCGGCGAGGCGCC
Source organism: Variovorax sp. E3 (assembly GCF_016082275.1). Lineage (GTDB taxonomy): Bacteria > Pseudomonadota > Gammaproteobacteria > Burkholderiales > Burkholderiaceae_C > Variovorax. The sequence continues at coordinate 57,064 of NZ_MOWM01000024.1, forward strand.
CATCGTGGCCGCCGACGGCCGCACGCTGGCACGCGCGCTGCGCGTGGCGGGCAAGGTCGAGCCGGTGTTCGTCGACGACATCGGCGCCATGCCGCAAGCCATTCTGGACAACGCCCGCCCGGGCGACGTGGTGCTCTCGATGGGCGCCGGGTCGATCGGCGCGGTGCCGGCCAAGGTGGTCGAATCGGCGCGGCGGGCGTTCCCGCCGCCGCCTCGTCCTCAACATCGGAGCGCGTCTCGCGCAAAGGGAGGGCCGCATGAGCCTTCAGGATCCCAAACGCTTCGGCAAGGTCGCCGTGCTGTTCGGCGGCACGTCCGCCGAACGCGAAATTTCCCTGCTGTCGGGCACCGGCGTGCTCGAAGCCCTGCGCTCGCGCGGTGTCGACGCGCATGCCTTCGACCCCAAGGACCGCGAGCTGACCGACCTCAAGCGCGAAGGCTTCGCGCGCTGCTTCGTCGCGCTGCATGGCCGCCATGGCGAAGACGGCACCGTGCAGGGCGCGCTCGAACTGCTCGGCATTCCCTACACCGGCTCGGGCGTGATGGCTTCGAGCGTGGCCATGGACAAGGTCATGACCAAGCGCATCTGGCAGGCCGACGGCCTGCCGACGCCCAAGTATGTGCGCCTGGCCTTCGACCAGCAAAGCCGCGAGCAGATCATGGCCGTGCCCGACGTGCTCGGCCTGCCCGTGATCGTGAAGCCGCCGCGCGAAGGCTCGTCCATCGGCGTGACCAAGGTCGAGGGCTACTCGCAGATGCAGGAGGCGGTCACGCTGTCCGCCAGGTATGACGCCGACGTGCTCTGCGAGGAGTTCATCGAAGGCGAGGAAGTGACCTGCGCCGTGCTCGGCCACGGCCTGGACGCGCGCGCGCTGCCGGTGGTGCGCATCGCCGCGCCCGAAGGCGCCTACGACTACCAGAACAAGTACTTCACCGACGACGTGAAGTACCACTGCCCGAGCGGCCTGCCCGAAGCCGAGGAGCACGAGATCCAGCGCATCACGCTGGCCGCCTACCGCACGCTCGGCTGCCGCGGCTGGGGCCGAGGCGACGTGATGATCCGCGCCAGCGACCGCAAGCCCTTCCTGCTCGAGATGAACACCTCGCCCGGCATGACCAGCCACTCGCTGGTGCCGATGTCGGCGCGCGCGGCGGGCATCCCCTACGAAGAACTGTGCCTGCGCGTGCTGGCCGCGGCCGCGCTGGACGCCACCGGAGGTTCGCTATAGCCATGGCCGACAGCATCCCCGCGCCCTTCGACGTCAAGCTCATGAACATCGTCGCGAACATTGCCTTCGCGATGGTGGCGCTCATGCTGCTGGCGGCGGGCGCTGGTGGGTGCTGCGCCAGCCTTTCTTCCCCATCGGCGGCATCAAGGTGGACGGCGAGGTCACGCACAACAACGCGGTCACGCTGCGCGCCAACGTGGCGCCGCAGCTCACGGGCAACTTCTTCACCATCGACCTGTCGCGCGCCCGCGCGGCCTTCGAGTCGGTGCCGTGGGTGCGCAGCGCGGTGGTGCGGCGCGAGTTCCCGAACAAGCTGCGCGTGACGCTGACCGAGCAGGTGCCGGTGGCGGCGTGGGGCGACGAGGCGGGCTCCAAGCTCATCAACGGTTTCGGCGACGTGTTCGAGGCCAACGTGGCCGAGGTCGACGACAACCTGCCGCGCCTGGACGGCCCGATCGAGCAGGCCGGCCAGGTGCTGGGCATGTACCGCGTGCTGCAGCCGCAGTTCCAGCCCTACGACTTCAGCATCGACGAGCTCACGCTGTCGAGCCGGGGCAGCTGGAAGGTGGTGCTGGACACCGGCGCCGAGCTGGAGCTCGGCCGTGGCCAGAGCGAGGAGGTGACGGCCCGGCTGCAGCGGTTCCTGAAGACCGTGACCCAGGTCGCGGGCCAGTACCACCGCACAGTGGCCGACGTCGAGGGCGCCGACTTGCGCCACAACGACGCGTATGCATTGCGGCTGCGCGGCGTCACCACGGTCTCGCCCGAGGCCCCAAGAAGAATCAAGTAGCGAATACCGAGGAATCGAGGACATATCAATGCCCAAAGAATACAAAGACCTGGTCGTAGGACTGGACATCGGCACCGCCAAAGTGATGGTGGTGGTGGCCGAAGTGCTGCCCGGCGGCGAGCTCAAGCTGGCCGGCCTCGGTGTTGCGCCGAGCAACGGATTGAAGCGCGGCGTGGTGGTGAACATCGACGCCACGGTGCAGAGCATCCAGCAGGCGCTGAAAGAAGCCGAGCTGATGGCCGACTGCAAGATCAGCCGCGTCTACACCGGCATCACCGGCAGCCACATCCGCGGCATCAACTCCAGCGGCATGGTGGCGGTGAAGGACAAGGAAGTGACGCCGGCCGACGTGGCCCGCGTGGTCGAGACGGCGCGCGCCATCAACATCTCGAGCGACCAGCGCCTGCTGCTGGTGGAGCCGCAGGAATTCGTGATCGACGGCCAGGACGTGAAGGAGCCGATCGGCATGAGCGGCATGCGGCTCGAAGCCAAGGTGCACATCGTGACCGGCGCGCAGAGCGCGGCCGAGAACATCATCAAGTGCGTGCGCCGCTGCGGCCTGGAGGTCGACCAGCTGATGCTGAACCCGCTGGCCTCGAGCCAGGCGGTGCTGACCGAAGACGAGCGCGAGCTGGGCGTGGTGCTGGTCGACATCGGCGCGGGCACCACCGACGTGGCGATCTTCACCAACGGCGCGATCCGCCACACGGCCGTGATCCCCATTGCCGGCGACCTGATCACGAGCGACATCGCCATGGCGCTGCGCACGCCGACCAAGGACGCGGAAGACATCAAGGTCGAGAACGGCTATGCCAAGCAGCTGCTGGCCGACCCCGACACGCAGGTCGAGGTGCCGGGCCTGGGCGATCGCGGCCCGCGGATGCTGAGCAAGCAGGCGCTGGCCGGCGTGATCGAACCGCGCATCGAGGAAATCTTCTCGCTGGTGCAGCAGGTGGTGCGCGAGTCGGGCTACGAGGAAGTGCTGTCGTCGGGCGTGGTGCTCACGGGCGGCAGCGCGGTGATGCCGGGCATGGTCGAGCTCGGTGAAGACATCTTCCTGAAGCCGGTGCGGCGCGGCATTCCGAAGTATTCGAGCGCGTTGTCCGACATGGTCGCGCAGCCCCGCGCCGCTACAGTCATGGGCCTTCTCGAAGAGGCACGTTTCGCGCGCATGCGCGGCTTCAAGGTCGCGCAGAAGAACGGGTCGGTAAAAACCGCGTTCGGACGCTTCAAGGACTTCATCGTGGGGAATTTCTGACGATGATCAAGTCACCACTCTGGCTCGCGCGCGGCAGCCCTCCCTTGCATTTCAACGAGCGATGGCGACGCACAGGTCCACCATCGTGACGACCACATCGTTGATCTCGTCACGGCACAAGAAATATTCATAGACACATAACGGCAACTGCAAGATTCAAGGAGTTAAAAATGACCATCGAAATGATCGAAGTCGAAGAGTTCAATCAGGGCACGCAGATCAAGGTGATCGGTGTCGGCGGTGGCGGCGGCAATGCGGTCGCCCACATGATGGAGCGCGGTGTGCAGGGCGTTCAGTTCGTCTGCGCGAACACCGATGCCCAGGCACTGCAACGCAGCAGCGCGCACAAGATCATCCAGCTGGGCACCAGCGGCCTGGGTGCCGGCAGCAAGCCCGAAAAGGGCCGTGACGCGGCCGAAGCCGCGGTGGACGACATCCGCGCCGCCATCGACGGCGCGCACATGCTGTTCATCACGGCCGGCATGGGCGGCGGCACCGGCACCGGCGCCGCACCCGTGATCGCGCGCGTCGCGAAGGAAATGGGCATCCTCACCGTGGGCGTGGTGACCAAGCCCTTCGACTGGGAAGGCGGTCGCCGCATGACCAACGCCGACGCCGGCTTGGCCGAGCTCGAAGCCAACGTCGACTCGCTGATCGTGGTGCTCAACGAGAAGCTGCTCGACGTGCTGGGCGACGACGTCACGCAGGACGAAGCCTTCGCGCAAGCCAACGACGTGCTGAAGAACGCCGTGGGCGGCATCTCGGAAATCATCAACGAGTACGGCGGCGTGAACGTCGACTTCGAAGACGTGCGCACCGTGATGGGCGAACCCGGCAAGGCCATGATGGGCACGGCCGCGGCTGCGGGCCCGGACCGCGCGCGCATCGCCGCCGAGCAGGCCGTGGCCTGCCCGCTGCTCGAAGGCATCGACCTGTCGGGCGCCAAGGGCGTGCTGGTGCTGGTGACGGCATCGAAGGGCTCGCTGAAGCTGAACGAGTCGAAGCTGGCGATGAACACCATCCGCGCCTACGCCTCGCCGGACGCGCACGTGATCTACGGCGCCGCCTACGACGAAAGCCTCGGCGACGAAATGCGCGTGACGGTGGTTGCCACCGGCCTGTCGCGCGCCGACGCACGCCGCCAGGCCCCGACGCTGGAAGTGATCCGCACCGGCACCGACAACATCCCGTTCACCGTGCCCACGCTCGGCGGCATGGGTCACGCCAGCGCCGGTGGCCACGGCGGCGGCAGCCAGCCCAACTACGACGGCATGGCCGTGCCCAGCGTGTGGCGCACCAACCGCACGATGGCCGCCGCCAAGGTGGACGCGCTGTCGTCGGGCGGCATGGACGACTTCGAGATCCCCGCGTTCCTGCGCCGCCAGGCCGACTGAGAACACGCCGCGGCGACCGAACGCAGAGGGCACGAGGGTTCGCAAGGGGCACCAGGGAAGACCTGAAAGGGACTTCCGCTGGCCCTAGGCGCTGCGTCCACCTCGTGCCCTTTGCGTCCATCGCCGGGCTTTCAGGGAAACCATGTCTATCGGGGCCATAGCCAAGGGCATAGGGCGTCACGCCCGTCGCGCGCCTAAAATCGAGGGTGTGCTGCAACAACGAACCCTCAAGTCGATCAGCCGCGCCGTGGGCGTGGGGCTGCACAGCGGCCAACGCGTGGAGCTGACCCTGCGTCCGGCCCCGGCCGACACGGGCATCGTGTTCCGCCGCGTCGACCTGCCCGAGCCGGTCGAGATCCGCATGACCGCCGAGTCGGTCACCGACACGCGCCTGGCGTCCACGGTCTCCACCGGCGGCGCCAAGGTGCAGACGGTCGAGCACATCATGTCCGCCTGCGCGGGCCTGGGCATCGACAACCTCTACATCGACATCACGGCCGACGAAGTGCCGATCCTTGACGGGTCGGCCTCGTCCTTCGTGTTCCTGCTGCAAAGCGCGGGCATCGCGCTGCAGAAGGCGCCGCGCCGCTTCATCCGCGTGACCCGCAAGGTCGAGGTGCGCGAAGGCGAGGGCGCCAACGAGAAGTGGGCGAGCCTGGAGCCGTACCACGGCTTCAAGCTGGCCTTCGAGATCGACTTCGACCACCGCGTCGTCAACTCCACCGGCCAGCGCGTGGAGTTCGACCTGGGCACCGACTCGTACAGCCGCGACATCGCGCGCGCCCGTACCTTCGGCTTCACCAAAGAGGTCGAGTACATGCGCAGCAAGGGCCTGGCCCTGGGCGGCGGCCTGGACAACGCCATCGTCATGGACGACACCAAGGTGCTCAATGCCGGCGGCCTGCGCTACGACGACGAGTTCGTGAAGCACAAGATCCTGGACGCCATGGGCGACCTGTACATCATCGGCAAGCCGCTGCTGGCCGCGTACACCGCGTTCCGCTCGGGCCATGCGCTGAACAACAAGCTGCTGCGCGAACTGCTCTCGCACAGCGACGCCTACGAAGTCGTGACCTTCGAGGACGAAAAGCGCGCACCGCGCGGTTTCGGCGAAGTCGCCCGCGCCTGGTAGGCCCGGGCAGCCCGCGCTTTCACGACATGCTTCTTTTCCGCTGGGCCATCCTGCTGCTTCTGTTGGTGGCCGGCGCGTCCTTCGCGTTCTATGCGGGCACGGGACAGCCCAAGTACCGCCGCTTCGGCTGGATCGTGCTGAAGTGGACGTTGCTCGCGGCGTTCGGCTTCTTCGCGGTGCTGATCGCCGAGCGCGTCGCGTAGTTTTTCGCGGCGCTGTTCGCATGTCCGGAAACGGCATGCCGGGCAGCGGCCGCCGGCGCACGATGGCGCCATGAACACCCGCACACCCCCTTCCCGCAATCCGTTCGGCGTGCAGGATGCGCCCGACCCCGACGGTGAAGACATCGACGCGTTTGCCGCAAGCGTGCGCCTCGACGGCGCGGCCAGCGACGCCAATGCCGAGGCGTGGGGCGTTGCTTCGCGTGCCGCGCGAGAGATGCCGTTGACGATCGCGGGCGCCTGGTCGAGCCGCTGGAACGGCGGCGCGGACCCGACGATGCCCGGCGACACCGCCGCCGCATGGAAAGAGGGCCAGGCCCGCGTGAAGATCGGCGTCGGCCACATCCACCTGCTGTTCGACTGGCACGACGGCGCGCGCCATGCGCTGCTCGACGTGCGCCAGGCCGGCCTGCACCGGCTCGTGGGCCGCTACATCAACCTAAGCAACCCGGCCATCACGCAGCCCTGGGTCGGGCTGGTCGTCGACCACCGCCGCATCGACGGCCGCTGGCCCCACGGGCGGCTGGACTTTCGCCGGTAGCGCTGCCGCTCAGCGCGAACGGCCTTGCCGGTACGTGCCGGCATGCGTCTTCGACAGCTCGGCCGCCTGCGCGAGCCGCGCCATCGAGCGCCCCACCTGCGCATGCGTGATCGCGATGCCCAGCGCGTCGGCCGCGTCGGCGCCCGGCAGGCCCGGCAGATCGAGCAGGCGTTTCACCATCTCCTGCACCTGTGCCTTGGCGGCCTGGCCGTGCCCGGCCACGGCCTTCTTCATCTGCAGCGCCGTGTACTCGGCCACGGTGAGGTTGCTGTTCACCAGCGAGGTCACGCATGCGCCGCGCGCCTGCCCCAGCAGCAGCGTCGATTGCGGGTTGACGTTGACGAAGATGATTTCCACCGCCGACGCGTCGGGCTGGTAGCGCGCCGCGATTTCCGCGATGCCGTCGAACAGCACCTTCAGGCGCGCCGGCAGATTGCCCGTGCCCAGGTGCCGCGTGCTGATGGTGCCGCTGGCCACGTAGCGCAGCGCATGGCCGTCCACGTCGACCACGCCGAAGCCGGTGGTCGTCAAGCCGGGGTCGATGCCGAGAATGCGCATGAAAGGTAGCGAAAAGGCCTAAGCCTGCATCAAGAGAGTCGAAAGAGGTGCGAAGTCGCGCGGGAAAGCCGCGTGATCGCGGGCAGAATCCGTGCCGATTCGGACCGTCCGCCCCGCTTCCCGCAGGGCGCGCCACACAAGGAAGCGAATGTGAATGTAGTCGAGTCCTCCGCGCAGCAGCAACTGGATGAAGCACAGGCCTTGCTCGAGCGCCTGCAGCACCCCACCGAACGCGCCGCCGCGCGCCTGCGGCAGGCCGAGCTGCTGAACGACCTGGGCCGGCGCGGCGAAGCACTGGCCGCCTGTGGCCGCCTGCTCGAGGAGTTCGCGGGCCGGCCCGAAGCCGATGTGGTGGTGCCTTGCTGCCAGGCGCTGCGCCTGCTGGCCCACATGCTGCGCCAGCTGCATCGCCCCGCCGACGCGCTGACCACGCTCGACCGCCTGATCGCCGCGCACGGACAGCGCGCCGAACCCGAGGTGCGCGAGCACATCGCCAACGCGCTGTTCCAGCGCACCTGGCTCATCGACGAGCCCGAGGCCCGGTGCGCGGCTTGCGACTTCATGAGCGAGATGCTCGACGCGCAGGCCGATGCCGCGCGCGACGCATGGCGCGTGGAAGCGCGCTTGCTGAAGGCCGAGATCGAACACCATCGCGGCCTGCCGCAAGACGCGCTGGCCACGCTGGAGGCCGCCATCGAACGCTTCGACGGCAGCAGCGACCCCGGCGTGGTGCTGCGCGTGGCGCGGGCGCGCCTGGCCTCGGTGCTGAACCTGCGCGAACTGGCGCAGCACACGCAGGCCCAGGTGATGTGCCTGGCGGTGGCCGACCAGATCGAGGCCGGACTGGCCGACGCCGCGCCCGAGCTGCGCCTGGAGGGCGTGCGCGCGCTGACCCTGTTCTTCGACGGGCTCGGGCCCGACGAGCAGGCGCGGCGCGCCGAGCTCGTCGGCTGGCTGCTCGAACGCTACGGCCACGATGCGTCGACGCAGGTGCGCCGCATGGCGGTGGTGCGCGCCTACGACTGGGTGGTGGGGCTGCGCGAGCACGACGATGCCGCCGCGGCGCTGGCCGCCTGCGAACGCCTGCTCGGCACCTTCGCGGGCGACGGCGACGCCGTGGTGCAGCGCACCGTGGCCAGCGCGCGGCTCAACCAGGGCTTCGTGCTGCTCGAACGGCTGGGCCGGCCCGAGGACGCGCTCGCGGTGTACGAAGACCTCATGGCGCGCCTCGAGGACGCGGACGCCCCGCAGTTGCGCGACACCCTGTCCAAGGCGACCGCGGGCCGCCTGACCTGCCTGCGGCGGCTGCGCAGGGTGGTCGATGCCGAAGAGCTCTCGGCCGACGTGCGCGACGCGGTGCGCGAGCAGGTGAAGCAGGGCCGCAAGCATGGCGATGCCGGCGAGCCGCACGAAGCCATCGCGCTGTTCGACGAGGTGCTCGCGGCGCATGCCGCCTCGCCGCATGCCGAGCTGCGCCGCCAGTGCGCGCGGGCGCTGGCGCACAAGGCCTTCTGCCTGATCGCGCTGGAACGTTTCAGCGAAGTGATCGCCGCCGCCGACACCATGGACGCCTGCTACGGCGCCGACGCCGCCACGGCCATGCAGGAGCAGGTCGCGCTGTGCCTGCAATACAAGAGCACCGCGCTCGACCGCCTCGGCCGGCCCGAAGACGAGATGCGCGTGCACGACGAGATCGTGGCGCGCTGGGGCGACAGCGATCTGCCCGAGCTGCGCGGCCGCGTGGCCGGCGCGCTGTTCCGCAAGGGCATGGCGCTGCGCCAGGCGGGACAGCTGAAGGCGGCCGTCGGCTGCTATGACGAAGTGATCGGGCGCACGGCCGTCGCGCGAGAAGGCACGCTGCAGCTGTGGGCCGCCAAGTCGATGATCAACAAGGCCAAGGCACTCGAAAAGCTCGGCGACACCGCCGGCCAGGCCAAGGCCTACCGCGTGCTGATGGCGCGCTTCGGCGACTCGGGCGACGCGGCGCTGCGCGAGCGCGTCGCCAACGCGGGCGAGTGGCTGGCCGAGGCCGAGGGCCGGCAGGGCCGCACCGAGGCGCAACGCGCGGCGCTCGAAGACACGCTCGGCCGCTTCGGCACCGCCATGTCGCCCGAGCAGCGCACGCGCATGACGCGCGAGCTGCAGGCGTTGAAGGCCAAGGCCTTGGGACGCAAGGCGAAGGAAGCCTTCGACCGCGTGGTGCGGCGCAAGGCCTGAACGCCCCGTGGGGCTTCAGGCGTTGAAGTACCAGCGGATGGAGTGAAAGAAGATCGGCGCCGCGAAGCACAGCGCGTCGACCCGGTCGAGCAGGCCGTTGGCGCCGGTCACGCCCACGCCCTTCTTGCCCCAGTTGGGAATGCCCCGGTCGCGCTTGAGCGCCTTCATCACCAGGTGGCCCATCGAGCCCGCGATGCAGGCGATGACCGACACCGCCAGGGCCTGGCCGAACTTGAAGGGCGTGATGAACGAGAACAGCGCGCCCACCAGGCTGGCCACCACGATGCCGATGCCCCAGCTGGTCCAGTTGAAGCTGCGGCTCACGTTGGGCGCGAAGGGCGTGCGTTGCGTGCGGCGCGAGATCAGGTGCTGCACCAGCACCGAGGTCTGCACCACGAACACCAGGAAGAACACGAGGAAGGCGCTCTTGCCCTCGTAGCCCGGAAAGCTCAGCAGCAGCAACGCGGGCACGTGGCTCATGCCGTACACGCAGACCATGATGCCCCACTGCAGCTTGGCGTTGCGCTCGAGGAACTGGCTCGGGTCGTTGGCCAGCGCGCTCGCCACTGGAATGGCAAGGAACACGTAGACCGGGATGAACACGGTGAACAGGTCGAAGCGCGCGGTGGCCACCAGCCAGAACTGGATCGGCAGCACCACGAAGAACGCGAGGATCAGGCTGCGGTGGTCGCCGCGCCGCGTGGGCGACAGCGTGATGAACTCGCGCAGCGCGAAGAAGGAGATCAGCGCGAACAGCACGGTGGCCACGGTTTCGCCCAGTGCCCAGCCGATCCAGAAGATGATCACCATGAACCAGGTGGTGCCCAGCAGTTGGCGAAAGTGCGCGAGTTCGGCTTGCCACGCGGCGTCGTGCACGGGGTTGCGGCGTTCCCGGAAGGTGAGGAAGAACGCGGTGGCGCTCACGATCGCGAGCAGGCCGAAGACGATGAGAAAGAGGGCCGCGACCTGCTGGGTCGGCGTGAGGTTGCGCAGGAACTGGTTCATTTTTTACTGCGCGTCGGGTTGCTCGAGCTTCATGTCAGACGTCGCGCAGCGCGATCACGGCGGCACGGGCGCGGTCCAGGAACGGGCGGCGCTCTTCGCCTTCCTCGACGCGGATCGGCGCGCCGAAGGTGACGGAGCAAAGGATGGGCACGGGCACGATCTCGCCCTTGGGCATGACGCGCTGCACGTTGTCGATCCAGGCCGGCACCAGCACCACCTCGGGGAACATCGTGGCCAGGGCGTAGAGGCCCGACTTGAACTTCTGCGGCTCGCCGGTGTGGCCGCGCGTGCCCTCGGGGAAGATGATGATCGAGTCGCCGCTGCGCAGGGCGTCGATGAGCGGGGCCAGCGGGTCGGCGGCGGGAGGCGCGGGAACGGGCTCGGGTTGCGCGGCGGCCGGC